>JBBDQT010000071.1:12678-35302 GCA_040905815.1 Acidimicrobiales bacterium
GGGGCGTCACCGGAGGGTGGCGTCGCAGGAGGATCCGCCGGGGCGTCACCGGCGGCGGGTGCCCCGCCCTCGGCCGGGGCCGGGGGGCTCTCGTCGACCACCGGGACATCAGCGGCTTCCTCGTCCGGCGTCACCGTGACGGCCGGTTCCTCGTCGGGGGTCGCCGCGTCTGGGGTCGCCGCGTCGGGACCGCCGTCACCGGTGATGCCGTCGGGCGACTGCCCTGGCCGGTCCTCGTCGGAGGTGAGCTCCGCCGGTGCACCGGGAGCGGGCATCGCGTCCCGGTCGTCGGCAGCCGCGGGACCGGCGCCGGGGTCGGCTGGGGCGCTCTCGACGGGCGCGTCGAAGGGGGCGTCGGGCGCGCCCTCGTGCCCGCGAGGGTCCGGGATGCCGCCTCCTTCGTCACTCGACGACAATGGGCTCACCCCTCCAGCGCTCGGACATGTCCTCCTGCTTGATGCGCTGCTGGAGCAGCACGATGCCCTCGAGCAGCGCCTCGGGACGAGGGGGGCACCCCGGGACGTAGACGTCCACCGGGATGATCTGGTCGACGCCCTTGGTGACCGAGTAGGAGTCCCAGTAGGGGCCACCGCTGTTGGCGCAGCTGCCCATGCTGATGACGTACTTCGGGTCGGGCATCTGCTCGTAGAGGCGGCGGATGGCGGGGGCGAGCTTGTCGGTGACCGTGCCCGAGATCACGACGAGGTCGGCCTGGCGAGGGCTTGCCGGGAAGGGGATGACCCCGAGGCGCATGACGTCGTAGCGAGGGGAGCCGAAGGCGGCGCCCATCTCGATGGCGCAGCAGGCGAGCCCCCACTGGTACACCCAGAGGGAGTAGCTGCGGCTCATGCTCAGCAAGTGGGTGAGGGGCTTCGGGAGCTTCCCCCGCTCGACGAGTCCCATCTACGCCGTCCTCCCCCTGTGCTCGTCGACTACGCCCACCGGAGGACCCCCTTGCGCCAGGCGTAGACGAGACCGAGGGCGAGGATGATGATGAAGATCGCCATCTCGACGAGGCCGAACACGCCGAAGCTCTCGAGACCGACCGCCCACGGGAAGATGAAGACCGCCTCGACGTCGAACATGACGAAGAGCAGGGCGAAGATGTAGTACCGGACCTGGCTCTGGCCGAAGCCGGCGCCGACCGGGTCCACGCCGCTCTCGTAGTTGATCGACTTCTGGCGCGAAGGGCGGTCCGGGCGCACGAGCTTGCCGACGCCGAGCATGGCCGCCACGAGGAGCCCGGCCGCCAGGCCGAACACCGCGACGGTCAGGTAGGCGCGCAGGAACTCGGACACGTCAGGTGACCCTAGTGAAGGCGTTCACAGACGGCCAAAGCGCTGGGTCGAACGGCGCAGGCACACCGGCGGAGCGTAGTCCCCGGCCGTCGAGACGGTTCCGTGGACGCTCCCGGCGGCGGTCTCTGGACCCAGCGCTACGGGGCAGCGCTGATGAGGACGGGTACCGCGTCCCGGGCGATGTCGGCCACCAGGTCGGGCAGGATGCCGACGGCGAGGGTGAACACGACTGCCACGACGAGGCTGAGCCCGGCACCGAAGGGGATGGCGACGCGGGCCCGCACCGGACGGTCCGCCGCCTCGTCCTCGGCGCCGTAGGCCTGCTCACCGAAGGCCTGCTCCCCGAAGTACATCGCCACGATGATCCGCAGGTAGAGGAACGCGGAGATCACGGCGGTGACCATGGCGATGACGGCGAGGACGTAGCTCCCGGCATCGGCGGCGGCCCCGATCACGTAGAACTTCGCGAAGAAACCGGCGGTGAGGGGGACACCGGCCTGGGAGAGCAGGAAGACCGTCATCGCCAGCGCCAGCACGGGTCGTTCGGCGGAGAGGCCCCGGTAGTCGTCGAGGTCGTGGGCGGCGTCACCCCGGCGCCCCACGAGGGTCACCACGGCGAACGCACCGATGACCATGAACGCGTAGGCGAGGAGGTAGAACAGCGCCCCCGCCACGCCCCGCGCCGTGTTCGCCTCGACGGCGACGAGGATGAACCCGGCGTGGTTGATCGAGCTGTAGGCGAGCATGCGCTTCACGTCGCGCTGGACGACGGCGAGGACGGCGCCGACGACCATGGTGAGCACCGCGAGCACCCAGATGATCGGTCGCCAGTCCGACGAGTGCGTCGAGAACGCGGCGAAGAACACACGCAGCAGCGCCGCGAACGCCGCGGCCTTGGACGCCGACGCCATGAACGCGGTGACCGGTGACGGTGCCCCCTGGTAGACGTCTGGGGTCCAGACGTGGAACGGGACGGCGGCCACCTTGAACCCGAGGCCGACGAGCAGCAGGGCGAAGCCGGCGAGGAGCAGCCCCTCCGACTCGAGCACGTTGCGGCTCAAGAAGGTGGCGATCTCGCTCAGGTTGGTGGATCCGGTCGCCCCGTAGGTGAGCGCGATCCCGTAGAGCAGGAACGCCGAGGAGAACGCGCCCAGCACGAAGTACTTGATCGCCGACTCCTGGCTCTCCCGGCGTCGCATGTGCATGCCGGCCATCACGTAGAGGGCGATGGAGAGGATCTCGAGGCCGAGGAACAAGACGATCAGGTCGTTGGCCATCGCCATCACGATCCCGCCAGCGCCCGACAGGAGCATGAGGGCGTACAGCTCGGGGCCTTCGAGGCCCTCCCGCCGGAGGTAGTCGTCGGCCAGCAGTGCCGTCAGCGCGATCGACAGCGTGATCAGCACCGAGAAGAACACGCTGAAGCCGTCGATCGTGAGGGCCCCCGAGAGCGCCGAGAACTCGCCGCGCTCGGGGTCCTGGACCCGCTCCCAGAGCATGGCGGAGGCGACGATCGCGCCGCCGCAGGTGACCAGTGTGAACAGCGCGTGCGTGCTGCCCCGGGGGCGGGCGACGCTCAACGCCGAGGCGGCGAGAAGGAGCAAGGAGCCGCCCACGAGCACGAGGAGCGGTGCGATCGCGACCCACTCGACAGGCGGCTTCACGAGGATCTGGGGCTCCTGGGCCAAGAGGGCGATGGGGTGCAGGCTCACTTGCCGTCCTCGTGGTCGTCCTCGTGCTCACCGTCGTGCTCCTCGCCGTGGGCCGCCACCGGCCCGACCACCTCGACGGCCCCCGTGCCGTCACGGGTGACCTCGGGGACGGTGAAGTCGGACCGGTCCTCCATGTGGGCCACGAGGCGGTCGACCGCCGGTTCGATGCGCTCGAGAACCGGCCTGGGGAACACGCCGAGGAACACGATGAGCGCGAGGAGCGGCGCCATGACCGCTCCCTCACGCCACGTCATGTCGG
Source organism: Acidimicrobiales bacterium (assembly GCA_040905815.1). GTDB lineage: Bacteria > Actinomycetota > Acidimicrobiia > Acidimicrobiales > CADCSY01 > CADCSY01. The sequence goes on from JBBDQT010000071.1 coordinate 15,948, forward strand.
TGAAGGTGGCGTTCTCCTCGTCGGGTTCGCCGTGGAAGACCCGCTGGTAGGCCCAGAGGAGGTACACCGCGGCGAGGACGACGCCGAAGGTCGCCGCCACCGTCCACCAGCGGCGCGTCTCGAAGCTGCCGATGAGGATGAGGAACTCGCCGACGAAGCCGTTGAGGCCGGGGAGCCCGATGCTCGACATCATCACCACGGTGAAGACCGCGGCCATGATCGGACCCGTCTTCTGCAAGCCCCGCAGAGACGAGATCGCGTAGGTGTGGCGGCGCTCGTAGAGCATGCCGAGCAGGAGGAAGAGGGCGCCCGTCGAGATCCCGTGGTTCACCATCTGGATGACCGAGCCCTGGAGGCTCTGGGTCGTGAACGCGAACGTCCCCAGCACGATGAACCCGAGGTGGGCGACCGAGGAGTAGGCGACGAGGCGCTTCAGGTCCTTCTGCATGGCGGCGACGACGGCGCCGTACAGGATCCCGATGACGCCGAGGGTGACCAGCACCGGTGCGAAGTAGGCCGACGCCTCGGGGAACAGGTAGAGCCCGAACCGCAGGAAGCCGTACGTGCCGAGCTTCAACATGACGCCGGCAAGGATGACCGAGCCTGCGGTGGGAGCCTGGGTGTGGGCGTCGGGCAGCCACGTGTGCAGCGGGAAGATCGGGCACTTCACCGCGAACGCCACCGCGAAGCCGAGGAAGAGCCAGCGTGCGGTGCCCTCGGCCACGGCCTGGGCCTCGGCGAGCTCGACGAGATCGAACGTGAGGGTGCCCGTCGCCTGCTGGTGCAGGAAGGCGAGGGCGATGATCGCCACGAGCATGAACGCGGAGCCGAGCATCGTGAACAAGAAGAACTTGAGCGCCGCGTAGACGCGCTCGCCGTAGCCCCAGCCGCCGATGAGGAAGTACATCGGCACGAGGACGATCTCGAAGGCGACGAAGAAGAGGAAGAGGTCGAGGGCGAGGAACACCCCCATGCAGCCGGCTTCGAGCAGCAGGAGCCAGGCCATGTAGCTCTTCGTGTCGTGGTGGGGCCGGACACCGATCAGGGCGATCGGGAACAGCACGCCGGTGAGCACGACGAGGAACAGCGAGATGCCGTCGACGCCGAGGTTCCACGAGATGCCGAACGACTCGACCCAGGCGTGCTTGGAGGCGAACTGGAACTCGGGGTCGTCGATGACGAACTGCGTCAGCAGGTAGATGCTCATGGCGCCGGTGACCACCGAGGTGCCGACGCCGGCAAGCTGGCTGAGCTCGGGCCGGCTGCGGGGCGTGAGCGCGAGCAGCAGCGCACCGAGGGCGGGCAGGACGATCAGGGCGGTGAGGATCGGGAACGGCGGGGCGTCGCCGTGGGCCTCGACGGCGAGGAGCGCGGTGTGCAGGGCGGTGCTCATCAGATGCCTGTCCGGACGAGGAAGTAGGCGAGGAGCCCGACGGCGCCGACCGCGATCGACAGCGCGTAGCTGCGGACGAGGCCGGTCTGGACGAGCCGCAGACGGTCGCCGCCCCCGCGGACGAGGGTGGCGACACCGTTGACGATCCCGTCGACGCCGACGCGGTCGACCGCGGCCGCTGCCTCGGCGCCCGAGCGCCCCGGCCCGCCGACGAGGGCGGAGATGCTCTCGTCGTACCGCCACGCCCGCAGCAGGAGCTCGGGCTCGACGCGGCGGGCATCGATGCGGTGCTGCAGGTACACCGCGGCGGCGAGGGCGATCCCGAGGAGGGCGGTCACCGCGGCGACGATCGCCAGCGCGACCTGGGTGGTGCCGGTCACGTCGATCTCGGCCTCGGTGGCCTCGACGACGGGGTGGAGCCAGTCGGCGAGGAAGTGCGTGCCGGAGAACGGCAGGTTGAGCCCCCCACCTACCGCGGCGAGCCCCGCCAGCACGATCAGCGGCACGTACATGGTCCACGGCGACTCATGAGGTACAGCGGTGTCGGCTGCGTCGACGCCGTGTTCCTCGGTCCAGCGGGACTGACCGAAGAAGACCATGAAGACGAGACGGCTCATGTAGAACGCGGTCAGGAGGGCGCTGACCAGGCCCACCGCCCAGAGCACCGGGCTCTTGTCCCATGCGAAGAGGAGGATCTCGTCCTTCGACCAGAAGCCCGAGAACGGGGGGACGCCGGCGATCGCCAGCCAGCCGACGATGAACGTGGCGGCGGTGATCGGCATGAACGCCCTGAGGGCGCCCATGCGCCGCATGTCCTGCTCGTCGTGGAGGCCGTGGATCACCGAGCCGGCCCCGAGGAACAGCAGGGCCTTGAAGAACGCGTGGGTGACCATGTGGAAGATGGCGGCGACGTAGGCGCCGGAGCCCACGGCGAGGAACATGAAGCCGAGCTGGCTGATGGTCGAGTAGGCGAGCACCTTCTTGATGTCGCGCTGCGCCACTGCGATCGTCGCCGCCATCAGCGCGGTGGCGGCGCCCACCACCGCGATCAGCGTCGGCACCCAGTCGTCGGCCTGCACCAGCACCGGGCTCAACCGGGTCAGCAGGTACACGCCCGAGGTGACCATGGTGGCGGCGTGGATCAGGGCGGACACGGGCGTGGGGCCCGCCATGGCGTCGGGCAGCCACACGAACAGCGGCAGCTGCGCCGACTTGCCGCACGCGCCGAGGAACGCGAGCAGGGCGATGCCTGTCGCGGCGGCGGCGCTGAGGGCCGCGGTGTTCTCGAGGATCCCGGTGCCGTCGCCGTTGACGTAGCTGAGCGTCCCGAGCGTGGCGAAGGACAAGAACATGGCGAGCATGAAGCCGACGTCGCCGATGCGGTTCGTGACGAACGCCTTCTTGCCGGCCGACGCGTTGGCCTCCGACCCGAACCAGAACGAGATCAGCAGGTACGAGCAGGCGCCCACGCCCTCCCAGCCCAGGAACGTGACGAGGAGGTTGTCCCCGAGCACCAGCATGAGCATGGAGAACGTGAACAGGTTCAGGTACGCGAAGAACCGGTGGAAACCGGGATCGCCGTGCATGTAGCCGATCGAGTACAGGTGGATCAGCGCGCCGACGCCGGTGACGAACAGGACCATCGTCATGGAGAGCGGGTCGACGAGGAAGCCGAGGTCGACGTCGAGCCCGCCGGCGGGCAGCCAGGTGAAGACCCGGTAGACGTGCTGGCGCTCGTCCTCGGGCAGGTCGAGGAGGCCGGCGAAGGTGACGACACCCGCCACGAAGGAGCCCGTCACGAGCAGCGTCGCGAGCCAGCCCGCCCACGGCTCCCCGAGGCGGCGGTTCCCGATGACGATGAGCGCGAAGCCGAGCAGCGGCAGCGCGGGGATCAACCAGACGGCTTCGAGCATCGCTGAGGGTCTCCTAGCCCTTGAGGAGGCTGATGTCGTCGGCGTCGGCGCCGGGCTGGCGTCGGAGGATGGCAACGATGATCCCGAGGCCGACGACGACCTCGGCCGCCGCGACCACGAGCACGAAGAAGACGAGGACCTGGCCGCCGGTGTCGTTGAGCATCCGGGCGAAGGTCACGAACGTGAGGTTGACGGCGTTGAGCATGAGCTCGACGCACATGAACATCACGAGCGGGTTCCGGCGCACGAGGAGGCCGGCGCCGCCGATGGAGAACAGCAGCGCGGAGAGGACCAGGTACCAGCTCGGCTCGACGGTCACCGCACCCTCCCCGCACGCGAGGTGCGGTCTCCGACCTGGTCAGCCGGCGGCCGCCGGGCGAGCACGACGGCGCCGACGATGGCGATGACGAGCAGGACCGAGGTGGCCTCGAACGCGAAGAGGTGGTCGGTGAAGAGGACCCGGGCGAGCTTCTCGAGGTTCGAACCCTCGCCGTCGAGCGCGTGGGAGAGCTCCTGGGCGCCGCTGCTGACCTCCATGGAGCGGACCGCGAGCAGGACGATGAGCCCGACGCTCGCGAGGGCGACCACGCCCGCTGCCGGCCGCTGCCCGGCGATCGGCTCCGTCTCGAGGTTGTCGGCCTCGTCGACGCCGAGGAGCATGATCACGAACAGGAAGAGCACGACGATCGCGCCGGCGTAGACGATCACCTGCACGGCGGCGAGGAAGTGCGCCTCCTGGGCGACGAACAGCACGGCGATGCCGAACAGCGTCATGATCAACATGAGCGCGGAGTGGACGGGGTTCCGGGCGAGGATGACCCCGAGCGCGCCGCTCAGCACCACGAGGGCGGCAAGCAGGAAGACGACCGTGTCGATCATCAGTGCGACCCCCCGCCCGCGGTGTGGGCGGAGCCGTGCGGGTCGTGGTCGCTGCCGTGGCCGCCCGGCACGGAGTCGTCGGGATCGTCGCGGTCATCGACCAGACCGATGTCCCGGGGCGGCGCCAGGTCCTGCTCCGCGCTCTGGCCCGCCTCCGCAGCCCGCACGCCGTAGCCGAGCTCGCCCGACCACTGGGTGCGTCCCGCGTAGGCCGCGTTGCCGTTGGGCGAGGTGGCGCGCATCCAGGCGGAGGTGTGGGTGTCGTCGCCGTCGCGCCAGTCCTCCCACGGCAGCTTCTGCGGCCTGCCGTCGTCGCCGACCAGGAGCTCGTCCTTGGTGTAGATGGCGTCGTCACGGTTCGTGAAGGAGAACTCGAACAGCTTCGACTCGGTGATCGCCTCGGTCGGGCAGGCCTCGACGCACAGGTCGCAGTGGATGCACCGCAAGTAGTTGATCTCGTAGACGAACCCGTAGCGCTCTCCGGGCGAGACCGGGTCGGCGGGCGGGTTGTCGGCGCCGCGCACGTAGATGCAGCGGGCCGGGCAGACGCCCGCGCACAGCTCGCACCCGATGCACTTCTCCATGCCGTCCTCGTACCGGCTGAGCACGTGGCGCCCGTGGAGCCGGATCGGCTTCGGCCGCTTCTGGTTCGGGTACTCGTTCGTCACCCGGGCCTTGAACATCTGCTGCAGGGTCACCTTGAACCCACCGAGGAGTCCCATCAGGGCGCCACCTCCGAGCGCTCGGGGGAGGTCGGCTCGGGCATCGGATCGCCGAAGCCGCCGTCACGGCGCTCCGCTGCCCGGATCGCGCCGAGCAGGACGGCGGCGGACGCGAGCGCCAGCGTGAAGCCCACGATGAGCACGACGGGCAGGCTCCAGCCCTCGTCCCGGCCGATCTGGATCGCACCGATGAGCAGGAGCCACCCGAGCGACAGCGGGATCAGGACCTTCCAGCCGAGGTCCATCAGCTGGTCGTAACGGAACCTCGGCAGCGCGGCCCGCAGCCACACGAACACGAAGAGGAAGGCGAGGAGCTTCACGGTGAACCAGAACAGGCTCCACAGCACGGTCGGGCCGACCGGGGCAGGACCGTCGGGGCCGCCGAGGAACAGCGTCACCATGATCGCCGACATCGTGATGGTGTTCATGAACTCGGCGAGGAAGAACATGCCGAAGCGGATCGAGCTGTACTCGGTGTGGAAGCCGCCGACGAGCTCCTGCTCGGCCTCGACGAGGTCGAACGGAGGGCGGTTGAGCTCGGCGGTGGTGGCGACGAAGAAGATCGCGAACGGCACGAAGCCGGTCCGGATGATGTTCCAGTCGAGGATCGAACCGGCCTGGGAGGCGACGATGTCGTGGGTCGAGAGCGACCCGGTGAGCAGCACGACGGCGACGAGAGAGAGGCCGAGCGCCGCCTCGTAGCTCACCATGGAGGCCGACGCCCGGACCGAGCCGAGCAGCGGGTACTTCGACCCCGAGGCCCAACCGGCGAGCATGATCCCGTAGACCGCCACGGCCGACATGGCGAGCAGGAACAGCACGCCGACGGGAGGGTCTGCCACCTGGAGGAACGTGTCGTTGCCGAGGACCGCTACGCTGCCGTCCCCGTCACCTCGGAAGTAACCGCCGATGGGGACGATCGTGAAGGTCAGGAAGGCGGGCGCCACGGAGAGGTACGGAGCCAGCCGGTACACGAGCCGGTTCGAGCGGTCCGGGGAGAGGTCCTCCTTGAAGATGAGCTTGATGCCGTCGGCGAGGGTCTGCAGCAGGCCCCAGGGACCGGCGCGGTTGGGGCCGATCCGGTTCTGCATGTCGCTGATGATCTTGCGCTCGAACCAGATCATGAAGATCACGCCGACCATCACGAACGTGAAGCCGACGAGCGCCTTGACCGCGACGATCCCGATCACGCCGAGGTCGAAGCCGCCGTCGAAGAGGGGGTCGCCCATCAGCTGCCACCGCCCCTCGCCGAGACGTGGCCGGCGCCGGCGCCGAGCGTCTCGACCCGGACGTCGGTGACGGGGCCGCGGACGTCGATCAGGTCCGCGGCACCCTGGCCGGGCTGGTTGAACCACAGGCCCGCGGTGCCCTTCGGGACGCCGAGGTCGGCGTCGGCGACGAGGACGAGCGAGGTGCGGCTGCTCGTGACGCGCACCCGGGTCCCCGTCGTGACCCCCAACCGGTCGAGGTCGGCGGGGTTCACCCGCAGGTTCGCGCCCGGTGCGAGCGTGACGAGCGACGGTGCGTGCGAGACGAAGGTGCCGGCGTCGTAGAGCTTGCGGCCCGAGACCAGGCGCAACGAGTAGCTGTCGACGGGCGGTGGGCCACCGCTTGCGCCGGCAGCGGTGAAGCGGATGGCCGGTGGCCGCGACGGACCGGCGCCACCCTCGGTGCCGCCGCCGGAGGGTTCACCGACGACGGCGTCGTCGTCCTCGGCCGCACCGGCGGCGGCGGCGACAGCGGCTTCCTCGCCGCCCCCCGCCTCCTCGCTGGCACCGTCGGCGTAGTCCGCCGTGTCGGCGTCGGCGTTGAACGCCTCGGTCACGGCCTCGCTGCCGAGGGCGCCGCCCGCGGCGCCGGCCCCGAGGACGGCCTCCTCGGTCTGCACGTTGCCCGGCAGGTGGTCCTGGCCCTGGGCCGCCGCCGCGCTGACGCCTGGCTCGTCCGCCTGGCTCATCGTCGGGGGGGCGCCGGCGGTGCCGACGTCGTCGGCCGGGCCGGCGAGCACCCCGTCGGCGCCGTCGAGCGACTGGAGGACCGTGCGCGTGAGGCCGAGGTGGCTCGGGGCGACCCGTTCGATCTCGTCCCACAGGTCGTCCACCGACTCGACGCCGAGGTCGGAGCCCATGCGGGAGGCGAGCTCGACGGCGATCATCCAGTCGGCGCGCGCCGAGCCCGGCGCCGTGACCTTGGCGCTCAACCGGCTGATCCGGCCCTCGATGTTCGTGGTGGTCCCGCCCCGCTCACCGAAGGTGGCGGCGGGCAGCACGACGTCGGCCTGGCGGGAGGACTCGGTGAGGAAGGCGTCGATGGCCACGACGAAGCCGGCGCCGGCGATCCCGCGACGAGCGAGGTCGCGGTCGGGGAAGTCGCCGAGGGGGTCCGCGCCGAGGAGCACGAGGCCCTGGATCCGGCCTTCGGCGGCCGCCGTGAGCGTGCCCGCGGCGTCGAGGCCCTGCGTGTCCGGCAGCGAACCCCAGGACGAGGTGAACCATTCACGCGCGTCGTGGAGGGAGACCCGGCCGGGGAGGACACCCGGCGCGAGGCCCATGTCGAGGGCGCCGTGGACGTTCCCCCGACGGAGGGCCGACAGGAACGTCGTGCCCGGTCGAGCCTCGAGGAGCGCACCGGCGGCCGCCACGACCGAGTCGGCGGACTCGGCGAGGGAAGGCCGCCCCAGCACGCAGACGATCGGTCCGTCACCGAGGATCGCCGCGGCCTCCCGGAGCGCGTCGTCGCTGCCGTCGCCGGCGCCACCGTCACCACCGGCGAGCAACGAGCGCATGACCTGCGCCGCCTCACCGGGTCGGTAGCGGAGCGACGCGGCAGCGAGGCCGGTGAGGCCGGTCGCGGTCGGGCTGAGCTCGATGAGCCGGAGCCCCTTCGACACGACCGCGTCGCGGAGGCGCAGGTACAGCACCGGCAGCTCCTCCTTGATGTCCGGCGTGAGGAGCACGACCGTCCCCGCCTGGCACGCGGCGTCGATGGTGGCCCGGGGCAGCCCGAGCACGACCTCGGCGGGCAGGCCGTCACCGAGCTGGGCGTCGACGTTGTCGGTGCCGAGCACGGTGCGGGCCAGCTTCGACCAGGCGTACGCGTCCTCGTTGGCGAGGCGGGCGCCGCCGAGGACGGCGAGCGAGCCGGCGCCGTGACGTTCAGATGCGCCCGCCAGCCGCTCGGCCACCTCGGTGAGGGCCTCACTCCAGCTGACCTCGACGAGCTCCTCGTCCTTGCGCATGAGCGGCGCGCCGAGGCGCTCCTCGGCGTTGACCGCCTCGAAGTCGAAGCGGCCCTTGTCGCAGAGCCAGCCCCAGTTCACGGGGTCGACGTCGATGCCGAGGTGGCGGACCAGGCGGTTCGTGGAGCTCTGGACGGCCATGCGACAGCCCACGGAGCACGCCGTGCAGGTGGACTCGACCTGGTCGAGGTCCCACGGGCGCGCCTTGAACCGGTACGGCTTGGCGAGGAGCGCTCCGACGGGGCAGATCTGCACCGTGTTGCCGCTGAAGTACGACGAGAACGGGTCGTCCGGGAACGTGTTGACCTGGGTCTCGTTGCCCCGGCCGATGAACGTGATCAGCGGGTCGCCGGCGACGTCCTTGGCGAACCGGGTGCACCGGTCGCAGAGGATGCAGCGCTCCCGGTCCATGGAGACGAGGCCGCTCAGCGGGATCGGCTTCTCGTAGTGGCGCTTCTCCTCGACGAAGCGGCTCTCGCCGGGCCCGAACGCGAGCGTCTGGTCCTGCAAGGGGCACTCACCGCCCTTGTCGCACACCGGGCAGTCGAGCGGGTGGTTGATGAGGAGGAACTCGAGGACGCCGTCCTGCGCCTTCTTCGTCACGTCGGACTCGGTGCTGACGGCCATGCCCTCGGCGACGGGGATCATGCACGACGGCTGCAGCGCCGGGCCCCGGCCGGTGTCGACCTCGACGATGCACATCCGGCACATGCCGACCGGCTCCATGCGGGGGTGGTAGCAGAACCGGGGGATGTAGGTCCCCGCCCGCTCGGCGGCGGCGATCAGCAGCTCGCCGGGCCTCGCCTCGACGGGACGCCCGTCGATCGTGATGCTGACCGTGGTCACGACCTCGAGGGGATCAGCCACGGGCGCCGACCTCGACGGGGACGGCAGCGGCGTGGCGACCGTTCGCGATGTAGGCCTCGAACTCAGAGCGGAAGCGGACGAGGGCCGACGCTATGGGCGACACCGCGGACGGGCCGAGGGGGCAGATCGTGGTCTGCTTGGGCGGCCACGCGATGCCCGGGCTGATGTTGTCGCACACGTCCATCAACAGCTCGAGGTCACTCGGTCGACCGTCGCCGGCGAGGATGCGCTGGAGGATCTGGTGGAGCCACGTCGTGCCCTCTCGGCACGGCGTGCACTTGCCGCAGGACTCATGGGCGAAGAAGCGCACGACCCGGGCGCAGGCCTTGACGGCGTCGGTGGTGTGGTCCATGACCACGATCGCACCCGACCCGAGCATCGAGCCCGCCTTGTCGACCGACGGCTTGGAGAGCGGTAGGTCGAGGTGCTCCTCGTAGAACCACGGCGCCGAGGCGCCGCCCGGGATGAAAGCCTTCAGCGTGCCGCCGTTGCGGATGCCGCCGCCGTAGATGGGCGCCTCGATGAGGTCGCGGAACGTCGTCTTGCCCATCTCCACCTCGTAGACGCCCGGTCTGCGGACGTGGCCGGAGAGCGCGAAGATCCGCATCCCGGCCGACTCCTCGGTCCCGAGGGCGGCGAAGGCAGCGCCGCCGTTGCTCACGATCCAGGGGACGTTGGCGAGCGTCTCGACGTTGTTCACGATCGTCGGCTGCATGTAGAGGCCCTTGGCGGCGGGGAAGAACGGGGGCTTCAGTCGCGGCATGCCCCGCCTGCCCTCGAGGCTCTCGATGAGGGCGGTCTCCTCGCCGACGATGTACGCCCCGGCGCCCCAGTGGAGGACCACGTCCATCGACCACCCGGAGCCGGCGATGTCCCGGCCCACGAGGCCGGCGGCGTACGCCTCGTTCAGCGCGGCGGCGAGGCGCTCCTGGGCGTGGGCCATCTCCCCCCGCACGTAGATGAACGCCTGCTTGGCCTCGACCGCGTAGCTGGAGATGAGCACGCCCTCGATGAGCTGGTGGGGGTCGCGCTCCATGAGGAGCCGGTCCTTGTAGGTGCCGGGCTCGCTCTCGTCGCCGTTGACCACGAGGTAGCGGGGGTGGACGTCGGGGGGGAGGAAGCCCCACTTGACGCCGGCCGGGAAGCCGGCACCGCCACGGCCCTGGATGTTGGCCGCCTTGACCTCCGCCAGCACGTCGGCGGGCGCCCGCCCGAGCGCGGTGCGCAGCGCGGCGTACCCGCCGGTCCGCTCGTAGCCGGCGAGGGTGTGCCCGTCGGCGACGTCGAAGCGGGTGGTGATGATCTTGGGGGCGTCGGTGACCGCCATCAGGTCACCTCCGGTGGCAGGCCCTCGGCGCCGAGACCGGCCCAGCGGTCCGCCGGCACGTGCTGGCGGATCCGGGTGGTCGTGCCGTGCGGGGGGATCTCGTCGGAGCGGCGCCCGGACCGGAGGTCGTCGACCAGGGAGTCGAACTCCGCGTTGGTGATCTGGTGGAAGTAGCGGTAGTTCACCTGGAGGCACGGCGCCTCGGTGCAGGCCGCGATGCACTCCACGTCCTCGACGGTGAACATGCCGTCGGGGGTCGTGGCGCCGGCCTTGACCCCGAGGCGGCCCTCGACGTGCTCGAGCAGCTCCTCGCCCCCGAGCAGCTGGCAGGAGATGTTGGTGCAGACGTTCACCAGGTACGTCCCGACCCGTTCCAGCTTGAACATCTCGTAGAAGGAGCACGTGCCGAGGACCTCGGCCGCGGTGAGCCCGAGCAGCTCGCCGATGTGCTCCATGGCGTCGTCGCTGACCCAGCCGTCCTGCTCCTGGGCGACGTGCAGCAGCGGGATCAGTGCAGAGCGCGACCGCGGGTAGCGGGCGATGATCTGACGCGCCAGCACCTCGTTGTCGGGGGAGAGACGTGCCATCAGGTGCATCCTGCCAGAACCGGCTCCGATGCCCGGACAGCACCGTTCGCGGCGACGCCCTCTCCCCTCCTCACCGGTCCACCTCGCCCATCACCGGGTCGACCGAGGAGATCACCGCCACGGCGTCGGCGACGAGGCCGCCCCGCATGAGGTGCGGCAGCGTCTGGATGTTCACGAAGCTCGGCCCGCGGATGTGCATGCGGTAGGGCTTGGCCGAGCCGTCCGAGACGAGGTAGCAGCCGAGCTCGCCGCGGGGGCTCTCGATCGCCACGTAGGCCTCACCCGCCGGCACCCGGAAGCCCTCGGTGAAGAGCTTGAAGTGGTGGATCAGCGCCTCCATGGACTCGTCGATGCGGGCGCGCGGCGGTGGCGTGACCTTCTTGTCCTGGATGCGCCAGTCACCGGCGGGCATGCGCTCGATGCACTGGCGCACGATCCTGATGGACTCCCTGATCTCGTTCATCCTCACCGCGTAACGGTCGAACGTGTCGCCGTGGGTGCCCACGATGACGTCGAAGTCGACCTCGTCGTAGGCGAGGTACGGCGCGTCGCGCCGGAGGTCCCACGGCACGCCGGATGCCCGCAGGATCGGCCCCGTGGCGGAGAGGGCGACCGCCTCCTCGGCGCCGATGACCCCGACGCCCTGGCTGCGGCCGTGCCAGATCGGCTGGCCCGAGAACAGCTCGTCGTGCTCGACGATGCGGCGCTCGAGGTCGTCGACGAGGGCGGTGAGGGTGTCCTCCCACCCGTCGGGGAGGTCGGCCGCGACCCCGCCGACCCGGATGTAGTTGTGGTTCATCCGCAGCCCCGACGCCTGCTCGAAGAACTGCAAGAAGCCCTCGCGCTCGCGGAAGCCGAAGATCATCGACGTGGTGGACGCGAGGTCCATGCCGTTCGTCCCGAAGAACGTCAGGTGCGACGACATGCGGTTCAGCTCGCACATCAGCATGCGGATCCAGGTGGCCCGAGGCGGCATCTCGTCGGTGACCCCGAGCAGCGTCTCGGTGGCGAGGGAGAAGACGAGCTCGTTGAACAGCGGCGCGAGGTAGTCCATCCGGGTCGTGTTGGTGGTGCCCTGGAGGTAGGTGAGCTCCTCCCCCGTCTTCTCCATGCCGGTGTGGAGGTAGCCGACGATGGGCTTGGTGCGCAGCACCTTCTCGCCCTGCAGCTCGATCATCAGCCGGAGGACCCCGTGGGTGCTGGGGTGCTGAGGCCCCATGTTGATGATCATGGTCTCGTCGTCGCTGCCGCCGGCCGTCTCGTCCGCCAACCGGGCGGCGTCGGCCTCCGACAGGCGGAGCACGGCTCCGGACTGGCGCAGGAGCTCCGTCGCCGAGAGGTCGTCGCGCGACCGCATCTCCTGGCGGCCCTCGAACGTGGCGTAGGGGTCCATGACCGTGACGTCGCGCTCGTCGGCGTCGAAGTACGGCTGCTCGTCCTCGGTGACGTCGGTGTCGTCTGTGGCGCTCATCGTGCCCCCGGTGCCGCTTTGAACTGGACGGGGATCCGGCCCACACCGTCGTCCTTGCGGAGCGGGTGGCCCTCCCAGTCCTCCGGCATGAGGATCCGGCTGAGGTCGGGGTGGCCCTCGAAGACGATCCCGAACATGTCGTAGACCTCGCGCTCCATGGCCTCGCTGCCGGGGTAGCGGCTCGAGAGCGACGCCAACACCGGGTCGGACGCCGGGACCTGGACCCGCAGGCGGATCCGCTGCCGCAGCCGCAGCGACGTGAGGTTGACCACGACCTCGAAGCGCTCGGGCTCGACCCCCCCGGGCAGCAGGCGGCCGGCCCCGAACGTGAGGTAGTCGACCGCGGTGACGTCGGAGCACAGGTTGAAGCCCTCGGCCTGCAGGGCGTCGACCACCTCGAGGTACGTCGCCCGGTCGGGGTGGAGCACGGTCTGGCCGGCGCTCGTCGATACGAGTGCGCCGTGGCGGCGCTCCGGCTCGGGCTCGGGCTGCTCGTCGGGCGCGATGTCGCCGTCCTGGCCGGTCGTGTCGGTCATCGTGGCGTGCCGACGTGGGTGGGGCGGCGGACGAGCGAGACGGGCACGTCCGTGCCGCCGGCGGCGTCGACGTGGATCCCCGCGCCGGCCCCGTTGGCCGCACGGCGCTGCGTCAGCTCGCCCGTCCGGATCATCTCGTGGAGCGTGAGGATCGAGTGGATCAACGTCTCGGGGTTGGGCGGGCACCCCGGTGCGTACACGTCGACCGGCACGATCTGGTCGACGCCCTGCACGATCGCGTAGTTGTTGAACATGCCGCCCGTGCTCGCGCACACGCCCATGGAGAGCACCCACTTCGGCTCCACCATCTGGTCGTAGACCTGGCGGAGCACCGGCGCCATCTTCTGGCTGACCCGCCCGGCGACGATCATGAGGTCGGCCTGGCGCGGGGACGGCCGGAAGACCTCCATGCCGAAGCGGGCGAGGTCGTAGTGGGCGGCGCCGGTGGACATCATCTCGATCGCGCAGCAGGCGAGTCCGAAGGTGGCGGGCCACACGCTGTTGCGCCGGGCCCACTTGACCACGTCCTCCAGCGTGCCCGTGAGGAAGTTGTGCTCGAGGCCCTCGAGGCCCTTGCCCGGGAGCTGCATCAGAGGACCGCCTCCGACTGGTCACCCGGCGGACGGTCCGGCGAGTCGTGGTCGTGCGATCCGCCACCGGCGTGCACCGGCTCGGCGCCCTCGTGCGCCTCGGCCTCGCCCCGCACCTGTCCGCGCGAGGGGATCCGCCGGATCGTGCTCTCGATGGTGCGCTCCGCGTCGACGGTGCCGTCGAGCCGCGCGCTGTGCCGGCGGGGGCCCCAGTCGAGACCGCCCTGGCTGATCTCCCAGGCGAACGACGCGAGGATCGGCACGGTGAACAGCACCATCGCCCAGAGGCCGTACGCACCGAGCTCCCGGTAGATCACGGCCCAGGGGTACAAGAAGATGATCTCGATGTCGAAGATGACGAAGATCATGGCGACGAGGAAGAACGAGACCGGGAACCGCTGGGGGTTCTCCCAGACCGGGATGATGCCGCTCTCGTAGGGTGCGTCCTTGGCGGAGGTCGGCCTGCTCGGCGCCAACAGCTTCGAGATCCCGATGCTCATGACGACGAAGCCCACGGCGAGAACGAACATGACGGCCAAGGGCAGGTAGTCGTCCACGCCGGCAGCCTAGGTGCCGCTCGTCACCGCTGCCCGAGCCGCCGTCGAGGCCTTGTCCCGGCGGTGCAGGGCGCTGCACGAGACGCCGAGCAAGGTCGCCGAGGCGATCGTGAGCAGTGCGGGTGGGAAGCGCCGGTTGCCGAGGTCGCGCTCGAGGACGACGGTCTGCACCGGGGCGGACTTGTCGGGCTCGGCCTTGGGCGGTGTCTCCCCGAACTCGATGCACTCCGACTCTGCCGGGCACTCCTCGTCGGGGTCGGAGAGGACGACGACGGGGATCACCCGCCGGACCAGCACGGCCGCATGGTGGGGCGGGTGCGGACCGGGCAGCCGGGCGGCGATGCCCTCCTTGCCCCCGCGCTCGTACACGTCGAGCGCCTGGTAGTCGCTCGTCTCGCTGAACGGCGCCGCGGTCGAGTCCTCGTCGGTGAGCGCCTCGTCGGCGGCGGCCTCGATCTCCCCCCGGCGGGTGTCCCCCTCGGGGATCTCCTCCCACGTGGTGAGGTCGCGCGCCTCGGCGAGGCCGGCCGCCTCGGTGTCGTCCTCGGATGCCGACGTGACGATCTCGATCGGGTGCCAGGCGGGCGCGTCGCCGATCAGGCCGATGCCGTACACCCACCACTGCAGGCCCATGATCGTCATCCACCCGCTGAGGCCGGCGAACGCGACGAGGAACCCGAGGCGGGAGCCCATGTTGGTCCCGAGGATCAGGTAGACCGAGCCGCAGAGCACGATCACGCCCACCGCGGTCGAGAGGAAGCCACGCAGGAACGGGTCCCACGTCACCTCGAAGGCGAGCGGCAGCACCGCGAGCAGGCCGCTGGTCACGATTCGTCCTCTTCCTCTTCCTCTTCCTCGTCTTCTTGCCCACGGTCGTCGCGCTCCTCGTCGTTGAGGGAGCGCTCGTACTCGACGATGGCGGCGATCTGGTCGGCGGTGAGGACCTGGGAGAAGTACGGCATGTTGCCGTCGCTCTGGCCGTGGATGCCGTAGCGCTCGCCGAGCTCGGCTCCTTCGGAGACGAACCCGATCTGCTCCTCCTCGGCGGGGAACTGGTTCACCGAGTTGTAGAGGCTCGGACCGAAGGCCCCGCCGCCCGGGTCCTGCGGCTCGCCGTACGACCAGCCGAGGGTGTGGCAGCGGGCGCAGCTCATGTTGAACAGCGCGGCGCCGAGGGACGCGTCCTGCTCACCGTCCTCGCCGCGGAGCCGCTCGAGCTCGATCTCGGCCTGCTCGGCGGCCTGGGCCTGCGCCTCCTCGGGCGTGATGGCGATGCTCTTCATGTAGGCGATGAGGTTGTCGAGCTGCTGGTCGTTCAACGGCCCGCCGCCCTCGAGGCCCCACGCGGGCATCGGTGAGAACGGGCGCCCGTACACGAGCACCTTGTAGATCTGCTCGTCGGTCATGCGCAACGTCACGTCGTTCAGCGACGGTGCGATCCAGTTGACCTGCCGGAGCTGCTCGGTCACGGGATCGGTGAGGGTGTACTGCGCCTCACCACCGATGCCGGCGAGGCCGCCGTGGCACCCGGCGCAGTTGAAGCCGCCGTCGGCGGTCGAGGCGAAGAGGCCCTCGCCGCGGTGGGCGAACGTCTCGTCGAAGTTGTCGACCGCGCCCGCCATGCGGCCGGGTTCGGCGAGCCAGTACAGCGGGAGCCCGACGCCGATCAGGGCGATGGAGATCAGGCCCCAGGTGAGCACCCGGTCGAGCCGCGGCCCCTCGAGGCCCTCGTCGTCGAAGAACGGCTTGCGGTTGGCCGCGAGCTCGATCTCCGAGCCGATCTCCGGCTTGGCCTTCTTGATGTTGGCGTAGAGGTAGAGCGCCCAGCCGACGGTGACGAGGACCGCCACGACGATGCCGAAGGACTGCTGGGCGGTGACGCCCAGCACGGGTGACGACGGCATCTAGTGGCCTCCGCTGACGCAGTTGGGCCCCTCGGCCTCCTGGCCGGTGGTGTTGGTGCCGATCGGCACGCCCTGGATCACCACGCCGGTGTCGACCGACACCCGTCCGCTGTCGATCGAGACCGGGAACAGGTCCATGCCCCGGGGAGCGGGCCCCCCCTTCTTCTCACCGACGCGGTTGTACTGCGAGCCGTGGCAGCCGCACTCGAACCACTGGGAGGTCTCGCACCACGGCACCCGACAGCCCAGGTGGGGGCACTTCTGGTAGAGCGCCACGACACCGGCCTCGATGCCCGGCAGCACGGCGTCGCTGTAGGCGTTCTGCGCGGCGCTCACCGCGCTCGACGGGAACGGGCTCAGGTAGAACCGGCCCTCGGAGACGTAGAAGGGCTCCCGGGCCGACGTCGCCTCGGAGATGATGTCGTCGAGCTTGCCGACGTTGATGACGCCACCGAAGCCGGCCTGCAGCGTCGGCCAGAGGAAGGCGAGGCACGCCGCACCGAAGCCCGAGATGCTGAGGCCCATCATGACGACGATGCTGCGGTTGAAGAACTGGCGGCGGGTGACGCCGATGAGCTCGGGGTCGGGCGGGACGTAGGCGACCGGGGCGGCGGTGGGGCGGGCCGGCTCGATGTCGGTGCCGGGGCCGCGCCCGGCACGGGCAGCGGCCAGCTCCACCTCGCGGCCGCTCGGCGCACCGGCCCCCTCGTCCTCCCTGAGGAACGGGCTTGCGCTCTTGTCGCGCGCCCTCGCATCGCGCCCGAGGGCGGCGCCGGTGTCGCGCCGGCGGGAGGTCGTGAACAGGACCAGGACGCCGAGGGCGACGAGGACCGGTATGGCGATGGTGAGGACGGTTGTTCCCTCCATGAGATCTCCTAGAGCTCGAAGAACAGGCCGTCGACCCACGGGAACACGAAGTTGAACCCAGGGCCCCGGAAGAACGATCCCATGATCACGAGGACCGCCCAGAACATCATGAACATCGTGAACAGGCAGATGGCGAACTTGCGGTCCTCGGGCCGGTTGGACGGGTTGCGGTCCGTGTAGGGGGCGAGGAAGAGGGCGAACATGGCGATGCCCGGGATGGTCACGCCCGCCACCATCGGGTGGAACAGGGCGAGCAGCTCCTGGAGGCCGAGGAAGTACCACGGCGCCTTGGACGGGTTGGGCGTCAGGTTGAAGTTGGCGAGCGTGAGCAGCGGCGCGTTCACGAACGCGGAGAACACGAGCAGGAAGGCCGTGATGGCGAGCGTCGCCACGAACTCGCCCACGAGGAGGTGGGGCCAGGTGTGGACCTTGTCCGTGGGCTTGGACTTGACGTCTTGGATCGAGCCGGACTTGACGACCGTGAGCAGGCGCTGGGTGTGGCCCTCGGGACCGGCGGTCACCGGCTGGCCCTGGGGCGCGGCGGTGGTGGCCACCCCCGCACCAGCGGCCGGGCGCTCGGCGGTGGCGACCCCGCCGCCCTCGGCCTCGGCACCGCCGCCGGCGCCGGCGGCCTTGTCGCGCGCCGCCTGCGACCGGGCGAGCAGCGCGGCGGGGATCTTGCCGCCAGCGTCGTCCGCGCCACCGCCGTCCGCGCCGCCGCCGCCGTCGGGCGCAGCGTCGTCGTCGCCGCCGCCGGCCTGCTTGGCCGCCGCCTTCTCCTTGGCCTCCTGGGCCCGCTTGAGCAGGTGCTCGGGGATCTCGGTCATGAGTGCCTCCTGGTCCCTAGAGGGGACCCGAGATGCCGCCGTCCTTGCGGACCCGCCAGAAGTGGACCGCCAAGAAGATGACGAGGACGAAGGGGAACATGAGCACGTGGAGCACGTACCAGCGCAGGAGCGTGTCGGTCCCGATCTCCACGCCGCCGAGGAGGACGAAGCGGACCTGGCTGCCGAAGACGGGGGTGTAGCCCATCATGTTCGTGCCCACCGTCACCGCCCACAGCGCGAGCTGGTCCCAGGGGAGCAGGTAGCCGGTGAACGAGAGCAGCAGCGTGAGGGTGAGGAGGATGACCCCGATCACCCAGTTGAACTCCCGTGGCGCCTTGTAGGCACCGTGGTAGAAGACGCGGGCCATGTGGAGGAACACCGACAGCACCATCAGGTGGGCCGCCCAGCGGTGCATGTTCCGCACGAGCAGGCCGAAGGTCACCGAGGTGTGGAGCGTGTAGATGTCGTCCCACGCCTGGGCCGCGGTGGGCCGGTAGAAGAACATCAAGAAGATGCCGGTGACGGTGAGCAAGATGAAGAGGAAGAAGCTGAGGCCGCCGAGGCAGAGCGTGTAGCTCACCTTCACCGCGTGGCGCTTCACCTTGACGGGGTGGAGGTGGTACAGCACCGAGTTCATGACCACGTACGACCGGTTCCGGGGGCTGTCGGTGTAGCCCTTGCGGAAGATCGAGCCGGGCCGGAAGATCGAGTTCCAGGCCTGTGAGCCCTGCACGGTCTCGTTCAGCCTGCTCATCCGCTCGGCGAGGTGTGCCCCCCGCCCTTTGTCTCCGATGGTCTTGGCCATGTGTGCGCTCGGTGCTTCCGTTCGGTCGATCAGCAGTGGTGTGCACGTGCTCGCGGACGTGGTGAACCTAGTGAGCAGCCGCTCCGGTGGCGAAGTCGCCGTAGGGCGGTGCCGCTAGAAGCGCATGCCGTAGGAGTAGCCGTGGTTGTTGTCGCGCTGGTGGAGGTCGCCGTCCTTGGCCGCCACGCCGGTCTTGCCCATGATGATCACGCCGGTGGGGCAACGGTCGACGCAGAGGCTGCAGCGGGTGCAGACGTCCTCGTCCACCACGAAGATCACGTGGTCGTCGGGGTCGACACCGGGCGCCGCGGTGTTCGAGCCCTCGGTGATCGCGTCGGTGGACAGCATGTGGATGCACTTCCACGGGCAGATGTCGACGCAGCCCTCGCACATGATGCACTCGGACTGGTCGATGTGCAGGAACTGCTTCGGCTTCACCGTCATCGAGAGCGCGCTCGGCGAGATCTCCTGCAGGACGTAGTCGCCCGAGAACAGCGGCATCGGAGGGTTGGCGTCGGTACGTGCCATGTCAGGCCTTCTTCACGAGGGGACGGCCGAAGGAGGAGGTGGGCAGCTCACGCTGCTTCACCTTGCCCCGGCCCTGCCAGATCGCCCACATCGCCACGTGGACCGCGAGACCGACGATGTAGATGCCGGCGGCGATGAAGTCGCGGATCACCTCGTAGGTGATCGTGAACGGGATGTTCGTGAGGATGTTCCCGGGACCGAGCGTGATCTTGTCGGACCGCCAGCCGAGCTCGTTGTCCGCGTACGTCAGCCACTGGTGCGGGACGATGCCGTAGGCGAGGCCCATGAGGAAGAACACGAAGACGGCGGCGAGCATGGCCTCACCCCACGACAACGGGGCGCCC
>JBBDQT010000071.1:35402-41087 GCA_040905815.1 Acidimicrobiales bacterium
CCCGGCGGCGGCGGTCGCCTCTAGTGTGAGCCGCCTGTCGCAGCCGCCCGGCACCGCCGTCGGGTCGCCCGGATCACCTGGAGCCAGCCCGTGACCGAGATCCCCGAGCACCTGCTTCGCCGCTCCAAGGAGCGGCGCGAGGCACTGGGCCTCAGCAGCGGGGGCGCGGCCTCGGGCGACGCGCCGGACGACACTCCCCCTGCGACGCCCTCGGCTGCCGGCGAAACGCCCTCCACCGAGGTGGCGCCCGCGCCCGCGCCGGCGGCCGCACCCGCACCCGCCGAACCACCCCCTCCACCACCACCACCGCCGCCCTACGTCCAGGCCGCCCTCGACCGGCGGAAGATCCCGGTCTGGGCCCTACCGGTCCTCGCCGTCCTGCCGATCTGGGGCTTCATCTACGCCGGCAGCCTCTCCACGCCCGAGGAGGGCATCTCCGATCCCGAGCTCGTGCTCGGCCAGGACGTCTACAAGAACTGCGCGGGCTGCCACGGCGGGAGCGGCGAGGGCGGCTCCGGCCGGCCGCTCAGCGGCGGCGACGTCCTGCTCACCTTCCCCGACCTCGAGGGCCACATGGAGTGGATCGCCGAGGGCTCCGCCCTCGTGGGCGGCGCGGGGAACCCCTACGGCGACCCGGCCCGCCCGGGCGGCCAGCGCGTCTCGGGCTCCGACGGCTTCGGCCAGATGGCCGGCTGGGGCGACCAGCTCTCCGAGGAGGAGATCCGCGCCGTCGCCCGCTACGAGCGCGAGGTCCTCTCCGGCGGCGAGCCCGAAGAGGGCGAGGGCGGCGGGGGCGGCGAGTCCGAGGGCGAGGCGGAGCAAGAGGGCGGGTCCGAGGAAGACGGCGGCGACACCTGACATGCCCGCTCCGCAGCACGAGGTCCTCGTCGTCGGCGGCGGTCCGGCCGGTGCCGCGGCCGGCTACTGGCTGGCAGAGGCGGGCCGGGACGTCGTCGTCGTCGAGCGCAAGGTGTTCCCGCGCGACAAGACGTGCGGCGACGGCCTCACCCCCCGCGCCGTGCGCCAGCTCCGGGACATGGGCCTCGAGCACGTGCTCGCCGGGGCCCACCACCGCACCGAGGGGTTGCGGGCGCTCGGGCACGGGATGACCCTCGAGCTGCCGTGGCCGTCGCACCCCGACCTCCCGTCCTACGGCTACGTCGTGCGCCGGCGCGACCTCGACCAGCTCACCGCGGACAACGCGGTGAAGTCGGGCGCCACGGTGCACCAGGGGACCGACGTCGCCGGACCGATCTACGACCGCGGGATCCTCACCGGCGCGACGGTGAAGGACCGGGAGACGGGCGTCACCCGGGAGATCACCGCGAAGTACGTGGTCGTCGCCGACGGGGCGAACTCCCGCTTCGGGCGGGCGCTCGGCACGGTGCGCGACAAGGCGTGGCCCCAGGGCATGGCGATCCGGGGGTACTACGAGAGCCCCCGCCACGACGACCCCTTCATCGAGTCCGCCCTCGACGTCCGCGACCGCAACGGTGCCTCGATGCCGGGCTACGGGTGGATCTTCCCGCTCGGCGACGGGATGGTGAACGTCGGCATCGGCCTCGTCTCGACGTTCCGCGACTGGAAGTCGGTGAACACGAGCCACCTCATGGACGAGTGGGCCGCGACCGCTCCGGAGTCGTGGGGCATCTCACCCGAGTCCAAGCGCGGCGAACCGACCGGCGGGCGCCTCCCCATGGGCGCCTCGGTCGGACCCCGCTGGGGACCGGGCTGGCTCGCGGTCGGCGACGCCGCCGGCTCGATCAACCCCTTCAACGGCGAGGGCATCGAGTACGGGTACGAGACGGGCCGGCTGGCGGCGGAGGTCATCGACGAGGCCCTCTCGACCGGTGACGGGCTCGCGCTCGGCCGGTACGACCGCGAGCTCGAAGCCGAGTTCGGCCTCTACTTCAAGGTCGGTCGCACGTTCATGCGCCTCCTCGGCCGCCCCGCCCTCATGCGGGAGCTGACGCGGGCGGGCATGCACTCGTACTCGCTCATGGAGTGGGCGCTGCGCATCATGTCGAACTCCCTGCGCCCCGACGAGCTCGGCCCCGCCGAGGCCGCCTACAAGATGGTCGCCCAGCTCGCGAGGGTGATCCCCGAGCCCACCGCCCGCTAGCCCCGTTCCTCCCGTCAGTTGAGGTCAGGGGTGGCGGCGGCTTCGGGGTCGAGCAGCCAGATCACGCGGCCGGCGGTGATGCGGGTGGCCGGGAGGTCGTCGCCCTGGCAGACGCGTGCCCACGCCTGGGCCTTCTCCGCGCCGGACACCGTGAAGACGGCCAGGTGGGAGCCGGCGATGGCCGGGTACGTGAGGGACAGCCTCGGGTGGGGGTGGGCGTCGTCGCCGGTCGCCACCACGAGGGCGACCTCCTCGTCGAGCGAGGCGTTGCCGGGGAACAGGGATGCGGTGTGGCCGTCTTCGCCGAGGCCGAGGTGCACGAGCTGGATGGGGGCGAGCGACGCCAGGAGCTCGCCGTAGGCATCCGCCGCCGCGTCGATGTCATCGGCGGCTTCGGACATCGAGTGGACGGCAGCGGGCGAGACGTGGTCGAGCAGCGCCTGCCGGGCCATGCCCTCGTTGGAGTCAGGGTCGTCGACGGGCACCCAGCGCTCGTCGCCGAACAGGACGGTGATGGCCGCCCACGGCACGCCGTCGGTGCGGGCGAGCGCCCGGTAGCACGCCTCGGCGGTGCCCCCACCGGACAGGGCGATCGAGGTCGGCGCCTCCGCTCGGACCAGCTCTGCGAACGCCGCTGGCACGTCGGGGACGACCCGGGCCTCGCCGACCGGCGGTCCCGCCACTCAGGTCTTCCTGGGGTCGCGCCAGCCGCCCCAGGTGTCGCACAGGTGGTCGGCGGCGGCGGGGCCCATGGTGCCGGGGTCGTACATGCGGATGGGTCCGGGCTCGTCGAGCACGGGCTGAACGATGCGCCACGCCTCGCGGACGGCGTCGGCGCGGGCGAACCGGCGGGCGTCGCCGTCGATGGCGTCCTCGAGCAGCCGCTGGTACGCCTCCTGGCGCGGGCCGAGCGCCACGTCGAACCCGACGTCGAGGTCGACCCCCTTGGTGGCGAACACGTCGCCGGGCGCCTTGGCCTGGAGGTGCATGGTGACGCCTTCGTCGCCTCCGATGCGGAACACGAGCTCGTTCGGGTCGGGCGGGGAGTCGGCCCGGGAGAACAGCAGCCGGGGCGGGGCCTTGAACCGGACCACGCACTCGGTGGCGGTGGTGGCGAGCGACTTGCCCGCCCGGACCATGAACGGCACCCCCGCCCAGCGCCACGAGTCGATCTCGAGCGGCATGGCGACGTAGGTTTCGACCGTCGAGTCGTCGGCGACGCCCTCTTCGTCCCGGTAGCCACGGAACTGGCCCCGCACGACCTTCTTCGGGTCGAGAGGGCTGACCGCCCGGAGCACCTTCACCTTCTCGTCCCGGAGGGCGTCGGCGTCCGCCGTCGACGGCGGCTCCATGGCAAGGAGGCAGACGACCTGGAGCAGGTGGTTCTGCACGACGTCGCGCAGGGCGCCGACGTCTTCGTAGAACCGACCCCTGCCCTCGACGCCGAAGCGCTCCGCCATCGTGATCTGGATGCTGTCGATGTACAGGCGGTTCCAGACCGGCTCCAGCAACGCGTTGGCAAAGCGGAACACGAGGAGGTTCTCGACCGACTCCTTGCCGAGGTAGTGGTCGATGCGGAAGGTCCGCTCCTCGGGAAACGCCCGGGCCACGACCTCCGCCAGCTCGGCGGCCGAGTCGACGTCGCGCCCGAACGGCTTCTCGACGACGATGCGGGCCCGCTCGTTGAGCCCGCAGTGGGCGAGGCCGTCGATCACGTCGTCGAAGAGGAACGGCGGGATGGCGAGGTACACGAGCGGGCAGCTCACGTCGCCGAGTCGCTCGGCCAGCGCCGAGTACGTCTCGGCCGCGGTGTAGTCGCCGCAGACGTAGTGGATGCGCTCGGCCAGCGGTCCCCAGACCGACTCGTCGATGTCGATGTCGCGGTCCTCGAGGCTGCCGCGGGCGTGGGCGCGCAGCTGGTCGTCGTCCCACTCCGACGAGGCGACGCCGTAGACCGGCATGCCGTCCAGCACACCGCTCTGCTCCATCCGGTAGACGGCAGGGAACAGCTTCTTGCGGGCCAGGTCGCCGGTGGCGCCGAACATGACGAGCGCGTCGGAGCGGGCGAGGTCAGCGGTCACGACGGTTCCACCTGGCTCTCGCCCGCCTCAACCTCCTCGTCGGTGCCCGACTCGGCGGGGCGGCGCTCGGTGGCCGCCGCCTCGGTCGAGTGCCCGCCGAACTGGTTGCGCAGCGCGGCGATCACCTTCATCGCCGGGGAGTCGTCCTGGCGGGAGGCGAACCGCGCGAAGAGGGCGGCCGAGATGACGGGCAGCGGCACCGCCAGGCGCACCGCCTCGTTCACCGTCCAGCGGCCCTCGCCCGAGTCGCTGGCGTAGCCGCGGATGGAGGTGAGGCCGGGATCGGCCTCGAGGCCGAGCACGAGGAGGTCGAGCAGCCAGGAGCGCACCACGCTTCCCTGCTGCCACGACCTGAGCGCCGAGGTGGTGTCGATGTCGACGTCGGCCGCGGCGAGAAGCTCGTAGCCCTCGGCGTACGCCTGCATCAACCCGTACTCGATGCCGTTGTGGACCATCTTCGTGAAGTGGCCGGCGCCGGAGGCGCCGACGTGGGCGAAGCCGCCCCCCTCAGGGGCGAGCGCGTCGAACGCCGGCTGGAGGAGAGCCACGTGCTCGTCGGCGCCACCGACCATCAGCGCGTAGCCCTCCTCGAGGCCCCAGATGCCGCCGCTCACGCCGGCGTCGACGAAGCCGATGCCGTCCTTCGCCAGCTGCTCGCCGTGGCGGATCGAGTCTCGGTAGTTCGAGTTGCCGCCGTCGACGACGACGTCACCCGCGGTGAGGAGGCCCTGCAGCTCGTCGATCGTGTCGTCGGTCGGCGTGCCCGACGGCACCATCACCCACACGGCCCTGGGCCCACCGTCCAGCGCGGCGGCGAGGCCGGCGAGGTCGGGCACCTCGGTCGTGGTCGGGTCACGGTCGTAGCCCACGACCTCGTGGCCGGCTCGGCGGAGCCGCGTCGTCATGTTGCCGCCCATGCGCCCGAGGCCCACCATCCCGAGCTTCACCGTGCACCCCCGATGAGGTCGTCGAACTCGACTCGCCCCGCCCGCAGTCCCCGTTCCTGGAGCGCCGCCAGGTCACCGTCGGCCTGCGCCCGCTTGAGCGTCGCGAACGTGAGGTCGGCGCCGGGGATCGCCACGTCGGTCGGGTCCTCGCCCACCACCTGGAGGAACACGCCGGTGGGCGGGCCGCCCTTGTGGAGCTGACCGGTCGAGTGGAGGAAGCGCGGGCCGATCCCGAGCGTCGTCGCCACCCGGTACCGGTCGCGGATCGCCGTGCGGGCCGCCTGCAGCCCGTCGAGCAGCTCGAAGCGGCCAGGGTCGACGAACGCGGTCACGGCCACGTAGTCGCCCGCCTGCACCTGGGCGAGCAGGTCGGCGACCGGCACGGTCTCGACGTCGGCCGGCCCCTCGGCGAGCACGCGGTTCGTGGCCTCCTTGGCGGATGCGACGTCGGGCTGGTCGAAGGGGTTGATGCCGAGCGCCACGCCGCTGAGGGCGACCGCCTGCTCCCACAGCAGCACGTGCCCGCCGAGGCCGA
>JBBDQT010000071.1:41187-42548 GCA_040905815.1 Acidimicrobiales bacterium
GGTGAGCTTGTCCCGGCCGGCCCGGGCACAGCCGCTGAGGACGGCTGCGAGGCGCACGGCCGGGTTGGCGGCATCGTCGCCGGGCGCGGTCGCCTCGGCCACCGCGGAGGCCCGGAGGAGCAGACCGGCGATGTCGGCGCCGAGGAGCGCACCCGGGACGAGGCCGAAGAGGGAGAGCGCCGAGTAGCGGCCACCGATGTCAGGCCGGTTCTCCAACACCGCGCGGAACCCCCGTTCGGCTCCGAGCGCCGCCAGCTTCGTGCCGGGATCGGTGATGACGACGAAGCGGCTGCCGTCACCGCCGGTGCGGTCCCAGAAGTGGGCGAGCTGGCTCGTCGTCTCGATCGTGGTGCCCGACTTCGAGGCGGCGATGAAGAGAGTGCGGGAGAGGTCGATCTCGGCCTCGACGCGGGCGATGGCGGCGGGATCGGTGGTGTCGAGCACCCGCAGGTCGAGGCGACCGTATGCGGCGCCGAACGTCTGCCACAGCACCTCGGGGAACAGGCTCGAGCCGCCCATGCCCATCACGACGGCGTGCTCGAGGCCGTCGGCGGCGACGGCGGCCGCCAGGTCCTCGAGGTCGGCGAGCCGGCGCTGCATGTCGGCCACCACGGGCAACCACCCGAGCCGATCGGCGACCTCGGTGGGGTCGTCCTGCCAGAGCGTGTGGTCGCCGCCGTGCATGCGGGCAACGGCGTCCTTCTCGACGAGCGCTTCGGCCACCGTCTCGACCGCCGCCTTCTCCTCGCCCAGCCGCTCGCGCGCGATCAGTCCTTCTGCTCCCAGTCCATCTGCTCGAGCCACGTCGGCGACACTAACCCCGGTTCGCGGGGATCATGCCGGGCCCGGCGCGTCCGGCCAGCTGGATGCCGCCGGTCCACACGAACCCCTGGACACCGTGGCCGCAGCAGCAGAGACTCAGCGCGGCGGTTCTAATCCGCGACAGGGAGGTCAGCGATGGGGAGGTCCGCGAGCGAGCTGGTGACCGAGGCGAAGGGCAAGGTGCAGAACCTGACGCCGGAAGAGGTGGCAGCCGAGCTGGAGAAGGGCGACGCCGTCCTCGTCGACCTGCGAGAGGGGCCCGAGCTCGAGAACACCGGCCGCATCCCGGGGTCGGTGCACATCCCCCGCGGGATGCTGGAGTTCCGGGCCGACCCCTCCAGCCCGTACCACGACGAGGCACTCGACCCCAGCCGGCGGGTGATCCTGCACTGCGCGAGCGGGGGCCGGTCGGCGCTCGGAGCCTCGGCGCTGCAGGACATGGGCTACGAGAACGTCGCCCACCTCGACGGCGGCATCACGAAGTGGGCCGAGGAGGGGCGGCCGACCGAGAAGCCCTGACCGGGTCGCCCTGACCGGGT
>JBBDQT010000071.1:42648-44030 GCA_040905815.1 Acidimicrobiales bacterium
GCCCTGACCGGGTCGCCCTGACCGGGTGGCCCGCCGCTCAGCGCGCGGCCGCGAGGGCGGTGGCGACCTCCGCCGCAGCCGCTGATGCGAGATCCACGGTGCGCTCGACGTCGTCCCAGGTGTGGGCGAGGCTCGGGAACATCGCCTCGTAGGGGCCGGGCGCGAAGGCCACGCCGCGGTCGAGCATGGCCCGGAAGAACCAGCGGTATATGCCGTTCTCGGCCGCCGCCCTCGCCTCGTCGTAGTCCGTGACCGGCGTCTCCGAGAAGTGCAGGCCCAGGAGGGGGCCGACCCGCGGCAGCTGCACCGCGAGGCCGTGCTCGGCGAAGACGGGCGCGAGCATCGACTGGAGCTCGGCGGCCCGCCCCTCGAGCATCCCGTAGGCGCTGTCGTCGAGCTGACCGAGCACCGCGAGGCCGGCGGCGGTGGCGAGCGGGTTCCCCGAGAGGGTGCCCGCCTGGTACACCGGCCCGATCGGGGCGAGGTGCTCCATGACCGCCCGCGAGGCGCCGAACGCGCCGATCGGCAGGCCGCCGCCGACGACCTTCCCGAAGCACCAGATGTCGGGGATCACCCCGTAGAGGGCGGTGGCGCCGCCACGGGCGACGCGGAACCCGGTGATGACCTCGTCGAACAGCAGGAGCGCGCCGACGCGGTCGCACGCCTCGCGCAAGCCCTGGAGGAAGCCGGGCGCAGGCGCGACGAGGCCCATGTTGGCGGCGACGGGCTCGACGCAGACGACCGCGACCTGCTCGTCGAGCTCGGGGACCACGTTGTAGGGCGCCACGATCGTGTCGGCGACCGCTCCGGTGGTCACGCCGGCGGAGCCGCTGATCCCCTGGTCGGCGATGCCGCTGCCGCCGGCGGCGAGGAGGGCGTCGCTGTGGCCGTGGTAGTTGCCGGCGAACTTCACGATCTTCTCCCGACCGGTGACACCCCGGGCGAGCCGGACGGCCGACATGGCGGCTTCGGTGCCGCTCGACGTCAGGCGCACCATCTCGATGCCGGGCACGCGGGCGACGATCTCCTCGGCGAGCTGGACCTCCCCCTCGGTCGGGGCGCCGTACGTGGTCCCCCGGAGCGCAGCCTCCCGGATCGCCTCGATCACGACCGGGTCGGCGTGACCGAGGATCGAGGCGCCGTAGCTCTGCACGTAGTCGAGGTACTTGCGTCCCTCGACGTCCCACACGTGTGCCCCCTCCGCCCGGGCGACGAAGTAGGGCGTGCCGCCGACGCTGCGGAAGGCGCGCACCGGCGAGTTGACCCCACCCGGGATGACCTCCTGCCCCCGGGCGAACAGCTCCTCGTTGGTCGTCACCGGTCCCCGCCAGCGAGGCGATTCTGGACGCTGACGCCGGCTCTACCGGTGCAGGCGTCCACAA
>JBBDQT010000071.1:44130-45763 GCA_040905815.1 Acidimicrobiales bacterium
CCGACGATGGTGACGTCGACGGCATCCCGGAACGGGCCGTAGAGGGCAGAGGCGAACTTGGCCGCGTAGGCGAGGATCGCCACGTCGGTGTGACCGTCGTCGTCGAGAGCGGCGCGGATGGCGGCGACCTGGCCGTCCATCATCCCGCTGGGGGCGACGACGGCGGCGCCGGCACGAGCCTGGGCGACCGCCGTCCTCGCGTAGAGGTCGAGCGTCGCGTCGTTGTCGACGGTGCCGTCGGACCGCAAGATCCCGCAGTGGCCGTGGTCGGTGTACTCGTCGAGGCAGAGGTCGGCCATCACGACGAGGTCGTCGCCGACCTCCTCCCGGGCGTCGGCGAGCGCGAGCTGCACGACGCCGGCCGGGTCCCACGCGCCGCTGCCCTCGGGATCCTTCACCGCCGGCACGCCGAAGAGGATCACGCCCGGCACGCCGAGCCCGGCGAGCGCGGTGATCTCCTTCCGGAGCGACTCCCTGGTGTGCTGCACCACGCCGGGGAGGGACGACACCGGTTGGGGCGCGTCGATCCCCTCACGCACGAACAGGGGTGCGATGAGATCGTCGACACCGAGGCGGGTCTCGGCCACGAGCCGGCGCAGCGCCGGGGTGCGGCGGAGGCGGCGGAGGCGGCGCTCGGGATAGCTCACGACGCAGATGCTACGGCCACCTGGAGGAGGCCCCGCTGGCCTGCATGCACCATGGCCGCCTGGGCTGCCCGCAGCTCGGCGTGCACGTCTGAACCGGGACGGCCCCGGCGCGCCACCATCGCGTCGACGGCGTGCTGCACGAGCCCGAGCCGGCGGACCGCCAGTAGCCGCCCTTCAACGGTCTCCTCCAATCCTGGGTTCCGCAGCTGGGGTGTCCGGTCTAGAGCCTGAAAAGATGCTCTGAGCAGGCAGGGCGTGCGACGAGCGCTTCGACCGGTGTGAGGTCGACCACATCCAGCCCGGGGCCACCGTGCAGGACAACGGCCGGGTGGGCCTGTGGGTTCCGCAGCCGGGGCCGGCACAAGGCTCGGGCGCCGGATCGGTAGGAGCCGGCTTCCGGGCACTAGCCGCAGGAGTAGGCGACGCGTGCCGGGCTTGCTCGCTCCGTCCACGGTCACCTTCGTGCCGAGCGGGAGACTCTCCGAATCGCAGCCGTCTGTCTCCGTAGCCGCTCCGGTGCCGGCGCAGTGCGCGGCCTGTCCGATACAGACGTCACCCCCGTTGGGCGGACATCACCTATGGCGCCGGCCGCCGACGTCGCCCCATCTTCCACGACGGCCTGGCCGCCGGCGTCGTAGCGGCGGCGGCGCGGGTGGCGGCGAGCACGGGACTCGGCACCGTCGCCCTCAGCGGCGGCGTCTTCCAGTACACGCGACCGAGCGAGGCCGTGGGGGCGGCCTCGCTCAGATGGGACTGCGTGTGCTCGTCCACTCGGTGGTACCGCCCAACGACGGCGACAGCTCGATCGGACAGGCTGCGTGGCGTCAGCCCAGCCCCTCGTCGGCCGGCTGACGCCAACGTCGTGAAGCGACGGATCAGATGCGCTGGCTGCTCTCGTTGCGGCGCACGAACATCGCCGCACCAGCTGCGCCGATCAGGCCGAGGCCGCCGAGCACGGCCATGCTCAGCCCGAGCTGGCCACCATC
>JBBDQT010000072.1:0-1417 GCA_040905815.1 Acidimicrobiales bacterium
CCCATCGGTCCGTACACGTAGGGCGTCTGCCAGGTGTGCACGGCCTCGACGGTGCCGCCACCCGCTGTCGCCACCCAGTCGACCGCCCACCGCAGCGCGGCCTGTGAGGCCGCCGAGCCGTCGACCCCCACGACCGCTCGACGCCATTCCTGCTCAGCCATGGCACCTCCCTCTCCGACACCAT
The DNA here is from genome assembly GCA_040905815.1 of Acidimicrobiales bacterium. Classification (GTDB taxonomy): domain Bacteria; phylum Actinomycetota; class Acidimicrobiia; order Acidimicrobiales; family CADCSY01; genus CADCSY01. The sequence continues at coordinate 185 of JBBDQT010000072.1, forward strand.
GGTGGGCCATGGAGGCGCCGAGCGACAGGGCACGCTCCTGGGAGCGCGGCGCGCGCCGCTGAGCGGAGCGGAGCGGCTCAGCTCTCCGGCGCCGCCACCGCGTGCTTGCGGAGGTCGTTCAGCGAGCACCACTCGAGGGTGCCGATGTGGGTTGCCTCGAGCACGACGTCGGGGGCCATGCCCGCCTCGAACGCCTCCTGCCACCGCGGCGCGCACAGGCACCACTGATCGCCCGGCTGCAACCCACGGAAGTGCGGTTGGGGCGTCGACAGGTCGTTGCCGGCCGCCTTGGAGAACTCGAGGAACTCTGCGGTGACCCGAGCGCACACGGTGTGCACCCCGAGATCACCCGGACCGGTGTCGCAGCAGCCGTTCCGGTAGTAGCCGGTCATGGGGTCGGTGGAGCAGGAGGCGAGCTCGCCGCCGAGGACGTTGGAGGCCATGCCCCCATGGTGCCCCGCCCCGGAGCCGATCGTGCGCGTGGAGCCGCGAAGCTCACTTCGGTTGCATGCGGACGCCGCCGTCGAGGCGGATGTCCTCGGCGTTCATGTACGTGTTGGTGATGAGCTCGACGGCCATCGACGCGAACTCGTCGGCGGTGCCGAGGCGCTTGGGGAACAGCACGTCTCGCTTCAGCCTCTCCTTGAACGCCTCTGATGCCTCGCCCTGGCCGTAGATCGGCGTGTCGATGAGGCCGGGGGCGATGCAGTTGACGCGCACGCCGATGGCGGCGAGGTCCCGCGCGACGGGCAGGGTCATGCCGACGACGCCGCCCTTGGAGGCGGAGTAGCTGGCCTGGCCGATCTGGCCGTCGTAGGCGGCGGCCGAGGCGACGGTCACGATGGCGCCGCGGCTGCCGTCCTCGTCGAACGGCTCGGTCTGGCCCATCGCGGTCGCGGCGAGGCGGATGCAGTTGAACGTGCCGACGAGGTTGACCTCGATGACCTTCTTGAAGATGTTCAGGTCGTGGGCCGACTCGTACTGCCCGTCCCGGCCGACGGTGCGGGTGGCGAAGCCGATCCCGGCGGCGGTGACCAGGCTGCGGAGCGGCCCCATCTCCTTGGCGGTCTCGACGGCCTGGATGACCTGGTCGGCGTCGGCCACGTCGGCCTGGACGAACGCGCCGCCGACCTCGTCGGCCACGGCGTTGCCCTTGTCGGGCTGGAGGTCGACGACCACGACCTTGGCGCCCCGGGCGGCGAGGGCGCGGGCGGTGGCCTCGCCGAGGCCGGA
>JBBDQT010000073.1:0-8464 GCA_040905815.1 Acidimicrobiales bacterium
GGCGCCCAGTCGAGCACGCACAGCCCTCGCCGGTCTGCTTCGAGGACGGCGGCGTCCTCGGGGATCAGGGCGAGCAGCTCCCGGTCCCGCCCGCGGGCGAAGGCCTCGAGGCGCTCTCGGTCGTCCTCACCAGCCCGGTTGGCCACGAACGCGATGTCGGGGATGCCGAGGGCGGTCGCCAGCTCGTGGGTGCGCGCCGCCGTCAGCATCACCTTGGCGGTGGGCTGGAGCACGACGAGGAGGAGATCGACGTGGCGGAGGGTGCCCCCGGCCCACGACAGGTGCTCGAGGCCGGCCTCCATGTCGGCGACCACGAACGCGCTCGGGAACGCTCGTCCTGCGTTGTCGATGAAGTCACGGACCGTGACATGGGAGCTGCCCGTTCAACCGGCACCTGCCTTCTCCGAACGGGCGCCCAGCACGACGGTGATGTTGTCTGGCCCGGTGCGCCCGTAGTCCTCCAGCAGCTCCCGGGCCGTCAGGTCGGATGGCAGGTGGCGCTCCGCTCCGGACTGGTCGAGCAACGGCCGGATGCCGTCGGCGGCCTCCTCACCGAGCCCGATGCTGAGGCCGAGGTTCGGGTCCGAGTCGCAGTCGATGGCGACCACCTCGTGACCCTGTCGCGCCATCGTCCGCGCGAGGACCGCCGCGATCGTCGACTTGCCCACGCCGCCCTTGCCGGAGATCCCGATCCGCATCTTCCCAAGGGTGCCTGATCCGGGGCCTCTCCGCCAGGCCCTCCGCTGGGCGGGACTTGCGGATCGGCGCCGCACCGCGCAGGATCGCCGTCGTGGCCAACTTCCTCGACACGCTCGATTCCTTCGAGACCTTCGCTCGCAAGGCCTTCCTCGAAGGCACCTCGACGCGGGAGCGGCTCCACGCCGAGCTGTACGAGCGACCGCTCGCGGAGGTGTTCGAGGCCTTCTACGCCCGCTCCGGCGATCGCAGCGGGCCCGGGGCGCTCTTCCGCGAGCTGTCCGACGTCCGGACCCGGGTGCGGGAGGCAGGGCCGGCCGTCCGGGCCGCCGTCGAGGCGGTCGAGCCGCGGGTGCGAGAGCTGCTCGGCGTTCCCGACGACCCGGCGCCGCTCCACGTGCTGATGGTGGGCCAGTTCAGCGCGAACGCGGTCGTCGGCCGCCTCGGCGACGACGTGGCGGTGTTCCACTGCCTGGAGTGGTTCAACCCTGACCAGGCGACTGACGTGCTCGTCGCCCACGAAGATGCCCATGCGTGGCACGAGCTCGCCCTCGGCGCTCCCGGATCGGAGGAGGACGCCTCCTGGTTGGCCTTCTCGGAGGGCCTGGCCATCCAGGCGTCCCGGCAGGTGCTCCCCGGCCGGGACGAGGACGACTACTTCTGGTACGGCCACGCCGGCTTCGAGGACTGGCTGCCGTGGTGCCGCGAGCACCGCGACGAGCTGGTGGAGCGGTTCGCGGCCGCGCTCGACGGGCCCGACGCCGCCGAAGCCGCCGATGCCTGGTTCGGCTCGGGGCTGATCGACGGTCGGTGGCGGGTCGGCTACTACGTGGCCGACCAGCTCGTCGGCGGGCTGGACCGGCCGCTGCCGGATCTCGTCGAGCTCGACCCGGCCGAAGCGTCCTCCGTGCTGCGGGGAGCAGCGGGCCTTACGTGAGCACGGTTCAGGCGTCGCCGGCTGCCGCTGCCGCCAAGCGCCTGAGGGTGTCCGCCGAGAGCACGCCATCAGTCGCGACACCGTGCGGGTCGGCCAGCACGGTCGCAGGCCGCTGCGGGGCACCGAAGCCGTCGAGCAACAGGTCGGCGTCGGTGAGGTCGTGCCCGGCGGTGTAGTCGTTCACCACCACCGCGCACGCCAACCCGGCGTCGTGGGCGGCGACGAGGCCGGGCTCGGAGTCCTCCACCGCCAGGACGGTACGTGGATCGACGCCGAGCTCGTCCAGGGCCATGAGGTAGGCGCTCGGGTCCGGCTTGCGCGCTGGCACGTCGTCCCCGGTGATGACGACCGGGAAGCGTCCCGCTCCGAAGAGGAGGTCGAGGAGGGGCCCGACCCATGACCGTGTGCCCGTGGTGGCGACGGCGAGCCTGATGCACGCGGCATCGAGGTCGTCGAGCAGCTCGCGGACGCCGGGGCGAGGGTCGATGGCGCGATCGGTCACCAGCTGCTGGAACAGCGCCGTCTTGCGCTCGTGGAGCCGGGGCACGAGGCGGCTGCGCTCCGCCTCCTCCATCCCCCGCTCGCGCAGCCACGTGTCGATGCGGCGCGCGCCACCGGTGACCTCGAGGAGCCTGCCGTAGAGCTCCTCGTCCCACCGGTCGGGGAGGCCGAGCTCGTCGAAGGCGCGGTTGAAGGCGATCCGGTGACCGTCGCGCTCGCTGTCGACGAGGGTGCCGTCGACGTCGAACACCACGCACGTGAGCGCGTCGCTCATGGGAGGGAGGGTCCGGCCATCTGGGCGCAGACGCTACCCGGCGCTCGGATCGCCCAGTCCCGGTGACGCCCAGGCGCGCGAGTGGCACCGAGTTGAGGCAGAGTGCACGCATGCGCGTTGCGTTCATCGGCAAGGGCGGGGCCGGCAAGTCGGTCATCGTCGGCACCTTCTGTCGCCTGCTGGCGCGCTCCGACCACAGCCCGGTCGTCGCCATCGACAGCGACACGATGCCGGGGCTCGCCTACTCCCTCGGTGTGCCGAGCACCGAGACGATGCTCGACCCCGACATCGTCGAGGAGGTGGGTGAGGAGGACGACCGGACGTGGGTGCTCCGCGAGGGACTCGACCCGGCTGGCGTGGTCGAGCGCTACGCCGTCGAGGGGCCCGACGGCGTGCGACTCCTGCAGCTCGGGAAGCTCCGGGGTCACGCCCGGGCCATCGGGCCGTCCTTCCGGGCCTTCCGGATCCTCGTCCAGCGCCTCCCGGAGACCGGCTGGCACCTCGTCGGCGACCTCCCCGGCGGCACCCGCCAGCCGTTCTCCGGCTGGGCCGGCTTCGCCGACCTCGTCGTCGTGGTGGCCGAGGCGACCCCCTCCTCCATGCTCGCCGCCCGTCGCCTGGCCCGCCTCGCCGGCACCCGACACGGTCCCGGGGAAGACCGGATGGTGGCCATCGCCAACAAGGTCGACGACGCCGCTGACGGTGACCGGCTCCAGCAGTTCTGCGGCCTCCGGGTGATCGGGACCGTCCCGGCGGACCCCTCCGTGCGAGCCGCGGAGCGCTCCGGTGTGGCGCTGCTCGACGCCTCGCCCGACTCGCCGGCAGTCGAGGCTGTAACCTCGCTGCTGCACACCATCACTGCGGAGGCACCGTGAAGATCGCTGTAGTCGGCAAGGGCGGTTCGGGAAAGACGACCACATCCGCCATCCTGGCGCGGACCCTGGCCCGTTCCGGACGTTCCGTGGTCGCCCTCGACTGCGACAGCAACCCCAACCTGGGACTGTCGCTCGGCATCGGCATGGACGCCACCGAGGCGCTCGTGTCGCTGCGCGACGCCGTGGGCGACGAGGTCGAGCACGCCCGGACCTGGGATGAGATCGTCCTCCGGTTCGGCGCCGACGCCCCCGACGGCGTCCGCCTGGCCATGGTCTCCAAGATCGAGGACCCGGATCTCGGCTGTCCTTGATGCGGTGTCTCCCCCGAGCAGTTGCTCGGGCTCGACATCCCCAAGGACACCGTCGTGGTCGCTGACTTCGAGGCCGGCATCGGCACCCTGACACGTCTCGGCGACACCACGGTCGACGCCGTCGTCATCGTGGTGGAGGCGACGGTGAAGTCCCTCGGCGTGGCGTCGCGGGCGGCGGAGCTGGCTGCGAACGTCACCTCCGGCCCGATCGTGGTCGTCGCCAACCGCGTCGTCGACGACGACGACCGCGTGGCCGTCGAGAAGGCCCTGCCCGGGCAGACCGTGCTGCTCGTCCCCGACGACCGCGCCATCCCCGCCGCAGACCGCGCCGACCAGGCCCCGCTGGACGCCTCGCCGGAGTCCCCGGCGGTGCGGGCGCTCAGCTCGCTCGCAGACCTGCTGCTCGAGCGCTAGCTCCTGCTTTCCGCAACATCCGCGTTCCGGGTGCAGGCGACCGCGCCAGGAGCCGTGTGCTGCACCCAGAACGGGCTGCACCCGAAACGGGGCTAGCCGGCTACGCCTCCTCTGGGAGGCGGTCGGTGACGGCCTCGGCCTCCCGCGCCCGCAGGGCCACGTTCACCCGCTGGCGCTCGAGGTGTTGCTCCACGGTGCGAGCGCCCTGGGGCACGGCGTGCTCGGCGAGGAACGCCGCCACGTCGGCGGCCAGCTCGGGGGTGTTCATGTGCACGATGCCACCGAGGAACCGTGCGATGGAGCTGTCGGGGAAGCGCTCGAGGATCTCGTCCCACTCGCTCTTCACGAACGCCCACGCCTGTTCGTTCACGTGCCGGTTGCCGAGCAGCGACAGGAGCACGAACGGTGCGTTCTGCGTGCGGATGTCGCCGTTCAGGGTCATCGCCAGCGTCCGGTCGGCGAGCTCTCCCTGGCGGAAGCCCGACAGGGCGTAGAGGTACCGCAACGACTCTTGCGGAGAGGGCGAGCTCCGGAACCGCTCCACGAACGCGGCGTGGTCGTCATCGCCGCCGGTTGCGGCGATGATGTTGATCACGGCGCCGGCCACGTTCGGGTCGGTGGAGGAGGGGTCCTCGAGGCAGGCGTCGTGCACCTCCCGCGCCCGGGCCTGCACGCCGCGGTCGTCGCCCATGACACCGAGCAGGCTCAGCACTGTGCCGCGCGTCTGGCGCGTCAGGTCGTCCTCATCGGCACCGGGCTCCCAGCCGAGCCGCTCGAGCACCGGCGCGACGAGTGTGCGGACGAACGTCTGGAAGCGCGCCCTCGCGGTGCCATCGAGCATGCGGTCGATGCCTCCGAGCGCTGCGCCGAGCACCGCCCACACCGTCGGATCGGTCTCAGAGGAGAACCCCGACGTCAGATCGAGCAGGGCGGTCGCGGATGTGGAACCGGCGAGCACGGATGCCCACGTGTCCTCCACGAGCAGCGCCCGCTCGATCGGGTCGAGACCGCTGATGCGGGCCCGCAGCGAGGTGAGGAGCTCGGGCGTGTAGGACACCCGGTAGAAGCCGTGCCCGCCCGCGTTCACGACCAGGTGCTGGCCGGCGCCGGGGAGGTCGACGGTGGTCGACGGTCCCTCGAGCAGCACCTTGGAAGGCTCGCCGTCCCCCGCCTGGACGACGATCGGCACCGACCACACGGGGCCGTCCCCGGCCGGACCGTCGTCAGGAGCGGTCCGCTCTGCGGTCGAGAACCGGAACCGCTGTTGGGTCAGGGTGACCTTGTCGCCGGCGGCGGAGACGCCGATGAGGGGGTAGCCACCCTGGAAGATCCAGCTGTCCATGATCCTGCGCACCGGATCACCGGTCGCCTCCTCGATGGCGTCCCAGAGGTCGGTCGTCTCGGCGTTGCCGTACGCACGGGCGGACAGGTACAGACGGATGCCATCCCGGAACCGGTCGGTCCCGAGGTACTGCTCGAGCATGCGCAGGACCGACGCGCCCTTCTGGTACGTGAGCACGTCGAACATGCCCTCGGCGTCCTCGGGGGACGCCACGGGGAACTCGATCGGTCGAGTGGATTCGAGGGCGTCCACCGCGAACGCCGCGGCTCGCTCCGTCGTGAACGCGACCCACCGCTGCCAGTCGGGACGGAAGTCCTCGACCGAGGCCAGCTCCATGAACGTGGCGAAGGCCTCGTTGAGCCACAGGCCGTTCCACCACTTCATGGTCACGAGGTCGCCGAACCACATGTGGGCGAGCTCGTGGGCAACGACGTCGGCGACCCGGGTGAGCTCCGCCTGGGTGACGGCGTCCGGCTCGACGAGCAGGAGCGCCTCGCGGAACGTGATGGCGCCGAGGTTCTCCATGGCGCCCGCCGCGAAGTCGGGCAGGGCGATGAGATCGCACTTGTCGCCCGGGTAGGCGATCGCGTAGTAGTCGGCGAACCACCGGAGGCAGAACGCCCCGATCTCGAGTGCGTACGGCGTGAGGTGACCCTTGCCCGGCACGTGGACGACCCGCAGCGGCGTGCCGTCGACGTCGACGGCCTCGGTCGCCTCGAGCGGCCCCACCACGAACGCCACGAGGTAGGTGCTCATCGGGATGGTGTCGGCGAACGTGACCGCGACCCGGCCGTCACCTGCCGCCTCCCGGCTCGCCTCCGCGGCGTTGGAGACGGCGAGCAGGTCCTCGGCGACCACGAGCGTCACCGCGAACACCGCCTTCAGGTCGGGCTCGTCCCAGCACGGGAACGCGAGACGGGCGTCGGCCGGCTCCATCTGGGTGGTGCCGATGACGCGCTCGACGCCGTCCTCGTCGGTGAAGGTGCTGCGGTAGAAACCCTTCAGCTTGTCGTTGAGCACCCCGCGGAACGCCAGGTGCACGCGGGCACCACCTGCGGGCACCTCCCTCGCAAGGGTGAGGGTGAGCCGCTCCTCGGTGAGGCTGTGCGTCGCCTCGATGCGCTCGCCACCGGCCTCCACCCAGGCCTCGTCGACGTCGAGGAAGGCGGCGTTCAACACGATCTCGTGGGTGGCCTCCACGACGTCGACGGCGACGGCCTCGCGTCCTGCGAACGTGGCGGCGGCGAGATCGGGCTCGATGCGGAGCTCGTAGCGGCGGGGGAGGACGTTGCGAGGGAGGCGGTGGTCGGCGTCACCGGTGGGCGCGACGGTGTTGGGGTCGTGCACGGTCTACCTCGGGCGAACGGGGGTGGGACCGGCGGATCCTACCCAAGTGCCCCCGGATCGCCCCCCGCCCCGGGGGAGGCGGCGACGACGGTTGGAAGGCCGGCCGCCTCCGCGGGTACCGTGCGCGGGTGACGCAGCCCCTCGCCGTGGTCGGCATCGGCAACGCCCTCGTCGACGTGATCGCGACGGCCGACGACGCCTTTCTGGACCGCGAGCTCCTCGTCAAGGGGTCGATGTCCCTCGTGGACGCCGAGCGGGCGGAGTCGCTCTACGCGGCCATGGGGCCGGCCGTCGAGATGTCGGGGGGCTCCGCCGCCAACACCATGGCGGGGATCGCCTCGCTCGGCGGCCGGGGAGCCTTCCTCGGGAGGGTGCGCGACGACCAGCTCGGCACCGTCTTCGCCCACGACATCAGAGCGGTGGGGGTCGAGTACCCCTGCGAGCCGGCCCACGCCGGCCCACCGACGGGCCGGTCCCTCATCATCGTCACCCCGGACGCCCAGCGGACCATGAGCACCTACCTCGGCTCTTCGAGCGAGCTCGGTCCCGGAGACGTGGACGAGGACGTGGTGGCCCGTGCCCAGATCACCTACCTCGAGGGGTACCTCTTCGACCGTGACGCGGCCAAGGAGGCGTTCGAGAAGGCGGCTGCCGTCGCCCACTCCGCCGGCGCACGGGTCGCGCTCACGTTGTCCGACTCCTTCTGCGTGCAGCGCTTCGCTCGCGAGTTCCGCGAGCTCGTGGCCGGCGACGTCGACATCCTCTTCGCCAACGAGGACGAGCTCGCGATGCTCTACGAGACCGATGTCGACCGCGCCCTCGCCGAGGCGGAGAGCACCTGTGAGATCGTCGCCCTCACCCGAAGCGCGGCCGGGTGCACGATCGCCGCGGGTGGCGAGCGCCACGACGTGCCCGCGCACCAGGTGCCCCGGGTGGTCGACACGACCGGGGCAGGGGATCTGTTCGCCGCCGGCTTCCTGCACGGCATGACGATCGGGAAGGACCTCGTGACCGCGGCGAGGATCGGTTCCCTCGCCGCCGCCGAGGTCATCTCCCACCTGGGCGCCCGGCCCGAGACCGACCTCGCCGAGCTCGCCGCCGCTCTCCTCGACGAGGCCTGACCCCGGCAGGCGTCAGGGATCTGGCGGCAGGAAGTCCAGCTTCAGGTCGCCGAGTCGGACGAGGGTCGAGGCGACCCATCCGCCCATCGCCCCGAACCGGTCGTCGAGCATCGAGCCGTCCTTCAAGACCTCCTCGGGCAGCGGGATCGTGCCCTCGTAGGAGACCTCGATGGCGAACTCGGCGGCGTCGAGGTCCTCGTCGAAGACCTGCTCGATCGTGGGCCCGGACCTCTCGAGCGACTCCGGACCGATCGCCGGGCTCATCGTGGGCAGCACGGCGAGGATCTCCTTGGGCTCGGGGCGTCCGGTGAGGCGCTGCACCCGGAGCGTGACCTCGACGAGGATCTCCGGCGGCTCCTCGAGGTCCTCACCGATGTACCAGCTGCGGTACGCGGTCTGGGACCACGTCGGCCAGTCGAGCGCGATGTCGGCCCGCACCCGTGGCGGGCTGCCCTCGCCGGGGAGTCCGTAGCTCGTCTCCCAGGTGACGTCACCGAGGAGGACGTCTACCTGGAACCGCTCCTCGAAGGCCTGGCGCTCCAGGAACGCCTTCTCCATCGCGTCCCGCAGGGCCCCGATGGCGTCGGTGAACACATGGTCGAGCATGGGGAGCCGAGGCTACCGCCGCCGTGGTGGCGTCCCGCCG
>JBBDQT010000074.1:0-8441 GCA_040905815.1 Acidimicrobiales bacterium
TGCCGCAGGTCGTCTGGCCGTCACGTCGAGCGACGGGGTGCTCCCTCGGTGAAGGAGGGGTCGATGAGGTCCTCCACGTCCTCGACGCCCGCCGAGGCCATGGCCCAGCGGCCGCCCCGCTTCTGGAAGCCGTACCAGCGGCCGTCCCGACCCCGGCGCAGCTGGTCGACGCCGCGCACGGTCACGCGGTTGGCGCGCACGCGGATCGCCCGGGGGGCGACGCCCGCAGCCAACAGCCGGTCCCTGACCGCTGCCATCTCGGTCACCGGGGGCTGCCAGGCGGCCTCGGCGAGGACCCGGAGGCCAGCCGCTCCGGCCAGGCGCCACGCCGCCGCCTCGGCGCCGAGGACGGCGTCGGTCGTCCCGCTCCTCGCCGCGAGGTCCCGGCGCTCGGTGTCGGTTGCCCCCGAGGCCCGCCGTGCCCGGTCGGCCGCCACCTCGAGCTCGAGCCCTGACGTGCCGGTGCCGGCTCGGAGAGCCCACGCACGACGCGCCGCATCGGCGGCGAGCCGGCGCAGGCCGAGCCCGTCGAAGGGTGCTTCCCGGGGCGGGTCGGTCGGCCACGGCGCGGGCCGGTGGGCGCCGTCGTGCGCGGGCGGCCCGAGGGTGGGGAGCGCCTTGAGCTCCCGGGCCCAGGCCTCGGCAGCGAGGAGACCGACGTCGAGCACGGGCTGAGCACGCCCTTCCGCTTCCGGCTCGACGGCGGCCCGGCGCGACCGTACGGCGGCCAGCACCTCTTCGCGGCCCATGCCCCGCAGCTGGAGCAGGACGAACGGGTCCTCGTCGAGGGCGTCGGCCATGAGGTAGCAGACGGCTGCGGCGTGCTTGCAGGGCTCTGCCCAGTCCGGGCACGAGCAGCCTGTCCGCAGCTCTCCCGATCTCGGCAGCAGCTCCACGTCGACCGCCGAGGCGTCGGCCACGATCCCCGGGTCGAGCTCCCCGTCGAGCAGTGCCGCCGCGTGGCCGGCCTTGGCGACGACGGCATCGAGCACGCAGTCCCACTCGTCCTCCCGGAAGCGGCGGACCTCGAGGAGGACGTCGTAGGGCTCGGGTCGGGATCCCTTCACGCTGGCCCGCACACGTCCGGCCTCCACGGTGAGGTCGGTGGCGTTGCCCTTGCGGGCGTAGGTGCGACCACGGGGAAGGCGGTTCGGGTCGTGGACGGCTCGCCCCTCCAGCGCATCCAGCCACGCCTGACCCCACCAGGTCGCGCCGAACGTCCGCCGCTCAGCCATCGGCCGACCCCAGTGCCACGAGGCCGGCGAGCTCCTCGTCCGACAGCTCCGAGACCCAGGCCTCGCCGCCGCCCACGACGGCGTCGGCCAGCGCACGCTTCGCCTGCAGGAGCACGGCGACCCTCTCCTCGAGCGTCCCCTCGGAGATGAGCCGGTGGACCTGCACGGGCCGGTCCTGCCCGATGCGCCAGGTGCGGTCGCTCGCCTGGTCCTCCACGGCCGGGTTCCACCACCGGTCGTAGTGGATGACGTGGGTGGCGCGGGTCAGGTTCAGGCCCGTACCGCCCGCCTTGAGCGAGAGCACGAGCACCTTCGGGTGACCTGCCTGGAGCTCGTCGACCATCTCCTCACGTCTCCGGACGGGGGTGCCGCCGTGCAGGAAGCGGGACTCGATGCCGAGGTCGTCGAGGTGCGCCGTGACGAGGCGGCCCATCGCGACGTACTGGGTGAAGACGAGCACCGAGTCACCCTCGTCGGCGATCACCTGCACCAGGTCGGCGGCTGCGTCGAGCTTGCCCGACCGGCCGGGGAGGGGTCCACCCTGGCCGAGGTACTGGGCGGGGTGGTTGCAGATCTGCTTGAGGGCGGTGAGCAGCTTGAGCACGAGGCCCCGACGGTCGATGCCCTCCGCCTCGGCCACGTCGTCGAGCAGCTCTGCCACGACGGCGCGGTACAGCGTCGACTGCTCCACCGTCAGGCCGACGAAGCGGTCGGTCTCCGTCTTGGGCGGGAGGTCGGGGGCGATGTCGGGGTCGCTCTTGCGGCGGCGCAGGAGGAACGGGCGCACCGTCGCTGCGAGCCGGGCGGTGGCGTCCTCGTCCTTCTCCCGCTCGATCGGCACGGCGATCGTCCGCTGGAACGCCTCGAGGGGGCCGAGGAGACCTGGCGTCGTCCAGTCGAGCAGCGCCCAGAGGTCCGAGAGCCGGTTCTCGACCGGCGTGCCCGTCAGGGCGATGCGGGCCGGGGAGCGGATGGTGCGCAGCGCGCGAGCCGTGCGGGAGAACGGGTTCTTCACGGCCTGGGCCTCGTCCGCCACCACCAACCCCCACGCCGTCTCGGCCAGGGCGGCGGCGTCGCGGCGCACGACCCCGTAGGTCGTGACGACGAGCTCATCGGCTTCGAGGTCGTCGAGCGAGCGTGCGGCGCCGTGGTGCCGCCGCACGGGCACGTCCGGCGTGAACCGGGCGGCCTCCCGCTCCCAGTTCCCGAGCAACGTCGTGGGGCACACGATGAGCGTGGGCCCGCTGCCGCGCCGCGCCAGGTGGAGGGCGAGCACCTGGATCGTCTTCCCGAGCCCCATGTCATCCGCGAGCACGCCGCCGAGCCCGAGCGACGCCATCTCCTCGAGCCACTCGACGCCGCGTTGCTGGTAGGCCCGCAGCTCAGCCTGGAGCCCCGCCGGCGGCTCTCCGTCGCGCTGGCCCTCGAACGAGCGGAGGCGGTCGACCAGGGCCAGCAGCGGGCCTTCGATCTCCGCCTCGACCGCTTCCCCCTCGACGGTGAGCGAGCCCGACAGTGCAGCGGCCAGCACCTCGCCGGTGCGGACCTGGCGGCGCTCCCCGAGCCTGCGGAGCTGGTCGGGGTCGGCTCGCACCCAGCGGCCTCGCATCCGCACCATGGGCCGCTTCGCCTCGGCCAGCGCCGTGAGCTCCTCCTCGGTGAGGTCCTCGCCGTCGACCGTCGCCCGCCATCGCAGCTGGCCCGCAGACTCGAGGTCGAGGCCGCCCGAGGTGATCGACTCGGGCCGCTGGGTCGTCACGACGGACCGGAGGGCGAGCGGGCGCAGGACCTCCGCCGGCCAGAGCACGGGCAGCCCTGCGGCGGCGAGGTCGTCGGCGAGGGGGCCGAAGAGCTCCTCCGCCTCGACGTCGTCGAGGTCGAGGTGGTCGGGCCGGGCCTCCGCCAGGAGCCGGCCGATGGGCGCCCACACGCGAGACGCCCGCCGCAGCGTCACGAGCAGGGCCGTGTCGACGTCGGCGCCGAACCGGGCGAGCACCGCGGGTGGCGCGGCCCAGAGGTCGGCGGCGGAGATGACGAGCCCCGGGTCGAGCGTGCTGCGGATCTCGAGCACGCACCGCACCGGCTCGCCGAGGTCGTCGGGCAGGTCGAGCCGCAGTGCCGCTGCGGCCGCGCCGCTCGCGCCGGTGGTCGAACGCAACCAGCTCTCGTGGGCGCTGACGTCGTGGTGCTCCGTGGCGGCGAAGGGGTCGTGGCCCGCCGCCAGGGGTGCAGCGGCGGTGCGGACCAGGGTGTCGGCGACCGCGTTGAGAAAGGCGCCCACCGCGGCGCCCGGCGCCACCACCCGCAGGTCACCCTCACCCGGTTCCTCGAGGGCGTGCGCCCGTGGCGGGAGCGCCTCGGCCAGCTGGACGAGGTGGATCTGGTCGGCCGGGTCGAACGGTCCCACCCGCCACTCGTCCACGCCCTCCACCGTCACCGACGGGAGCAGGCGGCCGCGGGCGATGAGGTCCAGTGCGAGGTTGGTGGCGACGGACCAGGCGCGCACGGAGGGTGAGGCGTCAGCGGCGGCGGGCAGCGTCGCCAGGACGTCGATGCAGGCGCTGACGGGCACGAGCCGGACGGCGACGCGCTGGCGGTGGAGGCCGGCGTCGTCGAGCACCACGAGGTCGAGGTCGGCACCGGCGTCGGCTCCCACGCCGGGGCCCCACAGGGCGAGCGAGCCGTCTCGCGGCACGGGTGCGGCCACGAACGTCGCGTCGACGTCCGCCCGGATGGTCAGCACGGCGCCACCGTACCGATGCCGTCTCGTGCCTCTGGCTCGTTCCTCTGGCTCGTTCCTCTGGGTCGTGTCTCTGGCGACGGGCGGGTGGCCACCCGGACCCGGGTGGGGCAGGGCCTCGGTAAGGTCGGAGGCGTGGCGTTCCAGGCGCTCTACCGGCGGTACCGGCCCCAGCGCTTCGACGAGGTCAAGGGCCAGGAGCACGTCGTCGGCGCGCTCCGGAACGCGGTCCGGGACGGGAGCGTCGCCCACGCCTACCTCTTCAGCGGCCCCCGCGGGACCGGGAAGACCTCGACCGCCCGGATCCTCGCCAAGGCCCTCAACTGCGAGGACCTCCACGACGGCGAGCCGTGCGGCGTCTGCGAGCCGTGCCGAGCCGTGGAGGCCGGCTCCTCGATGACCGTCACCGAGCTCGACGCCGCCTCCAACAACGGGGTCGAAGCCATCCGGGAGCTCATCCAGCGGGCCTCCCTCGGCACGAGCGGGCGCACCAAGGTGTACATCGTCGACGAGGTCCACATGCTCTCGACCGCGGCGTCCAACGCGCTCCTGAAGACGCTCGAGGAGCCGCCCGGCCACGTCGTCTTCGTGCTCGCGACCACCGATCCCCGCAAGGTGCTCCCCACCCTCAGGAGCCGGACGCAGCACTACGACTTCCACCTGCTCCCCGCCTCGCTCCTCGGCGACCACCTCCGGGGGGTGGCGGCCGACGCCGGCCTCGAGGTGGCCGACGCCGCCATCGACCGCGCCGTCCGCAAGGGTGACGGGTCGGCGCGCGACGCGCTCTCCGCGCTGGACCAGATCGTCGCGGCGGGCGGCGAGGGGGACGACGACGCCTCGATCGACGAGATCGTCGAGGGCCTGTGCGACCGGGACACCGCCCGCGCCCTCGGCGGGATCGCGCTGGCGTGCGGAACCGGCGCCGACCCCCGTTCGGTCGCCACCATGGTCGCGGCCCACCTCCGTGACGCGCTGCTCTCGCTCATGGCCCCGGAGCTCGTGAGCCTTCCGGACGCGGTGCGGGAGCGGGTGGCCGACCAGGCCCGGCGCCTCGGGGCAGCAGCGCTCGTGCGGGCGCTCGACGCCGTCGGCGAAGCCGTGCTCGCCCTGCCGAACGCTCCCGACCCGCGGGTGACCCTCGAGGTCGCCCTCGTGAAGGTGACCCGTCCCGACCTCGACACCTCGCCAGGCGCCCTGCTCGAGCGGCTCGAGCGGCTCGAGCGGCTCGAGCGGTCGACCACCGCAGCGCCCTCGCCAGCGCGCGGGACCACCTCGACCACTGCCACAGCTGCCGACGGTGCGCCGTCGGCGGCGCCCGCCGGAGGCCGTGACACCACGCCGCCGACCTCTGATGCCGGCGCCGCCGCCCGGGGGGCGCTGGCCGCCGTGGCAGGACCGACGACCGAGGCCGAGCCGAAGCCGTCGGCGAGCGTGGCATCCAAGCCCGCCCTCGGATCGGTCCGTCGCGGTGGTCCCGCCGGCGCCGGTGGCACGCCGCCGGCCGCTGCCCCACCCGCGCCCGAAGACCTCGCGGCCCAGGCCTCCACGCCCGAGGTTCCGGCGGCCCCGTCCTCCGAGCCCGCCGGCGACCTGCCGTCACGCGACGAGCTGGCTTCGGCGTGGTCCGATCAGGTGCTGGCACGGCTCCCGAACGTCGCCCGGAGCCGCTTCAGCACCGGACGGTTCGTCGACGTCGCCGACGGTGCGGCCATCCTGGCCCTCCCGAACGACATCATGCAGGGCAAGTGCGAGGAGAAGCGCCCGGTGCTCGAGGCGGCGCTCGAGGACCACTTCGGGCGACCGGTCCCCGTGCGCCTCGTGGTCGACGCCGGCGCAGCGCCGAGCGCGGCGGTGGGCGGGTCCGCGCCGCCGGACCGGCCACGAGACGGCGACGACCCGGTCGACCTCGAGGGTCTCGTGGACGCGCCCGCTGACGAACGCACCGGCATCGACCGGCTCACCGAGGCGTTCCCGGGCGCCGAGGTCGTCGACGGCACGTGACCGTCCCCGGCGACCGACGACGCCGGTAGTCTCCCGGGGTGTCCACCGATCAGCCCGGCGATGACGACAAAGGGGGCCTGGCGCTGCCTGGCGAGGACGCCGGCGGCTTCGAGCTGCCGGACATCCAGGGCCTGCTCGCCCAGGCCCAGCAGGTGCAGGAGCAGCTCATGGCCGCCCAGGCGGCGGCAGCGGAGCAGGTCTTCACCGGTCACGCCGGCGGCGGCGTCGTGCTCGTCGAGCTCACCGGTGCCATGGAGGTGCAGGCGATCCGCATCGCTCCCGAGGTCGTCGACCCGGCCGACGTGGAGATGCTCGAGGACCTCGTGCTCGCCGCCTTCCGGGACGCCGTCGCGCAGGTGAACGCGGCCCAGCAGGCGTCGCTCGGCGGCCTCGGACTCGGCGGCGCGGGCGAGGGCGGCCTCGGCGGCCTCCTCGGCGGCTAGCGGCTCGCCGCAGGTGCACGCCGGTCCCGTCCAGGATCTGATCGACGAGCTCGGCCGTCTGCCGGGCATCGGGCCCAAGTCGGCCCAGCGGATCGCGTTCCACCTCCTGAAGCTGCCGTCAGAGGACACGGCGCGCCTGTCCCGCGCCATCGACGAGATGAAGGCGCGGGTCTCGTTCTGCGAGCGCTGCTTCAACATCTCGGAGGGCCCGGCGTGCGGGATCTGCACCGATCCCCGGCGGGACACCCACCTGGTCTGCGTCGTGGAGGAGCCGAGGGACGTGGTCGCCGTCGAGCGCACGGGCGAGTACCGGGGTCGCTACCACGTCCTGCAGGGCGCGATCTCACCGATCGAGGGCATCGGCCCGGACCAGCTGAAGGTCCGCGAGCTCGTGGCCCGCCTCGAGCCCGAGGGCATCACCGAGGTGATCCTGTGCACGAACCCGAACATCGAGGGCGAGGCGACGGCGATGTACCTGGCCAGGCTCTTGAAGCCGCTCGGCCTGTCCGTCACGCGCATCGCGAGCGGCCTGCCCGTCGGCGGCGACCTCGAGTACGCCGACGAGCTCACGTTGGGACGTGCCCTTGAAGGTCGGCGCAGCGTCGAGTGAGATGGGCGTCGGCGGGCGCGGTGGCCCGTCGTGGCCGCCGCCAGCCGGCTTCCTCGTCACCGCCGTCGGCGTGGCCGGCACCGCCCTCGCCTCGTTCCTGCCGTGGGCGAGGAGCGGCGAGCGGCTCCGGAACAGCTACGAGCTGATCGACGTCGTCGGTCGCCTCGAGCTCATCCCCGTCGTTCTCGTCGGTCCGTCCCGTCTGTGGTCGCTCCTACCGCTGGCCGCCGTCCTCACGTGCATTGCGGTCTTCTTCCAACGTCCCTGGTGCACTACAGTGCTCTCACTGTTCGTAGGGCTCGCAGCACTCGGACTCGTGGTAGCGGTCGTCGACTCGCCCCTCGGGGTCGGGTTCGGAGCATGGGCGGCGACCCTGACCGGCGTGCTGTCGGCCATCGGTGCGCTCAACGTGATCGCAAGGCAGCTGGGGAGAAGACGTGACCGAGGAACCGAGGAGCCCGTGGGCCCCACCTGAGGGCCCCGCCGGCCCGCCGCCCGCGTGGGGCCAGCAGCCAGGGACCACCGCGCCGCCCCCCGGCTGGCAACAGCCGCCTCCCGGCTGGTCACCACCCCCGCCCCAGGGGCCGCCCACCGGCGGTCCGGTCGGGCAGCTGCCGCCGTACCCCGCGCCGCCCCCGAGCCGCCGCGGCCCGGCTTTCGTCGGCATCGCCGTCGCCGCCGTCCTCGCGGTCGCCGCCGGCGCGTTCGCGATCACCTCCATGGGGAACGACACGCCCTCGACGCCGGAAGCCGCGGTCGAGGCGTTGTTCAGCGCACTCGAGGACCAGGACGTCCTCGGGATCCTCGCCACCCTCGCCCCCGGCGAGCGGCAGGTCTACCAGCCGTTCATCGAGGACATGGTCGGCGAGCTCCAGCGCCTCGACGTGCTCGCCGGCGACCTCGACCTCGCCGCCATCGACGGCATCGAGATCGACGTCGACGGCCTCGAGCTGCGGAGCTCGACCCTCGGGAAGGGCGTCTCGTCGGTCAGCATCACCGGCGGCACGATCACGAGCACCCTCCGCCCCGCCGAGGTCCCGATCGGGTCCTTCGTGCGGGAGCTCATGGAGGACTCGGGCGTCGGCATGGAGCCGGTCACCTCGACCGAGCCGCTGGCTGCCGACGAGCCGTTCGAGATCGTGGTGATCGACGACGGCGGCTGGCACGTCAGCCTCCACTACTCGATCGCCGAGCTGGCGCGGAAGGAGGCAGGCGTCGCCGCTCCGGCGTTCGGCCAAGGGGTCCAGCCCGAGGGCGCCGACAGCCCCGAGGGCGCGGTGCGGGCGCTCCTCGAGGCCGCGGTCGACCTCGACCTCCGCCGCGTGATCGCCCTGACCCCCCCCGGTGAGATGTCCGCCCTGCACGACTACGCCCCGCTCTTCCTCGACGACGTGGAGGCGATGGTCGGCGAG
>JBBDQT010000075.1:0-8369 GCA_040905815.1 Acidimicrobiales bacterium
CCGGGGTACCAGCGCCGGCTGAGCTCCTTGATGGTGGAGACGTCGACCGACCGGTAGTGGAGGTGCTCCTCGATCTCCGGCAGGTACACGGCGAGGAACCGGCGGTCGGTCCCGATGGAGTTGCCGCACAGCGGGACGGTGCCCGCCTCGGGCGCGTGCTCCTTGAGGAACGCGAGCGTCGTCGCCCCCGCCTCCTCGAGCGTCGTCGTGCTCGTCTGGATGGCGGTGAGCAGACCGCTGCGGGTGTGCATGCCGAGGACCACCTCCTCCATGTGGGAGAGTGCCTCGGCCGGCTGGTGGATGACGAGGTCCGGCCCCTCGGCGATGATCGTCAGGTCGTCGTCGGTCACCAGCGTGGCGATCTCGACGATCACGTGGCGCCCCGGGTCGAGCCCGGTCATCTCGAGGTCCATCCAAGCCAGCATCCGGCGATCGTACGGGCTGGCCCGGGCCGGCTGGTGGTGCGCCGCGCCATAGGCTCCGCCCGTGCTCGAGGTACCCGTCGTCCGGCTCGACCCCGATCTGGCGCTGCCGTCCTACGCCCGCGCCGGCGACGCCGGCGCAGACCTCCTCGCACGGGAACCGACGACCATCGCCCCGAGGGGCGGGCGGGCGGTCGTGCCCACGGGCGTCGCCCTCGCCCTACCGGAGGGTTGGGCCGGCTTCGTGCAACCCCGCAGCGGCCTCGCGCTCCGCCACGGGGTCACCGTGCTCAACGCGCCCGGTCTGATCGACGCCGGCTACCGGGACGAGCTGGCGGTCCTGCTCGTGAACCTCGATCCGGAGCAGCCCTTCGAGGTCCGGCGCGGTGACCGCATCGCCCAGCTCGTGGTCCAGCGGGTCGAGCACTGCGCCTTCACGCCCGTGGCGGAGCTGCCCGGGTCCGACCGAGGCACCGGCGGCTTCGGCTCCACCGGCGCATGAGGCCCGGCTCGGGGGATCAGCCCTCGTCCTCCCAGAACCGCTGCTCGCGGCGGCTGCGCCCGGCCCTCGGGTCGTTCGACCGGCGGTCCTCCGTCCGGTCCTCGCCCCCGCTGGCTGCCCGACGCGACGTGGCCCCGGGCCGGTCCTCGGGAGCGGTCACGTCATGGCCTCCGTCCGCCACCTCCTCGTCCCCGCCATCATCCGACTCCGGGTCCCGGCGCCGCCACGGCCGGCGGCCGGCGACGGCCGGCTCGCCACCCGCCACGACAGGGTCGCCCGCCACGACGAGGGCGGCGACGGCCGTCGTGAACGGCACGGATGCCACGAGCCCGATGCTGCCGGCGAGGGTCCGCACGATCTCGATGGCGACCAGCTCGCCGTTGACGACGTCGGCGAGACCCTGGTTCGACTGGGTGAAGAGCAGCATCAACGGCAGCGACGCACCGGCGTAGGCGAGCACGAGGGTGTTCACCGTCGAGGCGATGTGGTCCCTCCCGATGCGCACCGCGGCGCCGTAGAGGTCGCGCACCCCGTACTCCGGGTTCGCCCGCTTCAGCTCCCAGACGGCCGAGACCTGCGTCACCGTCACGTCGTCGAGCACGCCGAGCGCCCCGATCACGATCCCCCCGAGCAGGAGCCCGCGCAGGTCGACCTGGGCCGCGAAGATCTGCAGGAAAGTCGCCTCCTCCTCCGCCAACCCGGTGAAGCGGGCGAGGTCGACGAACACGGCCGCGAGGACGCCGACCAGGGCGAGGCTGAGGAGCGTCCCCAGCACGGCCGTGGTCGTCCGAGCGCTGAACCCGTGCGCGAGGTAGAGCGCGGTGAGCGCGATGACGGCGGAGCCGACGAGGGCGACGGCGAGCGGGTTGCCCCCCTCGAGCAACGCCGGGAGGACGAAGACGGTGAGCACCCCGAGGCTGATCCCGAGCCCGACGAGGGCGCGCAGCCCCTTCCAACGTCCGAGGGCGACCACCGACACCGCGAAGATGCCCGCGAGCAGCGCGAGCGGGCGACGGCGCTCCAGGTCGGCGAAGCTGAACTGGAACCCCTCGCCTGCGGCCGCGAAGTAGCCGAGCACCACCTCGTCGCCCACGGAGAGCTGCGCCGCGCCCCCGGCCTCGGACTGCTCCGGCAGGGCGATGACCTCGCCCTTCGGCGCGCCCTCGATCACGACGACCTCCTCGTCGACCGCGCAGGTCCCGCTCGGCTCGGGGACAGGGCACGTCGTCCGGGTGACGTCCTCGGTGCTCTCGAAGAGGCGCACCACCGGCCGGCTGCAGGTGATGCCGGCGTCGTCCGGCGTCCCGGTGCACGGACCTCGCTCAGCGGACACCACCTCCGCCCGCACGAGGTCGTCCGGGGACGCTCCCTCGAGCGCGTCGGTGGTCGTCGTGCCCGGCCACAGCGCGACGAGGCCGATGACGGTGGCGAGGACGAACGGCGCGATCGCCACGCCGAGCACGATCCGGGTGCGTCGGGACGACGCCCCGCCACCCGCCGTGGAGCCGTGGCTGTGGCCAGAGGTCACAAGACGGCCCTCGGGCCTCGTGCTGCGTCCACGTGCCCACCTTGCACCATGGGCAGGCTCCACCCGCGCCATCCCGGCGCCGCGACGGGCCAGGCGCTTCTCGCTAGGGTGCGCGGATGACGACCCGCTCCCTGACCAACGAGCAGTGGGGGTTCACCTCGAACTGCTTCGTCTGCGAGTCCACCAACCCCTCGGGTCTGCGGATCCCCTTCGAGCACGACGACGAGTCGGGGGTCGTCCGGGCGACCTTCACGCTCGATGACCGCTTCTCCGGAGCCCCCTCCTACGTCCACGGCGGCGTCACCCTCGCGGTGCTCGACGAGGCGATGGCGTGGGCGACGATCGCCCTCGGCGGCAAGTTCGCGGTCACGAGCGAGACGACCACGAAGTTCGGGTACGGAGTGCGGGTCGGACGGGCCTACGCGGTCGAGGCCACGCTCGACGAGGACGACGGCGACACGATGCAGACCTCCGCCCGCGTGCTCGACGACCAGGGTCGGCCGTGCGTGACCGCCTCCGCCACCTTCGCGGTGCTGGGCGCCGCCCAGGCCGTCGACGTCCTCGGTGTCGACGACCTCGGCGCTGACGCCTCCTACCTCAAGGACTGATCCACGCCCGCCGTTTCACCTCGGTGGGGCGAGGGGATGGTCGGGCGCATGGACAACAACAAGGCTGAAGACTTCAAGGGACGTGCGAAGGAAGCGGGCGGCGACCTCACCGGCGACGAGGACCTGAAGCGCGAGGGCAAGGCGGACCAGGCGTCCGCCAAGGTGAAGGACGCCGTCGGCGACGCCGTCAACAAGGTGAAGGACACGTTCAAGAAGTAGCTCGTGCGGCTCCTCCTGAGCCGCGGGACGCCATCCCCCCGGACCTACGGGGGGATGAGGACGACCCGCCACCGCGCGGGCCTGCTCGGCCCCTTCGTGGGCTGAACCGACGGGGCGGCAGCCTGCTCCTGCCGCCCCGTCATCGCGCCCGGGGTGGGGCGGAGCCGACCCGGTGGTCGCCGACTGGCTACTCGGGAGTGTCGCCGAGCTCGCGCAGCTGCTGGAGGCTGCGGGCGAGCAGGCGGGAGACGTGCATCTGGCTGATGCCGAGTCGCTTGGCGATCTCGGACTGCGTGAGACCCTCGTAGAACCGCAGGTAGAGCATCACCTGCTCCCGCTCGGGAAGGGCGGCGATGAGCGGCCCGAGCGCGGTGCGCAGCTCCGAGCGGGCGAGCTCCGGGTCGAGGTCACCGAGCTGGCCGAGCAGACCGGGGCTCTCGTCGTCGTCGCTGCGGCCGGCGTCGAGCGACGTCGAGCGGTACGCCGAGCCGGCGTCCATGGCCTCGATCACCTCGTCCTCGCTGGTGCCGGCACGCTGGGCGATCTCATCGATGTTCGGTGAGCGCCCGAGCTCGTTCGAGAGGTCGTCGATGACCCGCGTCACCCGGAGGTGCAGCTCCTGGACCCGCCGGGGCACCCGCACCGCCCAGCCCTTGTCCCGGAAGTGGCGCTTGAGCTCGCCCACGATCGTCGGGGTGGCGAAGGTCGTGAACTCGAGGCCACGAGCGGGGTCGAACCGCTCGACCGCCTTCACGAGACCGAGGGACGCGACCTGCACGAGGTCGTCGAGCGGCTCGCCACGGTTGGCGAAGCGGCGCGCCAGGTACTCCGCGAGGCCGATGTGGGCCTCGATCAGCTGGTCACGCAGCGCCCCGTCGCGGGTCGCGGCGTAGTCGTCGAAGACCGCCATCAGGGCCTTCTTGTCGGCCCGGTCGAGGGCCATCATTCAGCCCCCCCGCGGTGCTTGACGAGTCGGAAGCGGAGCCTGTCGCCATCGGACGCGAGCTCGTGGTCGTCCACCACCGCCGCGAGGATCTGCGAGGACAGATCGGTGGGCGCGAGCTCCGGCGGCGAGCCCTCGTAGGTGGCGACGCCCTCGATCAGCAGCGCGCCGACCTCGAGGGTGTACGTCAACGCCAGGCTTCCCGGGCGGCCCCGCGATCCGACGAGCGCGAAGCACAGCTCGTCGACCGCGATCTTGACGTCCTCGATCTCGTCGAAGCTGAAGCCGAGCCGTCCGGCGAGGCCGGCGGCGGTCAGGCGGGCGACTCGCAGGAGGTGTGGCGTGGTGGGCAGGACGAGCCGCACCTGTTCTCCGTGGACCTCGATCACCCGTTGCCTGCCCTCCTGTGCGCCGAGCCCACGGAACCTAACACCGGCCAGATGGGCGCCATGGCCGCGGCCGCCGGGCGCCGCGATAGGTTGAGCCTGCCTCGCGAAGGACGAGCACACCGGGAGGGACGGGACCGTGGGCATGCGTGGTACCGGAGCAGGCCGGCGACGTCCGGCCGCGGGACGGAAGCGGTGACCCCGACTGGCCCCAAGGAGCTCATCCGGCTGGAGATCCCGGCGCTACCGGCCTTCGTGGGCGTCGCTCGGGTCGTCGTCGCCTCCGTGGCGACGACGGTGGACGGCATCGACGACGGACGGCTGGAGGACCTGCGCATCGCGGTCTCCGAGGCCTGCACGAACGCCGTCGAGGTCCACCTGGCGGAGGGGCGGCAGAAACGGGTCGTGCTCCGTTGCGTGCTCGACGGTGACGCCCTCGAGATCCACATCGAGGACAGCGGGAGCGGCTTCGGAGATGGGGGCGACCCGGACCATGGTCGGGTCCGCGGCGCCGAGGAGGACGCCGAGCGGGGGTGGGGCCTGCAGCTCATCCGGGCGCTCGTGGACGATGTCGAGTTCTCGAGCGCCGACGGCGGCACAGGCACGTCGGTGCGCCTCGTGGTCCGGCGGGACGGGGACGCCTGACGACCTGCCCGGCGTCACATCGGTGGGACGTCGATCACGAGCCGCACCTTCATCCCGAGGGCGGTGCGCTCGAAGGAGAGCTGGTCGACCAGCGCCTGCATGAGCTCGATGCCCCAGCCCCGCTCGATGCGCAGGTGCTCGGGGTCCCCGACGGGCGGGCGCGGAGGCCGACCTGCGGGGTCGAAGCCGTGAC
The DNA here is from genome assembly GCA_040905815.1 of Acidimicrobiales bacterium. Classification (GTDB taxonomy): domain Bacteria; phylum Actinomycetota; class Acidimicrobiia; order Acidimicrobiales; family CADCSY01; genus CADCSY01. Next base: position 5,447 of record JBBDQT010000075.1, read on the forward strand.
CGTGGTCCTCGATGAGGACGACGAGCTCTGCCTCCTCCCGGAGGACCTGCACGGCCACCGGCGTCGGGTCCTCGGCGGCGACATGGGACTCGATCGCGTTCGTGCACGCCTCGGAGACCGCGACCATGAGGTCGCCCACCCGGTCGGGCGGGGCGCCTGCGGCGCCGGCCGCCCTGGCGACCGCCTGGCGTGCTTCGCGCACGTTGCCCGGCTCGGGACGCAGCGCGAGGACTGCGATGGGCCCCACCGTGCTCACCATGCTCGCCTCCTCGGGCCCAGGTCTGCCGTCTCAAAGGCTGGCGGTCGCAACATGCCATCCCCGTGCGCTGGCATGCCGAAACGACGACGTACCCGATCGGGCTAGTCCCCGACGACGCAGACGTCGAGGGCCAAGGTGGCGAGCACCGCGGCGGCGGTCGCCACCTCGTCGAGCGGCACCGCCTCGTCCGGGGCGTGGGCGAGCCGGGCGTCCCCGGGGCCGTAGTGCACGGTGGGGATGCCCGCGAGGCCGACGAGCAGGCGGAGGTCGGTGCCGTACGGCGCCCCCCAGACCTCGGGGCGCGCCCCGTCAGTCACCGCGACGTGCGCCGACTGCACTCGCTCCACCAGGTCGCTCCCCTGCGGGAGGCGCCCGGGTCCGAACTGTCCACCCCACCACTCGACGCCGACAGGATGGTCCCGCAGCCACGGATCGGCCTGGCAGGCACCGTCGACGGCAGCCTCGAGCGCCGCTCTCGCCTCGTCGAGCGGTTCGTCGAGCGCCACGCCGAAGCGCCCCTCGGCCACCAGCACGTCGGGCACGGTAGACGCCCACGAGCCGGCCTTCACCGTGCCGATCGAGATCGGGTAGGCGATGGGCCACCGCTGCACGAGGGGATCGACGACCGCGTTGCGGCGCCGCTCCAGGTCGACGAGGGCCCACCAGACCGGCCACAGCTTCTCCACGGCGCTCACCCCCTCGGTGCGGCGGGCGGCGTGGGCGGCGAGGCCCGGGACGCGGATCCGGAACGTGAGCGCGCCGGCGCACGCCGGCACGACGTCGAGCCCGGTCGGCTCCGGCACCACGCACACGTCTCCCCGCCAACCCCGCTCGAGCATGGCGAACGTGCCGAGCCCGCCGTCCTCCTCGCTAACCACGCTGGCGAGGTGGAGGTCGCCGAGCAGCGGCACGCCGGCGGCCCGGAGGGCCCGCACCGCCCACCAAGCGGCGACGAGTCCGCCCTTCATGTCGCACGCACCCCGACCGAGGACCTCTCCACCCGTGAGGTGACCGGAGAAAGGGTCGACGTGCTGCCATGTCCCGAGGTCGCCGGTTGGCACCACGTCCACGTGGCCGTTCAGGAGGAGCGACGCACCGCCACCCCGGCCGGGCACGCGACCGACGAGCCCCCACAGCTCGTCGCGCGGCGCCTCGAAGCCCGGGCACGCCGGCGACGAGAGCATCGCATCGAGATCCACCTGCCAGTGGTCCACCTCGAGGCCGTCCCGGGCGAAGCGGGCCGCCAGCCAGGCCTGGGCGTCGTGCTCCGCGTCGGTGCCCGTGACGCTCGGGATCCGGACGAGCTCGACGAGGTCGGCGACCGCCTCGTCCCGGAGCGCGTCGACCTCCGCGAGGACGCGCTGGTGCCAGTCGACGGTCACGCCGGCCACCGGTGAGCGGAGACGGCGTAGCCCCCGTCACCGGGGTACGGCTCCTGGGACCACGTCGACCACCGGTCGACCAGCACGAGACCCGCTGCTGCGCAGTGCTCGTCGTAGTCGGCCACACCGTACGAGCGGTCGAGCTGGAAGCCCGCGAGCAACGTGGCACCGGGCGCCAGGTGGCGGGCGCAGGAGCCCACCACGGCGCCCTCCGTGCCCGGGTCCGTGAAGAGCACCACGTTGCCGGCCATCACCACCACGTCGAACCGGCGCCCGAGGTCGAGCACCGCCAGGTCGGCGTGCACCCACTCGATCCCAGGGGCACGGCGTCGGGCCGTCTCCAGCATCGAAGGGTCGACGTCGACACCGACGACCTCGATCCCGTGGTCGGCGAGCTCGATGGCGACCCGGCCGGTGCCGCAGCCGGCGTCGAGGACGGATCGGGGGACGTGGCGGCGGACGAGCTGTGCCTCACCGTGGACGTCGCTCCCGCCGCTCGCCAGCTGGTCGAACCGCTCCTGGTACGCATCACCGTCCCACGCCACCACGCCATCCTGACCGGCGTCCGGGCACCCGACACCTCCGGGGGGTGCCGGGACGCGGAAGAGGGGGCCGACGTGGCCCCCTCAACCGCTCGCTCCCGCCTGGTGCGACGGATTGGTGTGTCAGGCGGAGTGTGAAGCCCCCACCTTGGTGGTGATCCGGCGGATCCCGATCGCTGCCCCGGCGAGCAGGGCGGCGACGGCCACGGCCGGCACTGCGTCCCCACCGGTGCGGGGCAGCTGGTCCGACGGCGTGGGGCCACCCGTCGAAGAAGCGGCCACCGGGCGGAACAGGGCGACGCCCTGGACGCTGGCCACGGTCACCGTGGAAGGCCCGCTGAGCGCTTCGACGCCGCCGAGGACGGCTTCGAGCTGGCCCATGGTGGTCGACAGCACCGGCACGGTACCGCCGAGGTCGCCGATCACGCCCGACACCGGGTCGGCAGCGTCGAGCAGGCCTGCAGCACCGAGGATGGAGGGCGGCGTCAAGGTGGCACGCACCCCGACGACCTCGGCCAGCGCCTTGACGACGTCGCCGTCCGCGCTCACCGTCTCGGTGATCTTGAGCAGCTCCACGTTGACGAGGTCGGCGAGCGACGCGTTGAGCACCGCAAGCACGCTGCCGACCTGGGTGTTCACGAGCTCGGTCACCGCGTTGAGCTCGGCGATCGGAGCCGTGAGGTCGAGGTCCTTGGCGAGCTGGAGCCCACCGACGTCGACGGAGCCGATGGTGGCGACGA
>JBBDQT010000076.1:0-1396 GCA_040905815.1 Acidimicrobiales bacterium
CGATCACGGCCCAGCCGAGGGCGAGGCCGGCGGCGCCGGCGACGATGACGGCCGAGAGCTCCAGGAGGCCGTGGGGGAGGATGAGGCCCCAGAACCGTCCAGGCTGGCCGGCGGCGGTGAACAGCCCGGCGGCGACGCCCACCGCGGCGCCGTTGTAGGCGAGCAGGCCGGCGGTGACGACGCAGAGCAGGATCCCTGCGGCGAACGCGAGGACCGCCACCCGCACGTTGTTCGTGAAGACGTTCGTGGCGAACGCAGCGGCCGGGCCCGAGGAGTAGTACGCCTCGAAGTCCTCCTCCACGTAGGAGGCCCGCACCGCATCCGGTGCGCTCGCCTCGAGCGCCTCGTCGGACGAGGCGATCCAGATCGCGACCGCGGCGAAGGGCACGAGGACCAACAGGGCTGCGGCCAGCACGAAGCGCCGGACGTGCCAGACCGCTGCGGGGAACGTGGTGGTGGCGAAGCGGTCGAGCGCCCGCGCCGTCCGGGGCCTCGTGCCGTAGACGACCGCGCCGGACGCGGCGACCAGGCCGGTCAGGCGGGCGAGCAGCGAGGGGTCGCCGTAGTAGGTCCGTGCGTAGGAGAGGTGGCTCGACGCCCGCTGGTACAGCCGCACGAGCTCGTCGACCTCGTGGGGTGCCAGGTCCCGCACGCCTTGCTTGGACCGGGCCGTGAGCGTCGACAGGCGCTCCCACGTCGGCGCGTTGGCGGCGATGAAGCGGTCGATGTCCACGTCGACCGCACGGTAGCGGCGGGCCGGGGGCCGTCGAGGCGGCGGCCCGGGCGGTCACCGGACGACCGGTACCGTGGCCGCCATGGTGTCACCGCGGCTGGTCACGCCCGAGGCCGTCGAGCTGCGGTTCCGGACCGCCAGCCTCGGTTCCCGCCTCCTCGCCGCCGGCATCGACTACACCATCCAGGGCGCGCTGGTCCTGATCGCCGCCATCGGGTTCGGGCTGTTGTCCTCGGGCACCGGATCCGCCACCGCCGGCATCGTGTTCCTGCTCCTCGTCATCACCGCGGTCCTGCTCTGCTACCCGATCGCCTTCGAGACGCTGTGGCGGGGCCGCACCCCCGGGAAGGCGGCACTGGGCCTGCGGGTCGTGGCACGGGACGGCTCGCCGATCCGGTTCCGACACGCCGTGGTGCGGGGGTTCCTCACCCTCGTCGACGTGGTGCTCACCTCGGGCGCCGCCGCCGTGCTGAGCATCCTCTTCACGCCGGACGACCAGCGCCTCGGCGACCTCGCGGCGGGGACCCTCGTCATCCGGGAGCGGACCGGCGCCGGCGCGCCTCAGGCGCTGCGGTTCTCCGTGCCCCCCGGCTGGGAGGGCTACGCCGCCACCATCGACGTCGCCGGCATGGGCGCCGACGACTACGGCGCCGCCCGCTCCGC
>JBBDQT010000077.1:0-8343 GCA_040905815.1 Acidimicrobiales bacterium
CCGAAGGCGGGTCCTTTCACCCCGCCCGGATACATGGCGCCTCGTGGCGCACCCGCAGGTCGTGCAGGACGATGCCCTTGCCCCGCCCCGCCGGGATCCCCGCCCGCTCCGCTGCCCGCATGAACAGGGCGCGCAGCCAGCGCGGCGATGGCGGATCGGCGGCACCGGGCTCCGCCACCATCCAGCGGGTCGGCGCTCCTGCCAGCTCCTCCGCCTCGGCACGCCACGCAGCGATCGCTGCGACGGTGACCGCGTCGAGCAGGACGGTGCGGTGCCCGCCGGACTTGGTCCGCTCCCGCACGAGCGCCTCGCCGTCGATGCTGTGGCGCTGCCGCCCGATCCGCAGGTCGGCGCCGACCAGGTCGTCCCACGCCAGGGCCACCACCTCCGCCTCCCGGGCACCGGTCACCGCTGCGATCCGCAGAGCCAGGCCCCCGCGCACGCTCTCAGCGGTGGCCGCCTCGAGCAGGGCCACGACCTGCTCGGGCTCGGGCCGCACGCTGCGCCGGCCGAGGGCGAGCCGGGGGGCAGCGTCGGCCACCGGGTTCGAACGCAGCAGCCGGCGCGAGACGCCCCACGAAGCCGCCGCCTTCAGCGTTGCCAGCCGACCCCGGATCGCCCCGACACCCACGCCCCGCCGGCGGAGCTGCGCGAGCCAGGCGTCGATCCGCAGCGGGTCGAGGTCGAGGAGCCGCACGGAGCCCAGGTCCGCCAGGATCAGCCCGGCTCGGCTCCGGTGGTCGCGGGCGGTCGTCGGCTGCCACTCGTGGGCCCGGGCCGCCTGCCACATCGCCAGCAGGTCGGCCACGGTGGCGCCCACGCCTGCCGGTGCACGACCACGGATCTCGGCCTCCCACGCTGCGACCTCGGCCCGCACCGCCTTCTTCGTGCCACGGAACACGCGGCCGACCTGGCGGGCGGCACCGTCGGCCGTGGCCGGCACGAACACGCGGGCGAACCACACCCCCGGCTTTCGCTCCGTCAACGTGGCCACGACAGGGAGCGTACGCCGAGGATCGCCCATTGACTAGTACTGGACTAGTACCACCCTGACGTCAGGCGCTCCAGCCTCGTCCACTGGAACTCCCTGGTACCAAGCCGGTCGCAGCATAAATTCCTTGTCGCACCAGGCTCATCGGCTACGAGAACAAGCGCTTGGAGATCACCACCCGCTGGATCTGGTTCGTGCCCTCGTAGATCTGGGTGATCTTGGCATCTCGCATCATGCGCTCTACCGGGAAGTCCTTCGTGTAGCCGTTGCCGCCGAGGAGCTGGACGGCATCGGTCGTGACCTGCATGGCGACGTCTGCTGCGAAGCACTTCGCCATGGCGCCCACCTTGGTGAGGTCACCGCGGGGGTCGCCGGCGTCGATCGTCGCGCAGGCGCGGTGGACGAGCCCCCTGGCCGCCTCGATGCGCATGGCCATGTCGGCGACCATGAACTGCAGGCCCTGGAACTCGGCGATCGCCTTGCCGAACTGCTTGCGCTCCTTCATGTAGGAGACCGCCACGTCAAGTGCTCCCTGGGCGATGCCGACCGCTTGGGCGCCGATCGTCGGCCGGCTCCGGTCGAGCGTCGCCATCGCGATTCGGAAGCCGTCGCCCTCCTCGCCGATGCGGTTCTCGACGGGCACCCGGACGTCGTCGAGGACGACCTCGCCGGTGGGACTGCCCCGCACGCCCATCTTCTCCTCGAGCTTCGCGACCTTGACCCCCCAGCCGGCCTCGACGACGAACACACTGATGCCGCGATGACCGGCGCCCGGATCGGTCTTCGCAAACACCGTGTAGAGATCACTGATGCCGGCGTTGGTGATCCAGTGCTTCGACCCGGAGATCACGTAGTCGTCGCCGTCGCGCACCGCCCGCGTGCGCATGGACGCGACGTCGGAGCCGGCGTCGGCCTCGCTCAGGCAATAGCTCGCCTGGAGCTCGCCGCGGGCGACGCCTGGCAGGTAGCGCGCCTTGAGCTCCTCGCTGCCCCAGACCATCACCGGGATCATGCCGAGCTTCGAGATGAGCATGGTGAGCGATGTCGACGCGCACGCCCTCGCGAGCTCCTCGACCATGATCGCCTGGGTGACGTGGTCGGCCCCGGACCCGCCGTGCTCGGCGGGGAGACCGAGGGCCGGAAGCTCCATCGCCACGCAGTCCTTGAAGCTGTCCCAGGGGAACTCGGCGGTACGGTCCACCTTGGCAGCGCGGGGCGCGATCTTGGCGTCGCACAGCTGGCGGAGCGCGGCCTGGAACTCGCGTTGGTCGTCGGTGAGCAGGAGCGGTTGCACGCGCCCAGTCTGCCCTGCCCCCCGTGGCGTGCCCCGGTCGCTACGAAGTCGTCGTCTTGGCCGGTGCCCGGTCCCGGACGTAGCGGTTGAGGAAGAGCAGCATCTCTGCAGCGCACTGCCGCCCGAACTCGGGGATGGCATCGAAGGCGTGAGGCTGCTCGGCGTAGAGGTGCAGCTCGGTGGGCACCCCCGCCTCCGCCAGCGCCTCGTACATCACGAGGCTGGCGTGCACCGGCACGAGCTCGTCGTCGGCGCCGTGGATGAGCAGCGTGGGCGGGAAGTCGGGCGTCACGTGGTGCATCGGGCTGGCGAGCGACGCCGCCGACGAGGAGGCGAGGTCGGTGAGCGCTGCCAGCGTCACGGCACCCCGGCGCCGTTCCTGGTGGGAGAACAGCGTCGGCGCGTAGACCCCGATGGCGGCGGAGACGTGGGTCGACGTGCCGGCGTGGCCGCCCTCACCCTCGAGCTCCTCGACGCCGGGGGTGCCCGCGGCGAGGAGGGCGAGGTGAGCGCCGGCGGAGTTGCCTTCGACGGCGATGCGGTCCGGGTCGATCCCGAGCTCGGCGGCGTTGGCCCGCATCCACCGGATGGCGGCCTTGACGTCGTGGATCTGCGCCGGCCACGGCGCCTCTGGGATCAGGCGGTACTCCGAGGCGACGCACACGTAGCCGGCACGACCGAGCAGGATCCCGTAGCCCCGGAGCTGGGTGCGGTCACCGGTGCGCCAGCTCCCGCCGTGCACGAGCAACACGCCGGGGAGGGGCTCGGTCGCGCCCTCCGGCCGGAACACGTCGCAATGCAGCTGTCGTTCGCCGCCGGTCCCGAAGACCAAGCCCTCTTCGATCGTGACCCGACCCTCTGCCATCCGCACGCTCCCACGCTGTCCTCGGCCGGCCCATGGCCCTTCATGACGCTATCGCCGGGGCGACGACGACGGCGAGGCTGTCGTACCCCCTCAGTAGGTTGGTGCTGTGGGGGAACACCAGTTCGACGAACATGATTAAGGTGATGGCGAGGCTCCTGGCGGGGTGCCGTTGGTGGACCGGTACCGGACGTGTCACTCCGATGACCTGTCGTCGTTGTACGCCGAGCTGGGCGGCGGGGCCCGGGCGTTGGAGGCGCAACGCCTGGCGATCGCCGCGGTGCTCGACGAGCGTGACGCCTGGGGGGTCGACGGCGCCCGAGACATGGTCGGGTGGGTGGCGGCCACCGACGCCGTCCGGCGGGTCACCGCCAAGGGCTTCGTCGAGGTCGCCCGCGCCCTGGCCCAGCTCCCCGCCATCGCCGCCGCCGCGGCAGAGGGCCGGTTCTCCTCCGACCAGCTCGCACCGTTGTGCGCCCTCGCCACCCCCGACACCGACGCCCACTGGGCCGAGCACGGCCCCGCACTCGAAGCCTCCCAGCTCGCCGCCCGCGCCGCCAAAGCCACCCGCAAGACGAGAGAGGCGAGCCAGGAGCAAGAGGCCAAGCGGACCCTGTCGATGTGGAACGCCCGCGGTGGCGGCGTCCGCGGCAGCTTCTACCTGCCCGACACCGACGCCGAGACCCTCGCCGCGGGCCTCGACCGCCTCGCTGAGACCCACACCCCCGCCCCCGGCGCCCCATGGGACCCCATCGGGGTCCGCCGGGCCGACGCCCTCGTCGAGCTCGCCTCGTTCTCCATCGCCGACACCGCCGTGGGCGCCACCGCCCACCTCTACGTCCACGCCCACGCCGGCGCCCTCGACGACGACGGCGACGGGTGGGTCACCCTCGCCGACGGGACCCCCATCGCCCGCGCCACCCTCGAACGCCTCGGCTGCGACGCCACCACCCAGATCCTGTTGCACGACGGGACCGGCGCGTTCAGCGCCCTCGGGGCGGTCACCCGCACCATCCCCCGCCGGGTCCGCCGCCTCCTCACCCACCGCGACCGGTGCTGCCGGTTCCCCGGCTGCGAGACCACCCTCGGCCTCCACGCCCACCACCTCCGGTTCTGGTCCCGCGACGGCGAGACCGAGGTCTGGAATCTCGCCCTGTTGTGCCGCCGCCACCACAAGCACGTCCACGAAGGCGGCTGGAGCGTCACCGGCGACCCCGACCACCCCGACGGGCTGACCTTCACCAGCCCCACCGGCCGGACCATCACCACCACCCCCACCCCCTGCACCCGCCGCATCCGGGAACTCCTCATCCCCGACCCGCCCACCCCCGAACCCGAGCCCGACGACGACGCCGACGCCGACGGCGAGGACACCGACGACGCCCGCAGCACCCGGTGCCGCCAGGCCCGCCTCCAAGCCATCCGCGCCCGCCTCCACCGAGAGGCCCTCCGCGACCTCGCCTGCCAGGCGCCGTGACGCGCTTGGCGCCGGTCGTCGCCGCGTGAGATGGGACCCACCGGTCATCGACACACGGTTCGTGACTCGTTGGTTCCAGCACGCTGCCCCGCCGGGAGAGCCATAGGTCCGTGCGCCAGACGAGCACACGTCGTCGGACGACGGCGAGCCAGCCAGGAATGCGATCAGTGGCACGCGTCAAGTCCACCCGACACGTCCGGCACCCGTGGGGTTGACCGTGAACACGTGCGCGCCCGCCTGCCCGTGTCGTGGCCGCTGACCGCGACGTGGCGACGCCGTCAGCTCAAGCAGCGGACACGCGGCTCGAGGCGCTCTGAACCGGGGTCGCGGCCTTGATCGTCTGGAGGACCACGCAGTAGCGCTCGGTGAGCTCCAGCAGCTTCTCGATCGTCTCGTCGTCAGCGCCGGTGTCCAGCTCGAACCGGACCCGGACGGCACGGAACCCCACCGGGGCCTCCTTGCTGACGCCGAGCGTCCCCCGGAAGTCGAGCTCGCCCTCGGCGTGCACCGTGGCCGACCGCAGCTCGACCTCCAGCGAGGTGGCGACCGCTCCGAGCGTGACCCCGGCACAGGCGACGAGCGCCTCGAGGAGCATGTCGCCGGAGCAAAGAGACGAACCGTCCCCGCCACTGGCCGGATGGAGCCCAGCCTCGGCGATGGCTCGTCCCGTCGACACCGAGCACGTCACACCCGCGCCGAGCGCTCCGGACGCCCGCAGCGTCACCACACCGCGTGCGGGGTCCTCTCGGTAGGCATCCTTCAGCGGCTGCTGAGCAGCTCGGAGGGCGGTGCGGTCCATGACGTCTCCCGGAGAGTCGGCGAGCGGCCAGCATCGCACGACGTCCTCCGACCGCTGCGGTCGGCCAGTGGCCGGAACCCAGCCTCAGCCGAGGAGCACGGGCAGGCAGGGTGGCGGGCGGGCGACGACCTCGTCCTCCACGGGGAGAGGGAGCGCGGCCGCCCCCGCTCCAGCGAGGCGCAGGCCCAGGGCGCCGATCCGGCTCTCGCACGCCGCGCTCTCGTCGATACCCGGGCCGTCAGCCGCCATGGCTCAGGGGGCGTTGTGCCGGCCGCCGCCCCAGCGACCCGCCATCGCCAGGCGTTCGGCGACGGGCGGGTGCGACGCCGTGATCCGCTTCCAGCAGGAGGGGTCGACGTCTGCCTTGTTGCGCTCGGCGACGCGTCGGAACAGCTCGGTGAACGCCTGCGGGTCTCCGAGCGTGCCGAGGGCGAACAGGTCGGCTTGGCGCTCGTCGACGCGGCTCAGCCACGAGGAGACCAGGGTCGTCAGGACGAACGACAACGGGAAGACGGCGAGGAACAGCGGGAGCGATGCCGGGTCGCCCAGCTGCGCCACTCCGGCCACCTCGAGGAGCGCGTCCGACCGGAGGACCGCCCACGTGGCGATGAAGGTCACGAGCTGGAAGGCGAGCAGCACGGGCAGCTTCCGGCGCAGGTGGCGGTGGTGCCAGTGCCCGAGCTCGTGGGCGACGACCTGCTCGATGGCGTCGTGGGACCAGTCGAGGATGGTGTCGAACAGGACCACTCGACGGGTCTTGCCGAGTCCGGCCACGTACGCGTTTCCGGCCACGGATCGCTTCGACGCGTCGGTGACGAGGACCTCGTTGACGTCGAGGTCGAGACGGCGGGCGAGGGTCAGCAGCCGGTCCCGGAGGACCTTGTCACCGAGGGGCTCGAACTGGTTGAAGATCGGCGCGATGACCACGGGATAGAGCAGGCCGAGCAGGACCGTGAAACCCGAGAAGATCAGCCACCCGAACAGCCACCACAGGTCCGTGGCACGGATCACGGCGTACAGCGGGACGAGGAGCGCGCTGAGCAGGACGAGGTTCACGACGGTGCCCTTCACCTCGTCGAGCACCAGACCGCCTGCGGTCTGGGTGCTCTGCCCCCAGCGTCGGTCGTAGAGCAGCGACCGGTAGGCGCTGAACCACGGCGAGTAGACGAGGTTGACCGCCTCGAACAGGACGAGGACGGCGAGCAGCTCGAGGACCCAGCCGGAGAGGTCGAGCGCCTCGAGCACCCGCGGCGCGACCTCCCCGACGACGAGGGCGATCAGGACGATCACGCCGAGCGCCTGGCGCACCCGGTTCAGACGGCCGATGGGACGGTTGTACGCGCGACCCTGCTGGATCTCCTCCTCGTCGAACCACTCGGCGGCGTCGGCGTCGACGCGCTTCCAGTGGCTGAGCCCGGATCCGTCCGGCGGGGGCAGGAGGCGCAAGGGGGACTTGTCAGCAGGGGACTCGTCAGCAGGGGGCGAGGGCGGAGCGTCGGGAACCCTCGCTGGAGCCTCCGAGGAGACATCGGTGACGGCAGCGTCCCCGTCGGAGGTGCCGGTGCCTGGGCCTTCGTCGACGGTGGCATCGGCACCGTCGCCCTCGCCGTGCTCCCCCGCCGCCGGTGACTCCGCGCCGGTGCGTGCCCGGCGGCGCCGCGGGAACCGCCGCCGAGCGCGGCTGTCACCCCCGGGTGGGGACGCGGTCGCTTCGCCGTGGTTCGCTGCGCCGCCGCTCGCTTCGCCGTCGGTCGCGAGGTCGGAGTCGGTCGATGAGGTGGTCGTCATCCGGCCACAGTCTGCCCGCAGCGCGCGGAAACCCGATTGCGGCCCTTCATCCGGAGGCCAGGTGCTCCAGCAGCAGCTCGTTCGTCCGCTCGGGCGCCTCTTCGGCGACCCAGTGGCTGACGCCCTCGAGCACCTCGAAGCGGTAAGGACCCTCGACGTGGGCAGCGGTCGCCTCGGCCGCCTCGCGGCCGAGGGCGATGTCGTCGGTGCTCCACAGGTACATCGTCGGCGTGGTGACGGGCCCGAGCGCTTCGAGGAGCGAGAAGTCGGCCGCCCGGTACCAGTTCAGCGCCGCCTGCATGGCGCCCGGCTCTGACAGCACCTCGACGTAGGGCTCGACGTCGGCCGGGTCGGCGGCACCGAAGATGCCCCGCAACAGGGCGGCGCCGTCACTGAGGAACGCGTCAGCCGCGTCCGCAGAGCGGAAGAACTCGACGTACGACGACCGCTGGGCCTGGTCCGACGAGGGATCCGAGAGCGCCTCGACGAAGGCGACCGGGTGTGGCACCGAGATGCTCGTCAGGGTGCGCAAGCGCTGGGGGTGGAGGCCGGCGACCTGCCAGCCGACGACGGCGCCCCAGTCATGGCCGACGAGGTGGAACGTGTGGCCACCGCGCTCGTCGGCGATGGCGATGACGTCGGCGACGAGGGCCTCCGTCCGGTACCGGCTCACCTCCGTGGGCCGGGCGCCCGGGGAGTAGCCCCGCTGGTCGGGGGCGACCGCCCGGTACCCGGCGGCGCCGAGGGCCCGCAGCTGGTGCCGCCACGACCAGGACGTCTGGGGGAAGCCGTGCAGCAGCAGGACCAGCTCTCCTGTGGCCGGCCCGCACGCGCGGGCGGTGAAGGTGTCTTCGCCGACAGGGATCTCGAGGAGCTCGAAAGACACGTCGCTGGCCATGCCCGGACGCTAGCGACGTGCCGAGCGCCGCGTCTCAGGCGCCGAGCAGGGCCCGCCAGTCGGCGGGGAACCGCCGGACGACCTCGGCGTGGGACAGCCGGAGGGTCGCCTCGGGGACCATGTCGACGATGGCACGCTGCTCGGCGTAGTGATGCGCGGCCGCCTGGAACAGCGGGCGTCGGAGCTCCACGAGCTCGGGCGGCGCCTCACCGAGGAAGCCCCAGATCGTGAACG
>JBBDQT010000078.1:0-8314 GCA_040905815.1 Acidimicrobiales bacterium
GCGACGAGGCCGGTGCCGGCGCCGCCGAGCTCCTCGAGGGTGAGCGTGACGCGGACGTCGGCGCAGCCGTCGCAGTCGTCGGCGAGGGCGACCATCCACGACGACGGGGGCTGGTCGTCGTCGCCCTCGGGGTGGGCGTCGCGGGCGTCGTCGATGGAGCGTCGCATGGGGTCATCGTCGCGCCCACCGGTACGTTGGCGCCGTGCCGGACCCCGCCGACCCCCCGCTGCTCGCCGCCTGCCGCAACGAGCCGGCGTGGCGCACCCCGGTGTGGTTCATGCGCCAGGCGGGCCGCTCGCTCCCCGAGTACCGGGCGATCCGGGGCGACGGCAGCATCCTCGATGCCCTCAAGGTCCCCGACCTGGCGACGGAGATCACGCTCCAGCCCGTCCGGCGCTACGGCGTCGACGCCGCCATCCTCTACTCCGACATCGTCGTCCCGGTGCACGCCATCGGCTTCGGTGTCGACATCGCACCCGGCATCGGGCCCGTCGTCGAGCGTCCGTTCTCGGGTGAGGCCGACCTGGGACGGCTGCGCCCCCTCGAGCCCGAGCAGGACACCCCCTGGGTGTTGGAGACCGTGCGGAACCTGGCCAAGGAGCTGCCCGACGAGGTGCCGCTCATCGGCTTCGCCGGCGCGCCCTTCACCGTGGCCAGCTACCTCATCGAGGGGCGTCCCACCCGGACGTACGCCAAGACGAAGGCGATGATGCTGGGCGAGCCGGAGCTGTTCCGGAAGCTGCTCGACGCCATCGGGGCCCTGTCCCTCACCTCGCTCCGGTCCCAGGTCGAGGCAGGCGCCCGCGCCTTCCAGCTCTTCGACAGCTGGGCGGGCGCCCTGAGCGTCGCCGACTACCGGACCCACGTGCTGCCCGCGAGCAAGCGCATCTTCGCCGGCATGGCCGACCTCGGCGTCCCTGGCATCCACTTCGGCGTGGCGACCGGCGAGCTCCTCCCCGCGATGGCCGAGGCGGGAGCCGACGTGGTCGGGATCGACTGGCGGGTGCCCCTCGACGCCGCCCGGGACCGGCTGGGCGCCGACGTCGCGGTGCAGGGCAACCTCGACCCCGAGGCTGCCTTCGCTCCCTGGCCCGTGCTCGAGGAGAAGGTGCACGCCGTGCTCGGCGCCAACGCCGGCCGGCCGGGCCACATCTTCAACCTCGGCCACGGCGTCCTGCCCGAGACCGATCCCGACCAGCTCGCGCGCGTCGTCGAGGTCGTCCACGCCGCCGGCGGGGCGGCCTGAGCGTGCACGTCGCCGTCGTCGGCGGTGGCATCGCCGGCCTCGCCGCCGCCCACGAGCTGGCCGACCGCGACGGCGTCACCACGACCGTCCTCGAGGCCGCCGCCCACCTCGGTGGCAAGGTCCGGACCGAGCCGTTCGCCGGCAGCGAGCTGGACACGGGCCCCGACTCGTTCCTCGCCCGACGGCCCGAGGCCCTGCGGCTGTGCGCGGAGCTGGGGCTCACCGACCGGCTCGAGTCCCCGGCCACGGGCGGCGCCTGGCTCTGGGTCGGTGGCCGGCTGCGTCCCATCCCCAAGGCGACGCTGCTCGGCCTCCCGACCGACATCGTCGCGGTGGCCCGCGCCGGTGTGCTGTCGCCCGTGGGCCTCGCCCGCCTCGCGGCGTCACCGCTGCTGGCCCGGGCACGCCAGCCGCTCGCTCCGGGCGTCGACCGCTCCCTCGGCTCGGTCATCCGGCGCGGCCTCGGCGACGAGGTGCACGAGCGCCTGGTGGACCCCCTCGTCGGCGGCATCAACGCGGGCAACACCGACGAGCTGAGCATCGACGCCGTCGCGCCCCAGCTCGCAGCAGCAGCCCGGCGGTCGCCGGACCTCATGGCTGGCGCCCGCCAGCTGCTCGCCGCAGGGGGCCACGAGCCCGGCGGCGCCCGGGACGTGCCCGCGGCCGGACCCCGATCCGGGCCCGACCAGACCGGTCCCGTCTTCTACGGGCTCACCGGCGGCATGGCGGGACTGGTGGACGCGCTCGCGACCCGACTCGACCGCGCCGGCACGACCGTGCGGACGACCAGCGCCGTCACCGGCATCACCCGCCTCGGCCGCGGGTGGGCGGTGGCGACCGACGGGGGCGCCGTCGTGGCCGACGCGGTCGTCCTGGCCACGCCCGCGCACGTCGCCGCACCGCTCCTCGCCCCGCTCGACGCAGCGATCGCAGGCGTGCTCGCCGCCATCGACCACGCCTCGGTCACGCTCGTCGCGTTCGCCTGGCCGCTCGCGGCGATCCCGGCACCGCTCTCGGGCAGCGGCTTCCTGGTGCCCAGGGGCGAGGGCCGGCTCACGACCGCCTGCTCGTGGTCGTCGAGCAAGTGGCGCCACCTCTCGTCGCCCGAGCGGGCGCTGATGCGGGTGTCGGTCGGGCGGGCCGGCGACGGGCGGGGCGAGGCGATGGACGACGACGAGCTCGTCGCCCGGCTCCGCGTGGAGCTCGGGGAGGCGATGGGCATCACCGCAGCCCCGAGCGAGGTCAGGGTGACGCGCTGGCCCGACGCCTTCCCCCAGTACGCTCCCGGCCACCTCGATCGCATCGACGCGGTCGAGCGCGCCCTGGCCCGGAGGCTCCCGGGCCTGGCGCTCGCAGGCGCAGCCTTGCGGGGCGTCGGCATCCCGGCTTGCATCGGTTCCGGCCGGACGGCCGCAAAGGCGGTCGTCGGCGAAAAGTCACCGACCTGACGGGAGGGATCCGGTCCAGCGAGGTAGAACGGAGAGTGATGGGAACGAGTCGGAGAGCGAGGAGCGCCCGGGCGCTCTGGATGGCGGTCGTCGCCGTCCTCGTCGCCAACGGCGCTGTGCTCGGGTCGGATCTCGTCGCCGTCGAACCGCCCACCAAGTCGGTCGTGGTGGCGTCGGGTCCCGAGTTCACCTTCGCGGCCGACTCCTCGTCCCAACTGCCGGCGTTCGCGACGCTTCCGGAGCCGTCCCCGCCGCCACTGCCCCAGGAGACAGCCCCGGTCGCGCCGCCGGCGGACGAGTACGCGGCCGAACCCGCGGTCGTCATCGGCACGATCGAGATCCCGCGGCTGGGCCTCTCCGTGCCGCTCAACGAGGGGATCTCGCTGCGCACGATCGACCGGGGCCCGAGCCACTGGCCTGGGAGCGCGATGCCGGGCAACCCCGGCAACGTCGTCATCGCCGGCCACCGGGTCACCAAGACCAGACCCTTCCGCCACATCGACACGCTCGTGCCCGGCGACGAGATCATCTTCACGGTCAACGGCGTCCGGACGGTCTACGCGGTGAACGGCGAGGAGATCGTCACCCCGGACGCGATGCGGATCGTCGCCCCCACGCCGACGCCGACCGCCACGCTGTTCGCCTGCCACCCGCCGGGCTCCGCCCGCTACCGCTACGTCGTGACGGCCGACCTCGTGTCGACGGGAACCGCGCCAGGCGCGCCGGCCGAGGTCGTCGCCGCCGGGAGCTGACCCAGCACCCCAGTGCACCGCAGACGGAACGGGACGGTTCCCCGTTCCGCCTTCGAGCGACGATCATGGGGCGTGCGCACCGATCCCACGACCGCTGTCGTTCGGGGCGAGCCGACGGTCGCTGAGAACGGGCCGGCGACGGAGGCGGTCACCTCGGCACCGCGCTGGTGGGGCCGTCGGGCGCTGCAGGGGCTCGCCGCCGGGCTGCTGCTCACCGCCGGCCTGCCCCCGTTCGGGTGGTGGCCGCTCGCGCTCGCGGGTGCCGCGGTCCTGGCGCTGGCACTGGAGGCTGCGTCGCTGCGAGGACGGCTGATGGTGGCGGTCGCGACCGGTTCCGGGATGCTCGGGCCGGGGCTCTTCTGGATGTCGGAGTTCAGCGGGCCTGGCTACGTGGTGGCGGTGCTCATCGAGGTCACGCTGCTCACCGTCGCGCTCGCCGCCGTCCCGCCGGGACCGGGCCGGGTGCTCGGCGTGCCCGCCGCCGTCGTGCTGGCGGAGGCGCTCAGGGGCGTGTGGCCGTTCGGCGGCGTGCCGATCGCGACCGTCGCCCAGACCCAGATCGGCGGCCCGTTGATGCCCGTGGCCCGGGCCGGTGGCGGGTTGCTCGTCGCGGCCGTCGTCGCGGTCGCGGGCGTGGCGCTCGCCTCCGCCGTCCGCCACCGGGTGCGCCCCGCGGCGGCATGCGCGGCGGTGGCGGCGACCGTGGTCGCCGTCGGGTTCGTCGCCCCCGGCGGGCGGGCGATCGGCACGCTCGACGTCGCCGTCGTCCAGGGCGGTGGCGAGCGGGGCCTGTTGGCGACCGACGCAGGCGACGCCGAGGTGTTCGCGGCCCACCTCGCCGCAAGCGAGGACGTCACGGCAGGGCTGGACCTCGTCGTGTGGCCCGAGAACGTGGTCACCGTCAGGGAGCCGGTCGACGGCACCCCGCAGGCGGCGACCATGGCCGACGTCGCCGAAGAGCTCGCTGCCACCGTGGTCACCGGCGTCGTCGAGCGCGAGGGCGATCGGTTCCGCAACGCCGCGGTGGCGTGGGCGCCTGACGGCGCGCTCACCGACCGCTACGAGAAGAACCAGCGGGTGCCGTTCGGTGAGTACGTCCCCCTCCGGGGACTCATCTCGAAGGTCGCAGACGTGAGCGCCATCCCCCGGGACGCCATCGCCGGCTCAGAGCCGGGGCTGCTCACCACCCCGGCCGGCGACCTCGGCGTCCTCATCTCCTACGAGGTCTTCTTCCCCCGCCGGGCGCGCGACGCCCTCGTCCACGGCGCGGAGGTGCTCCTCGTGCCGACGAACGCGTCCTCGTTCACGACCTCCCAGATGCCCGCGCTCGAGCTGGGCGCGGCGCGCATGCGGGCCGTCGAGACCGGGCGCCACCTGCTCCAGGCCGCCCCCACAGGCCTGTCGGGCATCGTCAGGCCCGACGGCACGGTCGTGCAGCAATCCGATCTCGGCGACCGCCACGTGCTGGTCGGGACCGTCGAGCGGCGCGTCGGCGACACCCCCTACACCAGACTCGGCGACGGCCCGTTCGTGGTGGGCGCCGTCCTCGCCCTCGCCGCCGCCTGGCTCCTCGACCGTCGACGACCGGCCGCGTCCCGCTGATCCCGGCCGACGGACCCGTTCTCGCCGTCTCCGACTCGAGCTGGCGGCTGGATCCGACAGGGACGGTGGGGTCCAACCGCCAGTACGGGGAGCGACCACCCCACCGCGCTTGACCGGACGGTCTACTCCCGACCATCGTTGCCCGATCATGCGAGCCGAAGACCCCCTCCGGATCGCACTCCTCGTCTACCGCGGCAAGGTGCATTGCGGCGGCCAAGGCGTGTACACCCGTCACCTCAGCAAGGCGCTCGTCGAGCTCGGCCACCACGTCGAGGTCTTCTCCGGGCCGCCCTACCCCGAGCTCGACCCCCGGGTGCCGCTGCACCGCCTCGAGAGCCTCGACCTCTACCGGGAGCCCGACCCGTTCCGGATCCCGAAGCTCCGGGAGCTCAAGGACCTGATCGACGTCCGGGAGTTCGCGCTGATGTGCACCGCCGGGTTCCCCGAGCCGTACACGTTCTCGCTGCGGGCCGCGCGAGCCCTCGCCGCCAGGCGCCACGACTTCGACGTCGTCCACGACAACCAGAGCCTCGGGACCGGGCTGCTCGGCATACAGGCACCACGCCCGGGCGGTCTCGGCATCCCCGTCCTCGGCACGATCCACCACCCGATCACCGTCGACCGCAAGGTCGAGATCGCCCACGCCCCGAGCTGGCGCCGCAAGCTGACCCTGCGCCGCTGGTACGGGTTCACGAGGATGCAGACCCGGGTCGCACGGGAGCTGCCCCGCATCATCACGGTGTCGGAGTCGAGCCTCGCCGACGTCGTCACCGACCACGGCGTGGCACCGGACCGGTTGCGGGTCGTGAGCGTGGGCGTCGACC
This sequence comes from Acidimicrobiales bacterium, assembly GCA_040905815.1. Classification (GTDB taxonomy): domain Bacteria; phylum Actinomycetota; class Acidimicrobiia; order Acidimicrobiales; family CADCSY01; genus CADCSY01. The sequence goes on from JBBDQT010000078.1 coordinate 5,873, forward strand.
CGAGCCAGTTCCGGCCGTTGCCCGAGATCGCCCGTGTCCCGGGACGCCTGATGACGACCTCGTCGTCGGACGTCCCCATGAAGGGCCTCACCCACCTCCTCGAGGCGGTCGCCAAGGTCCGCACCGAGCGCCCCGACGTCGAGCTCACCGTCATCGGCAAGCCGACCGTGGACGGGCTGGTGCGGCGGGCGATCGATCGCCTCGGCCTGCAGGAGGCGGTGCACTTCGTGAGCGGCGTGACCGACGAACGCCTCGTCGAGCTCTACGCCGAGGCGGAGCTGGCCGTCGTCCCGTCGCTGTACGAGGGCTTCTCGCTGCCCGCGGTCGAGGCGATGGCGACCGGCGTCCCCCTGCTCGCCACCACAGGTGGCGCCATCCCCGAGGTCGTGGGGCGGGACGGGACCACCGCCGCCCTCGTCCCGCCGGGCGACGCCGGTGCGCTCGCAGTCGCCATCGTCGAGCTGCTCGACGACCCGGGACGGCGCGCCCGCATCGGTGAGGCAGGCCGGAAGCGCGTCGCCGAGCGGTACAGCTGGACCGCGGCGGCAGCGGCCACCGTCGCCCAGTACCGCGAGGTCATCGCCGTCCACGCCGGCACCCCCGACCCGACCGTCGCTCCACCGCCGGGCACCGGGATGAACGCCTCGGTCGCGTCCGGACCAGCGGCTGAGCCCGCGCCGTGCTGACCGTCCGCTACGACCGCCTCGGCCTGCAGCCGGGGGACCGGGTGCTCGACCTCGGTTGCGGCGCGGGCCGGCACGCGTTCGAGGCCGCCCGGCTCGGCGCCCACGTCACCGCCGCCGACCTCGACCTCGCCGAGCTGAAGGACGTCCGCCAGCTCTTCGACGCCATGGACGCCGACGGCGAGCTCGCCACCGGCGGGAGCGGCTCAGCCGTCGGAGGCGACGCCCTCCGCCTCCCCTTCGCGGACGCCACGTTCGACCGAGTCATCGCCTCGGAGGTCATGGAGCACATCCCCGACGACGACGCCGCCGCCGCCGAGCTGGCCCGGGTCCTGCGACCCGGGGGCACGATCGCGGTCACTGTGCCGGCGTGGTTCCCCGAGCGCGTGTGCTGGGCCATCACCGACGAGTACCACGCACCGCACGTGCCGGGGGGCCACGTCCGCATCTACACCGAGTCACAGCTGCGCAAGCGCCTCCGTGAGGCCGGCCTCGCTCCGAGCGCCGCCCACAAGGCGCACGCCCTGCACACGCCCTACTGGTGGCTGAAGTGCGTGGTCGGCACGGCGAACGCCGACCACCGCCTCGTGGCGGCATGGCACCGCCTCCTCGTGTGGGACATCACCGAAGCGCCGGCGGTCACGCGCATCGCCGACCGGGTGCTGAACCCCGTGCTCGGCAAGAGCCTCGTCCTCTACGCCACCAAGCCAGCATGAGCGAGCGTGGCCCGAGCGGCCCGGCCGCAGGCCAGGAGCGGAGCGCATGAGCGAGCGCAGCGAGCGTGGCCCGAGCGGCCCGGCCGCAGGCCAGGAGCGGAGCGCATGAGCAGGCTCGCGTTGCCGGTCGTCGACGGCGCCATCTCCGCGGCTCGGATCTCGGCGACCGTCGACTCGATCGCCGAGGTCCAGCTGGCGGACGGCATGATCCCGTGGTTCCCCGGCGGGCACGCTGACCCGTGGAACCACGTCGAGGCTGCCATGGCGCTCGCCCTAGGGGGCCGCCGGCACGAGGCCGAGCGGGCCTACCAGTGGCTCGTCGACCGCCAGCGGCCTGACGGCGCGTGGCACCAGTACTACCTGGAAGACCGCATCGAGGAGACGAAGCTCGACGCGAACGTGTGCGCCTACGTGGCGGCCGGCGCCTGGCACCACCACCTCCTCACCGGCGACGCCGGTTTCCTGGAGGCGATGTGGCCGGTCGTCGAGGCGGCCATCGAGTTCGTGCTCGGGCTCCAGACTCCCCGCGGTGAGATCCTGTGGGCCCGCCACGACGACGGCACCCCGTGGAGCTTCGCCCTGCTCACCGGTTCGAGCTCGATCTGCCACAGCCTCCGTTGCGCCATCGCCGTCGCCGAGCACCTCGGCCACGAGCGGCCGGACTGGGAGCTCTCCGCCGCCCGGCTCGCCCACGTCGTCGCCCACGTCCCCGACGCCTTCGAGCCCAAGGCCCGCTGGGCGATGGACTGGTACTACCCCGTCATGGCCGGCGCCGTCGTGGGCGACCAGGGCCGAGAGCGCCTGCGCAGCGGCTGGGACACGTTCATCATGGACGGCCGGGGCACCCGCTGCGTGAGTGACCGGCCGTGGATCACCGCAGCGGAGACCTGCGAGTGCGCCCTCGCCCACCTCGTCGTCGGTGAGCACGAGCGGGCGCTGGACCTGTTCCGGTGGATCCAGCACCTCCAGGCCGACGACGGCGCGTGGATGACGGGCATCGTCTACCCCGAGCTCAAGCACTTCCCCGGAGGCGAGCGCTCCAC
>JBBDQT010000079.1:0-1389 GCA_040905815.1 Acidimicrobiales bacterium
TCGACCGGCTGTGGGCCGACTGGTCGCCGGGCTACGACGCCACCGAGGACCTCGAGCTCCTGAAGCCCTCCCTCCGCGACCCCGCCAACCTGGCCGGCGCCCTCGGCTACTACCGGGCCACCCTCGGCTCGACCCCGCCGGCGCCCGAGCTCGACGTGGAGCAGCACGCAACCCAGCAGCCCACGCCCCAGCCCACCCTCTACCTTCACGGTGCGGACGACGGCTGCGTCGGTGTCGCCCTCGCCGAAGGTGCCGACGCCCACCTCGGTCCCGGCAGCCGGGTCGAGATCATCGAAGGCGCCGGCCACTTCCTCCACCTCGAGCGCCCCGCCGAGGTCAACGCCCTCATCGTCACATTCCTCACCGAGGAGTAGCTTGCCGAGCCTGCACTCGACAACATGAAATGACATGTGGTATTGATGAGTCATGCCCGATCGGTTGGAGATCAACCCTGGCGTGCTGCGCTCGACTGGGTCCGCGGTGGACGGGACGGCGGAGCGCCTGTCGGGCGCCGTCGCCGACCTCCGCTCGGCGTTGTCGAGGGTTGGTGACTGCTGGGGTGACGATGAGCCCGGCAGCGCCTTTGGCGAGAGCTACGAGCCGGCTGCCCGCAACCTGTTGACCCACCTCGACCGCTCGTCGAGGGGTTGACGAGCATCGGGCCAGGATTGCGGTCGATGGCAGAGGACTTCGGCGGCGCCGAGCGTGCGTCGACGATCGGGGGAGGGCCATGACCGACACCGCCACCGAGCCAGAGGCTGATCCGCAGGTCCAGATCGAGTTCGGCCTGTGGTGGCCGTCATCCGACCCTGACGGGCTCAGGGACCTGGCGGCGGCGTGGGAGGCGGTCGCCGTAGCCCTCGACGCGGCATCCGAAGCGGTCGCTGATCACCGCTCCGCCGTGGCCAGCGCAAACGAGGGCGCCGCCATCGACGCGTTCGCCGGCTTCCTCGACGGGTGGACCGGGTCACACCTGCCCGAGGCAGCGGCGCACTGCCGGGACCTCGCCGACGCCTGCCGCGACTACGCGTCCGCCGTGGACGAGGCACGAGACACCATCCGCCAGCTCGCCATCGAGATCGCCGCCAGCATCGCCATCGGCGTCGGGTTGGCCATCCTCACCGCCGGGATGTCAGCCGGCGCCGCCGCGGCCGTGACCGCCGCCGCGGTCACCCGAGCCGGGATCGTGGCCACCTCCCTCGCCGCCCGGGTCATCGCCATCGTCTCCCGCGTGGTCACCTTCACCGGGGTCGGCGCCTTCGAGGCGGGTGCGACGAACCTGGTGATCCAATCCGGTCGCAACGCCGCCACCAACCAGAACCACGACCCGTTCACCGGCTACAACCTCGACGAGCTCACCATCTCCACCGGCGGCGGCGCCGTCTTCGG
>JBBDQT010000080.1:0-2171 GCA_040905815.1 Acidimicrobiales bacterium
GATGGCGTCGAGGACGAGGTACTTCACGACCCACAGGATCCCGAACGCCACCAGGTTCGCGAGGCTGATGACCCACGTGGCGTCGTTCCACCGGTGGGCGACGGCGACGAGGAGGGTGGAGAAGGCGAGGCCGATGAGGGCGAGGGCCCAGAACGGCACGACCTCGCGCCAGAAGTGGTTGCGGCCCCGCTTGCCCCAGACCCACGCCCGGTTGAGCAGGTACGAGGGGACGGCCCCGATGGACACCGCGGTGACGTTCGAGCTGATCGCGCTCCAACCGAGGACGCCGTTGGTCGTGAGCAGGACGCTCTGGCTGACCGCCACTGCGACCACGGAGACCATCGCGTAGCGGACGGGCCGGCGATCGAACCTGGCCCGCGCTGCCACCATCGGGGTCGTCACGGGCATCCGGCAGAGACTACCGGTCCTCTCTTCCGGCAGACCCGGTCACCGTTCCTCGAAGCCCCAGCGGCGGAGCCGAGCGACCTCGGCGCCGACCGCGGCGGGCCCGAACGTCCCGCCCCGGCCATCGGGCACGTCGAGGACGTCGGCCACCGCCTCCAACAGGTCCCCCGAGTCAGCGCCGGCACCACCGCGCGCTCTGGCCCGCTCGTCGGAGTGCTCCAGCAGCGAGCGGACCGCCGACGACCGGGACGGCCGCCCGGTGGGTGTCCCGTCGCTCCGGGTCGGCGCGACGAGCGCCTCCCGGGCCGCCCCGGGCACGACAGCGAGGCGGGCAAGTGCAGCAGCGGCGAGCGACGTCGCGCCCCCCGTTCCGGGCAGGAGGGCGGCGGCGACGTGGGCTGGCTCGACGTGACGCCGACCGGCCCCGCTCGCCTCGTCGGCGGCGGCGGCGAGCACGGCAGCGATGGCTCCCCCACCGCCGTCGGCAGCTCCGCCGCCGGAGACGCGGGCGGCGAAGCGCTGCTGCGCCGCCTGCTTCGTCACCCCGAGCGCGCCGCCGATCTTCGCCCACGAGCACCCGGACCCGCGCGCCTCGGCGACGAACCGCTGCACGATGTCGGCCCCGAGCTCCTCGAGCTCGGCGTGGACCCCGAGCGCGGCGACGAGGCGGTCGAGCGGCTCGTCGCTCGCGGCCTGCGCCTCGACGACCCGGCCGAGGACGTCGCTGTCGAGGGGGAGGGCCATGGCGCGAGCCTCGCCCGCGCCCCAGCCGCGAGCAAGCAGGTGAGGTGGTCGCCTGCGCGAGGATGTCGCCCGTGACCGATGCACTCGACGAGCTGGTCGACCTCCTGGACCTGGAGCCGATCGAGATGAACATCTTCCGGGGGGTGAGCCCCGATGACGACCGCCAGCGGGTCTTCGGCGGCCAGGTGGCGGGTCAGGCACTGGTCGCCGCTGCCCGCACCGTCGGCGCGGACCGGCCGGTGCACTCCCTCCACGCCTACTTCCTGCGGCCCGGGGACCCGAAGATCCCCATCCTCTACGAGGTCGACCGCATCCGAGACGGCCGCTCGTTCACGACCCGGCGCGTCGTGGCCATCCAGCACGGCAAGGTCATCTTCAACCTGCAGGCGTCGTTCCACGCGCTCGAGGACGGGCTCGAGCACCAGGCGCCGCAGCCCGACGTGCCCGACCCCGAGACGCTGCCGACGTTCGCCGAGCGCTACGCCCCCTACGCCGACCGGATGGGCGACTGGCTGAAGCGACCCCGGCCCATCGACACGCGCCACGTCGAGCCGATCCGGTTCGAGGACGGCGCCGGGACACCCTGGGGACGACGCACCCAGGCGATGTGGTTGCGAGCGGACGGGACGCTGCCCGACGACCCCGTCCTCCACGCCTGCGTCGTCACGTACGCGAGCGACATGACGCTGCTCGACACGACCATGCGGCCCCACGGCCTCAGCTGGCAGGAGGGCGAGGTGATGATGGCCAGCCTGGACCACGCCATGTGGTTCCACCGGTCGTTCCGGGCCGACGACTGGCTGCTCTACGACCTCGACACCCCCTCGGCATCCCACGCCCGGGGCCTGGCGAGAGGTTCGATCTTCACCACTGACGGCCAGCTCGTGGTGTCGGTTGTCCAGGAGGGCCTGATCCGGGTGATCCGCTGAAGCCCGCGGGTACGAAGGCACGGGCATGACGTCGGGCCCGTCCGCCGCGCTCCCCCGTCACCGCGGTCCAGGCCGCCCGACGAGGTCTGGCCG
>JBBDQT010000080.1:2271-8167 GCA_040905815.1 Acidimicrobiales bacterium
CCGCCGCCTGCGGTGGCGGCGGGGACGACGACGCCACCGAGCAGCCCGAGAGCACCGTCGCGGCGCCGACCACCACCACCACCGAGCCGGACGGGGACACCACCTCGACGACCTCGCCCCCGGCGGTGCCGACGACTGCGTCGCTCGAGACCCTCGAGCTCGCTCTGACCGAGGTGGTCACGGCCGACCAGCCGGTGGCCCTCGTGGTGCAACCGAGCAGCGGGAGGCTCTACGTGGTCGAGCGCACCGGCGCGGTCCGTCCGATCGAGGGAGGCGCCGTCGGCGAGCCGCTCGTCGACATCAGCGACGACACGGTCGCCGAGGGCGAGCGGGGCCTGTTCGGCGCCGCGTTCAGCCCTGACGGCGAGCGGCTCTACCTGAGCTACACGAACCGGGACGGCGACAGCCGACTCGACGAGTGGGCGGTGACGGCCGACGGCGTCGACGACGCCAGCCGCCGCACCGTGCTGGCCCAGGCCCAGCCGTTCGCGAACCACAACGGGGGCCACATCCTCTTCGGCCCGGACGGGTTGCTCTGGTACGGCCTCGGCGACGGCGGCGCCGCTGGCGACCCCGGGGACCGCGCCCAGGACACCGGGACGCTGCTCGGCAAGATCCTCCGCATCGACCCTTCGGCCCAGGGCGACGACCCCTACGGCGTCCCGGGCGACAACCCCTTCGCCGGAGGCGGCGGGCGGGGCGAGATCGCCGTCTTCGGCGCCCGCAACCCGTGGCGCTTCAGCTTCGACCCCGCCACCGGCGCGCTGTGGGTCGCCGACGTCGGCCAGAACGAGATCGAGGAGGTGACCGCCCTCCCGGCCGGCCAGATCCTGGGCGCGAACCTCGGCTGGAACCACCTCGAGGGCAGCCGTCCCTTCGAGGGCGAGGCACCGCCGGACGCCATCGGCCCGACCTACGAGTACACCCACGCCGAGGGGACCTCCATCACCGGCGGCTTCGTCTACCGCGGCGCAGCGATCCCGGGCCTCCAGGGCGCCTACCTCTTCGGTGACCTCGCCACCGCCCAGGTGTGGGCCCTGCCGGTCGACGGCACGGAGGTGGGCGAGCGGGTGGACCTCGGGGTGGGCGTCGAGCAAGGCACCCTCGTGTCCTTCGGCGAGGATGCCGAGGGCGAGGTCTACGTGATCTCGATCGGCGGCTCCGTCACCCGCCTCGTCGCCGCGTCCTAGCGCATCCGACACGCCCCGCCCGGTCGAGGCCGGTCCTAGTCTCGCCGCGTGGCCGACCGACCTGCCCTCGTCGCCGCGCTCCGTGACGTCGTGGGCGCCGCCCACGTGCTCGTCGACGCCGACGTGCGGGCCGGCTACGAGGTGGACTGGACCGGAAGGTGGCGGGGCGATGCGCTCGCCGTCGTGCGCCCCGGCTCCACGCCGGAGGTCGCGGCGGTCGTGCAGGCTTGCCGAGATGCCAGGGTCGCGGTGCTGCCCCAGGGCGGCAACACGGGCCTGGTGGGCGGCAGCGTGCCGGCCGGCGGGGAGGTGGTGCTCAGCCTCCGGCGCCTCGCCGACGTGGGCCCCGTCGATCCCCTCTCGAGCCAGGTCACCGTGGGCGCGGGCGTGGTCCTCGCTGACCTCCAGCAGGCGCTGGCCCCGAACGGCCGCGAGCTCGCGGTCGACCTCTCCGCGAGGGACCGCGCGACCATCGGCGGCCTCATCGCCACGAACGCCGGCGGGCTCCGGGTCCTGCGCCACGGGACCATGCGCGCCCAGGTGGTCGGCGTCGAGGCCGTCCTCGCCGACGGCACGGTCGTGTCGCGCCTCGGAGGGCTGGCCAAAGACGCCACCGGCTACGACCTGTCGTCCCTGCTCGTCGGGAGCGAGGGCACGCTCGGCATCATCACCGCCGCTCGCCTGCGGCTCGTGCCCGTGCGCCCGCACCGGGTCGCGGCGCTGCTCGCGCTCGCCTCCGTCGCCGACGCGGTGTCGGTGGCGGCCGAGCTCAGGAACCGACTGCCCAGCCTCGACGTCGCCGAGGTCGTGGGAGGACCGACGCTTGCCCTCGTCGCACGGGAGCAGGGCCTCGTCACCCCGTTCACCGAGCTCCCCGCAGCGGCGCTCCTCGTGGAGTGCGGCGCGGACGACGAGGCGCCGGTGGAGGCGCTAGCAGAGGCCGTCCTCGACTGCGGGGAGCGCGTGCTCGACGCTGCGGTCGCCCGGTCCGAGGCGGACCGCGCCCGACTCTGGCGGCACCGGGAGGAGATCACCGAGGCGCTGCAGGCGGCCGGGCCGCCTCGCAAGCTGGACGTGAGCCTGGCGCTCACCCGTCTCGCCGTGTTCGCCGACGACGTCGTCCGCCAGGTCGAAGCGCAGTGGCCGGGCTCCACCTGCCACCTCTTCGGCCACGTGCTCGACGGCAACCTCCACGTCAACGTGCTCGGGGTGCCGGTTGCGGACGAGGAGGGTGCCGACGAGCTGGTGCTCGGGCTTGTGGCCGCTGCCGGCGGCAGCATCGGCGCCGAGCACGGGGTGGGGCGGGCCAAGGTGCGCTGGCTCCACCTCAGCCGCTCCCCTGCGGAGCTCGCTGCGTTCCGCGCCATCAAGGGCGCCCTCGACCCGTCAGGGACCCTCAGCCCGGGCGTCCTCCTGCCCGACCTCGGAGCACGGGGCGGTCACCCGTAGCCTTGGCGGCCGTGAACCGTACCGCCATCGTCGTCCTCGCCGCGCTGGCCGTGGCCGGCTGCAACGCGAGCCAGGACCCAACGCTCGACCGCGTCGCGGACCGTCCGACGACCACGACGGCTGCGCCGACGACGACCGAGGTGCCCTCCACCACGTCGTCGACCGACGAGCCCGCACCTGCCCCCGATGTGCGGCCGGTCGCGGCGTCGGACCCGGCACGCCTCGCCCAGCAGATCGCCGAGGTGGAAGCGGTCATCCACGACCCGTCGACCTCGCCGGAGGCGTTGGCTGCGGCCGCCCACCTCCAACAGGTCGCGTTCCGCAAGCTCGCCGACAACCCGTCCTGGGACGCGGAGGTGACCGAGCGTGTGGGACCAGAGCTCTCCGCCGCTGTCGCCGCCAACGTCGCTGCCGGTCGGGAGCTGCGAGCGCTCGTGCGCAACCCGAAGCCGAACCTCCCCGCCTGGCGGATCGTCGAGCCGGCGCCGGCCTCCGAGCTGCGCACGTACTACGAGGCCGGCGAAGCGGAGTTCGGCGTGCCGTGGCAGTACCTCGCCGCCGTCCACCTGACCGAGACCCGCATGGGCCGCATCCGCGGGGTCAGCACCGCCGGCGCGCAAGGGCCGATGCAGTTCATCCCCTCGACGTGGGATGCCTACGGCGAGGGTGACATCGAGAGCAACCGGGACGCGATCCGGGCCGCCGCCCGCTACCTGGCGGCCAACGGCGGAGACTGCCGGCCGGGGGCGCCGTGCGACCTCGGGAACGCGCTGCACCGCTACAACCCCACGCCCAAGTACGTGAAGGCGGTGACCGCCTACGCCGAGCGGATGCGGGCCGACGAGGCGAGCTACGCCGCCTACCACGGGTGGCAGGTGTACTACCTGAGCACGCTCGGCGACGTGTGGCTGCGCGTCGGTTACGAGGCGACCGAGGAGCGCCCCGTCACCGAAGCCGACCTCCGCTGAGGCGCCCGGCTCAGCCCTCCTCGTCGTCGGGAGGGCAAGCAGCGCGAGCCGGCTCGTGCTCAGCCTTGGCTGCCGCCTTCTCCGCTGACGTCATGCGGCCGGCCCACGGCGGCGGGCCGGTGCACGGGTCGCCGTCGTTCGCCTTCGGGTTCGCCTGCGGGCCCTTGCCCTCCTTGGGGCCGTGCGCCTTCGCGCCCTTCGGGTGCTCGGCCTTGCACGCCGCCTTCGCGTCCCGGAAGGCGCTGTTGTCGACCTCCTCCGCCTCGGCGCCAGCGCCCCCGTGGGCCTTCGACGCCGCGCTCACGCACTGTCCGTAGGCGCTGCTCGGCGATCGAGGGGCGTCCACCCCGACCTGGGCCAGCACGCTCGCCGCCGCGTCCTGGGCAGGCGCGGGGAGGGCGCCCGCCATCGCCAGCCCGGAGCCACCGACGAGGAAGCCGGTCAGGGCGGCGAGTCCGACGGCGACGCGTCCGAAGCGCCGTCGCTCGGGCCGGGCTCCGACCGAGGCCATGGCCGTGAGGTGGTCGGCGGACGTGGCCGGGGGGACGGGCTGGTCGCCCAGCGCCCTGAGCCTGCGGGTGAGGTCGTCTTCCATCACCCTGGTGAGCGCAGCTCAGGCCGGCAGGGATACGGCCTTGCGGAGGTTGTCGAGCGCCCGGACCTGGAGCGACTTCACGGCGCCGACGGTGCGACCGGTGATCCCGGCCGTGTCCTCGAGGGAGAGGTCGGCCACGAAGCGCAGGACGACGACCTCGCGCTGGTCAGGCGTGAGGGCGGCCAGGGCACCCCGGAGCACCGGGTCGAGGCCAGCCTCGTCGGCCGGGCGCGGGTCGGCGACATCGGGCACCTGGGCGTCGGTGCGCTGAGGACGGGCGTGCCGGCGACGCCGGTCGTCGACGAGGCGGTGGTGGGCGATGGTGAAGACCCAGCGCCGGCAGGCGTCGTCATCACCGCTGAAGCGGCCGAGGTCCCGGGCGACCTGGAGGAAGACCTCCCCGAGCAGGTCCTCGGGCTCGGGCGCCCGCTCGGCTCGCAGGTAGCCGAGCACGCCGGGCGCGAGTCGCAGGTAGACCTCCGCTGCACCAGCTCCCACGCGACCCCATCGGTCGCGGGGCGTCGATCCTGAAGGGTCGGAAGCGACACGGCCGGCGCCCCGAAGGGCGCCGGCCGGCGCACGAGAGGACCTGTGGTCAGACCCCCTGTTGCTGCCGGGAGGACTCGGACTCGGTGGTCTCCCCGGTGTTGCAGCCGCAGCTGCCCTCGGTGGCCTCTCCGGTGTTGCAGCCGCAGCTGCAGGTCCCCTCGGTCATGACTCCGCCGTTGCAGCCGCAGCTGCAGGTCTCATCACTCATGTGTCACCTCCCTCGTTCGATCGGTCCCCGTTCGTCCGGATCTGGAGCAGCTCGTTGCCGCATCGCCACTCCTGCGCTCCGGCCGACGGGAGCTGGTCGAGCATCTGTTGGATGTCCGCGTGCAGGCGGTCGATCTCCGCCCTCTCCACCTCGAGCTGGGCGACGCGCCGCTCGAGCAGCCCACGGGTGTGCCCGCAGGGGCACTGCCCCACGTCTTTGATCTCGAGCAGCTCCTTGATCTCCTCGAGGCGCAGGCCGAAGCGCTGCGAGCGTTTGATGAACAGCACCCGGTCCGCTGCCGCCTCGTCGTAGAGGCGGTACCCCGACGCGCTGCGAGCGGGCTCCGGCAACAGGCCGATGCGCTCGTAGTAGCGAAGGGCATCGGCGGACGTCCCCACCAGCTCGGCGAGCTTCGACACGGTCAACGGGCTCATGGAGCCAGGATAAAGGTTGAAGTCAGCACCAAGGTCAAGTGCTTCCTCGGATTTTTCACGAGCCCTCGTCGGCGGACGCAGGACCGGAGCGCTGCCGAGCGCGGGTACGGTCGCTGCATCGACAACGCCGCCTCGCCCCGGATGGACCCCGCCCGTTCCATCCCGGAGCGGCTCGTCACCGACGTCCACGGCCTCATCAAGCCGCTGCTGCGCGGTCGGATCCACCTCGGCGCCTTCTTGGCGTCGATCCCGGCCGGCGCGCTGCTCGTGGCCCGGGCCGAGACCGGCCGCAGCCTCGCCTCGGCGCTGATCTACGCCGCCAGCCTCACCGCGCTGTACGGGGCGAGCAGCGCCTACCACCGGCTGGGCCGGTCGGAGCGGTCACAGCGCTGGCTCCGGCGGATCGACCACGCCACGATCTACGTGCTCATCGCCGGGACGTACACGCCGATCTGCCTCCTCGTCCTCCAGGGCACGACGCGCTGGTCGTTGCTGGCGGGCGT
>JBBDQT010000081.1:0-8003 GCA_040905815.1 Acidimicrobiales bacterium
ACGTCGTTTCCGAGGTGCTCGTTGCGGGCGACCTGCTCGGCGAGGGCGGAGGCGACGAAGCGCCCCGACTGCGAAGGACCGAGGTGGTTGAACGGGCGCACCCGGACGACGCCGAGGCCACGACCGAGGTGAGCTTGGAGGGCGAGGTAGTCGGCGGCGACCTTGCTCACCCCGTAGGGCGTCACGGGCCGCAGCGGTGCGGTCTCGGCGAGCGGGAGGTCGGCGGGGTCGACCTTGCCGTACTCCTCGGCGCTCCCGACGTTGAGCACCCGGTCGACGCCGGCGGCCTCGCACGCGAGCAGCAGGTTCAGGGTGCCTTCGGCGTTGACGCGCCAGACCTCCACCGGTGCGCTCCACGACGAGCCGACGTTGCTGGCGGCGGCCAGGTGGTAGACGGCATCGGGCGCTGCCTCCCCGATCGCGGCGAGGGTCGCCTCGCCGTCGGTGATGTCGATCTCGGCGTGGAGCCCCACCACCGTGTCGCCCTGCGCCTCGAGGTGGTCGCGCAGGTAGCCGCCGACGAAGCCGCTGGCACCGGTTATCAGGGCTTTCACGGGTGCGACGGGTTCGGAGGGGGCGACACGAGGTCAGTCTACGGTGAGCGCCGATGCCGCCCTCGACCGTCGCCGTCCACGCCGGCCAGCTCCTGCAGCCGGTGCCGGGCGGGATCGGCCGGTACGTGCGCTCGCTCATCGCTGCGCTCCCGGGGGAAGGTGTCAGGCCGGTGCCCTTCGCCGCCGGGCCCCGGCCTGCCGGGCTGACCGGGTCGTGGACCGACATCGGCAGTCCGTCCGGCAGCGTGCGCTACGAGCTGTGGCACCGCCTCCGGCGGCCAGTGCTGCGGGTCGACGCTGAGATCGTGCACGCCACGAGCCTCGCCGTGCCACCGGCCCGGGGAAGGCCCCTCGTCGTCACCGTCCACGACCTCGTCTTCCTCCGCCAACCGGAGCACCTGACCCCTCGGGGGGTCTCGTTCCACCGCCGTGGCCTCGAGCTGGCACGGAACGAGGCGTCAGCCGTCATCGTCCCGACCGCCTGGAGCAGAGACGACCTGCTGACCGAGGGGTTCGACCCCGACCGCGTCCACGTGGCGCTCCACGGTGTGGAAGTCGGCAACGCCCCCTCCGCAGACGACGCCGCCGCGGTGCTGGCGCGCCTCGGAGCCCGCCCCCCGTTCATCCTCTTCGCGTCGACGATCGAGCCTCGCAAGGGCGTCCTCGACCTGCTCGCGGCACACCGGGCCCTGTCCCAGACGCATCCGGAGCTCGGTCTGGTGCTCGCCGGCCCGCAGGGATGGGGAGACGTGCCCGACCTCGACGGCGCCGGAGTGGTCGCCACCGGCCACGTCGCGGACCACGAGCTCGACGTCCTCTACCGCTCCGCGGTGGCGCTTGCCCACCCCGCCCGCTACGAGGGCTTCGGCATGCAGGTGGCCGAGGCCATGTCCCGCGGCTGCCCGGTCGTGACGACCGACGCCGCCAGCCTCCCCGAGGTTGCGGGCGGCGCGGCGGACCTCGTCCCCGTCGGCGACGTCGACGCCCTCGCCGGTGCGCTGCTGCGCCTCGTCGACGACGACGCGCACCGGGCCGGGCGGGCCGCGGCCGGCATCGCCCGCGCCCGGGCGCTCACCTGGGAGGCGAGCGCCGCCGCCCACGTCGCCGCCTACACCGCCGCAGTCGACGTGGGCCCCCGCTCGTGACCGGTGTGTTCGGGCCGGCCCTGCCATCGGCGCCCCGGGCCCCCAAGCCCGTTCCGGGTGCGGGAGGCCGCGCCAGCGGCGGTGTGCTGCACCCGGAACGGGATCGGTGGCCGTCGTGACGGAGCTCGATGGACCGGTCGCCATCGACGTCAGCGCGGTACCTGCGCAGCCGGCCGGTGCCGGGGTGTACGTCGTCGAGCTCGTCCGGGCCGTGGCGGCTGCACGGGAGGTCGACCTCGCGCTCGTCGCGCGGCGGGACGACGAGGCGCGCTGGCAGGCGCTGGCGCCCGCCGCCTCCGTCCGTGCCACCGCTCCCGTGCGGAGGCCGATCCGGCTCGCGTGGGAGCAGTCGTGGACGCAGCGGGAGGCGCGCCGGCTCCAGGCGTGTGTCTGGCACGGGCCGCACTACACGCTGCCCCTGCTGCTCCCGCTCCCCCGGGTGGTCACGGTCCACGACCTCACGTTCTTCGACAACCCCGAGTGGCACGAGAAGAGCAAGGTCGCGTTCTTCACCCGCATGATCCAGCTGAGCGTGCGCCGCGCCGACGTGATCGTCTCGGTGAGCGAGCGCACCGCGGCACGCCTCCGGGACCTGCTCGCGCCGGTCGCGCCGGTCCTCGCGATCCCCCACGGCGTGGACCACGCGCGGTTCACGGCACGCCCTGGCCCCGATGAGCTCGCCCGCCTCGCGGGCCTTGGGGTGCATCAGCCCTTCGTCGCCTTCGCCGGCACCGTCGAACCGCGCAAGGACCTCCCGGGGCTGATCGAGGCGTTCGACAAGGTGGGGGAGCGCCAGCGCGAGCTCAGCCTGGTCGTCGCCGGACGCCCCGGCTGGGGCAGCGACGAGGTGGACGCCGCCGTGGCCCGCAGCCCGCACCGCGACCGCATCCACCTCCTCGGCTACGTCGACGACGACGTGGTCCCGGCACTGTTCCGCCAGGCCGTGGCCGTCGCCTACACCCCCTTCGCCGAGGGCTTCGGCCTCCCCGCGCTGGAGGCGCTTGCGTGCGGGGCGGCGCTGGTCACGACCGCAGGGACCCCGATGGCCGACGTGGCAGGTGACGCCGCGCTGCTCGTCGAGCCCGGCTCTCCCGGCGCGCTCGCCGAAGCGCTCGAGTCACTCGCCGCCGGTGGCGCCGACATCGAGCGCATGCGGGCGGCGGGCCCGGCCATCGCGGCACCGTGGACCTGGGCGCGCTGCGCGTCCGGCCACGCAGCCGCCTACCACCTGGCGGCCGGCGCCCGCTGAGGCTCCCCGGGCCACTCGGGCATCGCACCCCCGTCCCGCTCTGCAGCGCCCGGACCGCAACACCGACGGCTCTCAAGCGAGCGCGCGCCGAGCGCGTAGCGTCGAACCGTGGAGGACACCCCGTGATCACGGTGCTCGCCGGCGGCGTCGGCGCCGCCAAGTACCTGGCCGGCCTGCTCCAGGTGGTCGAGCCGAGCGCCGTCACCGCGATCGTGAACACCGGTGACGACACGACGATGCACGGGCTGCGGATCTGCCCCGACCTCGACACGGTGACCTACACGCTGGCAGGCGCCTCGAACACGACGCTCGGGTGGGGGCTCGAGGGCGAGACGTGGCAGGCGATGGACGCCCTCAGCCGGTTCGAGGACCAGGCGCCCCCGGGCTCGTCCGCCGGTGCCACGTGGTTCCGCCTCGGCGACCGCGACCTCGCCACACACCTCTACCGGACGCAGCGCCTGGCGGAGGGGGCGCCGCTCTCGACGGTGGCCGCCGAGCTGGCCCGCTCGTGGGGCCTCGTCCTCCGCCTGGTGCCTGCGACCGACGACCGGGTCGCCACCATGATCACCGTGGCGGGCGAGGGGGAGGTCGGTTTCCAGGACTACTTCGTCGGGCGCCGGCACAGCGTCCCCGTCACTGGTGTGCGCTTCGACGGCATCGAGGGGTGCCGCCCGGCCCCCGGCGTCCTGCACGCGCTCGACGAGGCCGAGCGGATCGTCATCGCCCCGTCGAACCCGGTCGTGTCGATCGGCCCGGTCGTCGCCGTCCCCGGCATCTCCGACCGGCTGCGAGCTCGACGTGCGGACGTCGTCGCCGTCTCCCCCATCGTCGCGGGTGGGGCGCTGAAGGGCCCTGCCGACCGGATGCTCACCGAGCTCGGCCACGAGGCGTCCGTCGCCGGCGTGGCCCGCCTCTACGCCCCGCTGATCGGCACGCTCGTGATCGATGTCTCCGACGCCGACCTGGTTCCCGACGTCGAGGCAGCCGGTGTCCGCTGCGTGGTGGCCCCCACCGTCATGCACGGTCCGGCAGAGTCCGCTGCGCTGGCTCGCACCACCCTCGACGCACCATGACGGGCATCCAGCTCATCCCGGTCCACGGCATCGGCGAGATCGCGCCCGGCGACGTGATCGCCTCGGCGATCCTGGCCGCCGGACCCGGGCTGCAGGACGGGGACGTCCTCGTCGTCACCCAGAAGATCGTGTCGAAGGCCGAGGGGCGACTGGTCGAGATCGATCCGGACGACCCGCTCGACCACAAGCGGCTCGTGCTCGGCGAGGCACGCCGCGTCCTGCGCCGGCGGGGCGACCTGCTCATCACCGAGACGCACCACGGCTTCGTCTGCGCGAACAGCGGCATCGACCTGTCGAACGTCGCACTCGGCCAGGCGGCGCTCCTGCCCGTCGACAGCGACCGGTCGGCCCGGCGCATCCGGGACGGCCTCCGGGCCCGTGGGGGCGTCGAGGTCGGCGTGGTCATCTCCGACACGTTCGGACGGACGTGGCGCAGGGGCCTCACCGACATCGCGCTCGGCACGGCGGGTGTCGCCGCCGTGGTGGACCTGCGCGGCACGGTCGACGCCCAGGGCCGGGAGCTGCAGGTGACCGAGGTGTGCGTCGCCGACGAGCTGGCAGGGGCGGCGGAGCTCGTCATGGGCAAGGCCGCCGGCGTCCCCGTGGCGATCGTGCGAGGGGTGGATGCGGCGTGGTTGCGGGAGTCGTCCGTGGCCACCGAGGTCGTGCGGGAGCCGGCAGAGGACCTCTTCCGCTAGCGCGCCCCGTCAGCATCGACCGACGTCTCGCCTTCGACGACCTCGACGCCGAGCAGGGTGACGCCGGGTTCGACCACCCAGACGGTGGCGCCCGTCGACAGGTGCACGGGGGACGCGAGGCCAGCGTCGAGCAGCGCCTCCAGGTCGGGTGGGACGTGATCGAGCACGAACACGGCGCGGCCACCCGGAGGGACCTCGAGCTCGGCGTCGTGACCGGTCTCCCAACGGTACGCCCGGGCGGTGTGGAGGTGCACCGAGTCCCGCACGAACGACGCTGTGAACTCGGGCAGCGTGAGCATGCCGTGGCGGTACCGCTCGCCACCGTTGAGCCACCCCCACACGAGCACGTCCGTGCTGGGATCGAACCGGTCGCGCAGACCGGCCTGCTCACGGGTGAGGCGATCGCTCGCGGCCATGGCCTGGCGGGTGAAAGGATACGGCGCCCCGTTGACCGAGCTGGTGATGAACAGCGGCGCGGCATCGACGAGGGTGGCGGGCACGAGGCCGGGCGCCATGAGGAACCGCTGCACGGACACGAGGCAGACGAGCGCCACCACGACGGCCACGACTCGTCGCGAGCGCATCTGGAGCGACCGGACCGGCAGGAGGAGGAGCAGGACGCCGGCCGGGAGCACGGCGAGCAGGTAGCCGGCCTTGCCGAAGTGGATGAAGAGGAGGAAGGCGAGCGCGGGAAGCGCACCGGTGGCCGCCAGCACCGGGCCGCCGGTCCACCACGGCCTCGGCTCGCCGTCCGGCGACGTCTCGTCGCCGGCATCGAGCGCTGGACGGGCCGTGACGGCTTCGCCTCGACGGCGTTCGGAGAGCCGGCGCCCTGCGATGACGAGTGCAGCGACGATGGCGGGCAGGAAGGCGGTGAGCGCGTACGCCGCGCCCTGGGTGATGTTGCGGGTCACGACCTCGGCGGCGCCGGAGAGGATCGAGGTCTGCTCGACGGAGCCACCGAGGAGGGCGTCGCTCGCGGACCTCCACGCACGGAGGCCGCCGGGCTGCTCGATGAGCATCGGGACGAACCAGATCACGATGGCACCAGCGCCGGCGGCCGCCCCCTGCACCCACACGCGGAGAGACCGTGCCGAGCGCGCCATGGCGATGACCGCGAGGGGCGCGAAGAGCAACAGCGAGGTCAGCCGGAAGCCGGCCGCGAGGCCGAGCGCGACCGCGGCGGCGACGCCGTGGGCGCTGCCCGGGCGAGCGTGCCACGCGAGGCTCAGGAGGACGGCGCACGCGAGGGCGTCGAGGCTGTAGGTGCCGACGCTCGAGCCGTAGAACCAGAGGAACGGGGACGTGAGCATCAGGCTCGCAGCGAGGACCCCGAGCAGACGACCGCCCATCGTCCGGCCGAGCGAGTGGGTGAGGCCGACAGCGGCGGCCGCGGCGAGCGACGACACGAGCGTGAGCGACGCGGTGCCGTCGAGCGGCGTGGCGGCACGGACCGTCCGGCCAGCGAGCAGGTAGAGCCAGTAGCCGGGCGAGTGGGGCGTGTCCCTCGTGACGTCGAAGCGGTCGAGCCCCATGACGAGCTGGGCCCCGTCCCACTCGACGGGGTACCGGGTCCTCACCGCCTGGTAGGCGACGAAGGCGACGAACGCGAAGCCGAGCGAGACCTTCACGTCTGCGCCGGGACGACGCCAGCGGACGGCTCGAGATGGGGACCCGTCGACGCCCGGGTGCACGTCACGGCGTGGGACAGCGCTGTACGGAGAGGCCTCGGCGCCCCCGTGCTGGTCGACGGCTGGCCGAGTCTGGCCGGCCACCGTCAGGCCTGCGATCCCCGGCGGTCGGCGAAGTACCGCAGGACCGCCGCCGTCCCCTCGTCGAGCGTCGTCCACGGGGACCAGCCGAGGTGGATCCGGGCCCGACCCGGGTCGAGCGCGGAGCGAACGAGCTCGCCGGACCGGCTCGGGGCGTGCACGACCGCTGCATCAGGCACCTGCGCCTGGGCGGCCATCGTCCGGTGCAGGTCGTTGACCGACGTCTCCTGTCCGGTCCCGATGTTGCACAGCAGGCCGCTGCCCTTCTCGGCACCGCGCACGAAGGCGTCGACGACGTCGTCGACGTACACGAAGTCCCGGGTCTGGCGACCGTCGCCGAAGATCGTGCACGGCTCGCCGGCGAGGAGCTTGCCGGCGAAGATCGCCACGACACCCGCCTCGCCGTGGGGATCCTGACGCGGGCCGTAGACGTTGGCGAGCGCGAGCGCAGCGAACTCGAGGTCGTGCAGCGAGCGATAGGCGTGCAGGTAGTCGCCCACGACCTTCTTGGCCACACCGTAGGGAGACAGCGGCTGCTGGGGGTGGCTCTCCCGGACCGGCAGGTCCGCGGGTGCAGGGTCGCCGTAGATGGTGCCGCCGCTCGAGGCGAAGACCACCTTGCGGGCACCGGCGGCGCGAGCGCCTTCCAGCACGTTGAGGCTCCCGATCACGTTCACCTCGGCGTCGAACACCGGTCGGTCGACCGAGACGCGCACGTCGGCCTGGGCGGCGAGGTGGAACACGACCTCGGGAGCCCGCCGGACGATGAGGTCGACGACCTCCGGCGAGCGGATGTCGACCTGGTGCACCTTGAGCTCGTGGGCGCGGTCAGCGCGCGCGTCAGCCAGGTTGACGAGCGATCCGGTGGAGAGGTCGTCGACCACGTCGACGGCGTGGCCCTCGGCGAGGAGGCGATCGACCAACGTGGAGCCGATGAACCCGGCGCCGCCGGTGACGAGTGCCTTCACGTGGTCAGTCTTGCCCACCGGGCCATGCCGCTCAGCCCTCGTCGGGGACACGGGCGCTGACGAGCACGGTGCCTGCCTCCACCCGGACACCATCGCCCAGCACGGTGACGTCGCCGATCGAGGCGCCGGCCTGCACGGCAGCGTCGGCGCCCATCAGCGAGCGGCGCACCGCAGCCCCGGGCCCCACGGAGGACCCAGGCAGCAGGAGGGCGTCCTCGACGACGGCACCCTCCGCGATCCAGACTCCCCGGCTGAGCACGGAGCGGACCACCGTGGCGGTGCCGTCGACGGTGACGTGCTCGCCGAGCAGGCTCAGCCGCACGTCGGCGCCAGGGTCGATCTCGGCCGTCTCGGCCGCGTCGGTCTCGACGGTCGGTCGCAGGCCGTCGAGCACGTCGAGGTTCGCCTGGAGGAGCCGCTCGGGAGTTCCGACGTCGAGCCAGTAGGCGGGGTCGGCGAGCCCGAAGAGGGTCCCCTCCGCGACCATCGCCGGGAAGGTCTCACGCTCGATGTTGACCCTGCGGCCCTCGGGGATCCGGGCGAG
>JBBDQT010000082.1:0-1335 GCA_040905815.1 Acidimicrobiales bacterium
CTTCTGCTTCGCCCCCCGCTTCCACGCCGCCATGCGCCACGCCGGGCCCGTGCGCAAGGAGCTGGGCGTCCCGACCGTCTTCAACTTCCTCGGCCCGCTCGCGAACCCGGCCGGCGTGCGACGGCAGGTCGTCGGGGTGAGCGATCCGCTCATGGCGGAGACGATGGTCAGGGTGCTCGAGGGCAACGGCGCCGAGCGGGCCCTCGTCGTCGCCGGCCACGACGGCCTCGACGAGCTCACCACGACCACGACCTCGACCGTCGTCGAGCTCCGGGACGGGGCGGTGCGGACCTACGTCGTCGACCCGACCGAGGTCGGTCTCGCGGTGGCGGACCCCTCGGCCCTCGCAGGCGGGGACCCCGGGGCCAACGTGGTGATCACCCACGATGTCCTCGCCGGCCGTTCCGGCCCGCACCGGGACATCGTCGTGTTGAACGCCGGCGCCGGCCTGCTCGCCGGCGGTGCCGTCGACGACCTCGGGGCCGGGGTCGAAGCGGCGAGCGCCGCCATCGACGACGGCCGCGCCGCGCGGGTGCTCGAGCGCCTGGTGGCGGTCTCCCAGCACGCAGCCTCTGAGGCCACCTCCGCCTGACGTCCGGTGGAGCCTCGATCTGGGCCGGTCAGCCTCCGAGGCTCCACATGGTCTCGAGGTCATGCCTGCTGTAGGCCTGGAAGGCGATGAGCGTCCGGGTGTCGAGGATCCCTTCGAGCTCGGCGAGGCGGCCGGTGACGACCTCCGCCAGCTCCTCGTGGTGGCGCACCCGGACGACGGCGACGATGTCGGCGTCGCCAGCGGTCGAGTACACCTCGGCGACCCCGGCCACGTCGGCCAGCTCCTGGGCGAGGGCGGCGATGCGCCTCGGCTCGGCGTTGATCAGGACGAAGGCGGCGACCACGGCCGCCGAGGCTACCTCCGCCGGCTGAGCGCCTTTCGCCCCGCCGGCGACCGAGCTGACGGTTGGAAGCGGGGCAGGGGCCAGAGCGCCGAGGCGAGCTCGCCGTCGCAGCTGGTGACGCGGATGCGGTGCGCCTCCCGATCGAGCCAGCCGGCGACGCATGCGAGCTCGTCGGCGAGCTCGGTGGGCACGGGGCGGTCGCAGGCACCGGACGGGTCACCGTGGTCGAGGGCGAGGGTCAGCGCGTCGGCGCCCAGGCCGTCCCAGCTCCGCAGCAGGCGGCCCGCGGTGAGCTCGATGGTGCCGCTGGGCAGCTCGAGCACGAGGCACCCGGTGCGCCGGAGGGAGTCGATGCGGCGCTGGCGGCGGAGCGCGTCGGCGAGGGCACTGGCCCGGTCCCGCACGTCTGCCGCCTCCTCGAACCGCTCGGCGGCGGCGA
>JBBDQT010000083.1:0-6149 GCA_040905815.1 Acidimicrobiales bacterium
GACGGTACGGGTCTGTCGTGAACGGCCTGTTTCCCGCCCGCGACGAACCAGAGAACGGCGGGAGACGGCGACCGAGCGTCAGCCGACGGCGGCGGCCCGGTCGGCCGCCGCTCCGGAGCGGCGCCGGTCATCGGGGGCGATGGTGATGGGGCGGAGCGGGGTGGTGAAGATCGGCGTCGGCTCGGGCCGGGGGATGGCCTCGGGGTCGTTGCGCTTGGCGTACCGGTCGACGTACTCCTGACCGGACAGCGACTGGAGCTGGAACATGATCTCGTCGGTGATCTGGCGGAGCACCGTGGGGTCGCCCGACCTGGCCTCGTACCGGCTGAAGTCGAGCGGCTCGGAGAAGCGCACGGTGATGGGCCGGAAGATGTTCGGGCGCACCTGGCCGATCGGCTGGGCCTCCCGGGTCCCGATCATCGCCACCGCCACGACCGGCACGCGGTTCGAGAGCGCGAGGCGGGCGACACCCGTGCGGCCGCGGTAGAGGCGGCCGTCGGGCGACCGGGTGCCCTCGGGGTAGATGCCGAAGAGGCCGCCGGCGCGGACCACCTCGGAGGCGGCGGCGAGCGCGCCCTCGGACGCGGAACCGCCGGAGCGCTTGATGGGGATCTGACCGAGCGCGCGGAAGATCAACGCCGTCTTCGGGTCGTCGAAGTACTCCGCCTTGGCCACGAACGTGACACGGCGCCTCATGACGAGGGGGAGGAAGACCGAGTCGCAGAACGACACGTGGTTGCTGGCGAGGATCACGCCGCCGGAGGCCGGCACGTGCTCGATGCCCTCGACCCTGACCCGGAAGAAGGACCGGAGCAGCGGCGTGAGGACCGCCTTGAGCAGCCAGTAGGTCACGTTCGCGACGTTAGACCGAACGCCCTGCCGCGGCGATGGGCCGGCACGCCCTCCGCTCTCGGCCTCGCCCTCGCGCCCACGGTTCTTGACCGATCGGTCAAGTGCCCCGTACCGTCGGTTGCGTGGAGCGCCGTCTGACGACTCGCGGGCTCGAGCGCCGCAGGCAGGTGATGGACTTCGCCACCGCCCGGTTCGCGACGCAGGGCTACCACCCCACCTCGGTGGCCGAGATCGTGCAGGGCCTCGGCGTCGGCAAGGGCGTCTTCTACTGGTACTTCTCCTCGAAGGAGGGGCTGTTCCTCGAGATCTTGAAGGAGGCGCAGCACGAGCTGCGGCGGGCGCAGCGGCAGGGCATCGGCGACGAGCCCGACCCGCTGCGGCGCATCGAGCTCGGCATCCGGGCGTCGATGGCGTGGCTCGACGAGCACCGCCAGCTGTTCAACCTGTTCCAGTTCGCATCGACCGAGGAGCGCTTCGCCCCCGCCATGCGCCAGGGCCAGGAGGTGGCGGCCGCGGATGCGGTCCGCCACATCAAGGACGGCATCGTCGAGGGGCGCATACGCGACCTCGACCCCGAGCTGCTCACGAACGCCGTGCTCGGGGTGATCAACCAGCTCGCCCGCGTCTTCATCCACGAGCGGGGCGAGAAGGGCGCTGACGTGGCCGACGCCGCCGTGGCGTTCTGCCTCGAGGGCCTGCTCGCCGGGCCCGGCGAGCACCGGCGCTGAGGCCCCCGCCTAGAGCTTGGGCAGTGCCCGCTTGAGGTTGCGCACCGCCTGGTGGATGCGCTGCTCGTTCTCGATGAGCGCGAAGCGGACGTGGGCATCGCCGTCGGGCCCGAAGCCGACCCCCGGCGAGGTGGCGACCTGCGCCTCTCGTACGAGGTAGCTGGCGAACTCGACCGACCCGAGCTCCCGGTACGGCTCGGGGATCGGCGCCCAGACAAACATCGTCCCCTTGGGCTTGGTCACGGGCCACCCGATGCGCTCGAGACCTTCGCAGAGGGTGTCGCGCCGGGCGAGGTAGACGGCACGGACCTCGTCGGGGTAGTCCGGCGCCTCGTTCATCGTCACCGTGGCAGCGATCTGGATGGGCTGGAAGGTGCCGTAGTCGAGGTAGCTCTTCAGCTTGGCGAGCGCGGCGACGACCTCTGGGTTGCCGGCCATGAACGCAACCCGCCAGCCCGCCATCGAGAACGACTTGGTGAGCGAGTAGAGCTCCACCGCGCACTCCTTGGCGCCGTCGGCCTGCAAGATCGAGGGCGGCTTGTACCCGTCGAAGCCGAGGTCGGCGTAGGCGAAGTCGTGCACGACCACGACATCGCGCTCGCGGGCGAAGTCGACGACCTTCTGCATGAACTCGAGGTCGACGCACGTCGTGGTCGGGTTGTGCGGGAACGACAGCACGATCACCCGGGGCTTGGGCCAGGAGTACTCGTAGCGCTCGCAGAGGACGTCGAAGAAGTCCTCCTCCGGGGTGCCGGCCGCGCCGTGGCTGACGAGCGGGTCGCCGAGGGGCATCTCCCGCACGTCGGCGCCGGCGAAGAGGGGGCCGTAGATGTGGATCGGGTACGACGGCGACGGCACCAGGGCGGCATCGCCGGGGGCGAGCAGCGTCCACATGAGGTGGCTGAAGCCCTCCTTGGCGCCGATCGTGCTGATCACCTCGGTCTCGGGATCGAGGTGCACGTCGAACTGGCGCTCGTAGCGGGCGGCGAGCGCCTCCCGCAGCTTGGGGATGCCCCGGCTGGCGGAGTACCGGTGGTTCCGAGGGTTGTGGGCGGCCTCGGCGAGCTTCTCCACCGCGATCTCGGGTGAGGGGATGTCGGGGTTCCCGAACCCGAGGTCGATCACGTCGTGGCCGGCCCGCCGGGCCTCCTTCTTCAGCCCGTCGATGATCGTGAACACGTACGGCGGCAGCGACGTGATGCGGCGGAACTCCATCCCCGCAGGGTACTTCTGCGGGTCGGGCGCACCGTCGGGCGGCGTCAGGCGGGCAGGGCCACCCGGGCGAGGTGGGCGGCGCCGATGGCGCCGGCGTGCTCACCGAGGCTGGCGGCGACGACCTCCACGTCGGGGCGGTGGCCGACGCCGACCAGCCGGGTGGCGACCGCCTCCCTGATCGGCGCCAGCAGCGTCTGGCCAGCCTCCACGAGCCCGCCGCCCACGACGCAGGTGGCGACGTCGACGACCGCGACGAGGTTGGCCAGGCCGAGGGCGAACCAACCGGCGAACGTCTCGACCACGGCCAGAGCACCCGGATCGCCCTCCGCCGCCGCGGCGGTGACGTGCTCGCCCCGCACGTCGCCGGCGTCCCCGCCGGCGAGGTCGACCATGCGCCAGCCCGTCCCGGCGTCGGCCGCGTCCCGGCCGAGCCGGCCGAGACCGCTGCCCGAGGCGTAGCGCTCCCAGCAACCCCGCCGACCGCAGGTGCAGGCGATGCCGTCGGCGTCGACGACCATGTGGCCGAACTCGCCGGCGAAGCCGTTGGTGCCGCGCGCGAGGCGGCCGTCGAGCAGGAGCCCCCCGCCGATGCCGGTCCCGAGCGTCACGAGCAGCACGTCGTCGGCGCCCTGCGCCACCCCCGCCTCGTGCTCTCCCCACAGCGCGCACGTGGCGTCGTTGTCGACCCGGGCGGGCAGGCCGGTGCCCTGCTCGAGCATCGCCGCGACGGGTAGCTCCACCACGCCGGGCAGGTTCGGCGCGAAGCGCAGCCTGCCCGACCGGTCGACGAGCCCGGGCACTCCGGCGCCGAGCGCCGCCACACCGGGCACCGTGCTCTGCAGGCGCCACACCGTCTCGACCATCGCCTGGATGACCGCTTCCCCGCCGCGGGGCGTGGGCTCGCGGTGCTCGGCGACGACCGAGCCGCCCTCGTCGATGGCGACGCCGAGCACCTTCGTGCCGCCGACATCGAGGCCGATCGTGGGGACGGCGCCGGAGGTGTTCACGAGCGGAGGCTAGAGCGGGCGAGCGGCCCCCGTAGCCGGGCTCCAATCAGTACCGGAGGAGGGCGCCGATGCGGCCGAGGACGTCGAGATCGGCGTTGCCCACGCAGATCTCGACGTCGCAGGACTGGTTGATGGCTTCCTCCACCGCCTCGTCGATGACGTCGTCGACCTGCACCATCTCGGCCGAGCAGACCGGGCAGGAGCGGCCGATGGCGGCGATGTGGCCGCACCCCATGCACCGCCAGCCAGGAGCCTCGTAGCCATGGGAGACGAGGAGGGTGTCGACGCGCCGCTCGACGATGGCCTGGAGCGTGTCCTTGAGCCCGGTGGTCGCCCGCCGTCCCGCGCCTGACGCCTCCCTGAGCTTCTCGACCAGCTCCGCCTCCTTGCGGCGCTCGACCGAGGCCTCGATCTCGAGGGCAGCGGCCCGGATCTCGTCGTGGGACGACCCCACCGGGATGTGACAACGGGCCTCGATGCGCTCCTGGAGGTACGGGTGCAGGACGCCCACCATCTCGCTGCCGAGCTCATCGGGCGTGCTCACGATCAGCCGGTCGAAGCCCTTGCCCTGGAACACCTCGAACGCGACCTCGGCGGCGCGGCGCAGGTGCTGGTGGAGCATGGCCGCGGTGTGGCTGTGGTTGTGGTCCTTCGTGTAGCTGTGATCCACGTCGTCGCCCCGCGGGAGCTGCTCGAACACTTCGCTCGAGTCGATGAGCTCGCCCAGCTCGAACACGAACATGCGAGCGCGCTGGCGGTCGACCAGCAGGATGCCGAAGCGCTCGTACTCGTCGACGACGGTCTCGAGCTGGCGGATCGACGCGGTGTTGTTCACCACCACCTGGCTGCGGACGGGCACCGGCAGCTCCACCACCTTCCAGAGACCTGCCGCCGAGGACGAGAACATGGCGAGCCCGCGGGTGTGCGAGCGGTCGATCCCCGCCCTGACGTGCTCCTCCATGCGCTCCAGGTCAGCGGCGACCGAAGGGTCCGCCCCGTGCCGGTTGCGGGCCTCTCGGAAGAGCACATCCAGGCTGTGGAGCACGTCTTGGAAGCGGGGGTGACGGCCGCCGTCCACATCGAGGTAACACGACGTCACGGGCGCCACCTCCCCTCGGAATCCGGCGAGCTCGCGGATGTCGTCCTCGGTGATGGCGACCACGGCACCTCCTGGGGTAGCTGGTCACGGCATGGTAGGTGAGTGTCTGTCGGCCCCGCTCACGGCTCAGCGGTCGGCGGTGGCTCCCGCCTCGCAGCGGCGCCTCAGCTCGTCGAGCGCCGTCGTCATGATCTTGCCCTCAGCCCGCCGCTTGACGAAGCCCGGCAGCGGGACGGCCATCTCCACCACGAGGTGGTAGGTGACCGACGTGGCACCCGGGTCGCCGTCGACCTCCTCGAACACGTACTCGCCGTCGAGGCGGCGCACCACGTCGCCCTCTTCGAGCACCCACGCCAGGCGGCCCTCGGTGCTGTGGTCGTAGCGGAGGGTGTAGCGGGCGCTGTGGCCCATGGCGGCGGCCCGGAAGAAGACCCGGAGCGGCCGTCCCTCGGCGTCGCGCTCGACGACGGTGGCCTCCTTGATGTCACGTGCCCACTCCGGGTAGCTCTCGATGTCGAGCGCCACGGCCACGCACCGTGCCGGCGGGGCGCCGATCGTCGTGTGCTTGGTCGCCTGGTCGGTCATCGGCTTTGCATCTCCCCCGGGGACGGGCCGCGGTCGTACCTGCATCATGGCCTGTGAGAGGGCGCAGGCTAGCCGGGCGCCATCGGACCGTTCCTCCGCACGACCACGTAGTAGTAGGCGAGCACGACGCCGTTGCCGATCAGGCACCAGGCGGTCGCCACGCCGACCAGGTTCCAGCGGACCCACGAGCGCTTGTCGTCAGCGCCACCCTCGAAGTGGTCGGCGGGCCGGTTGGAGGCGTCGAGCAGCGCGACGAGAGCAGGGAGCTCGAGGGCGAGCAGGAACAGGAAGAGCTCCAGCACTCAGCCCGCCGGTCGTCCGGTGGAACCGGGCCCGGCGCCACGTGCTGGGAAGGTGCCGTGGCGGGCACCCCACAGGCCGCAGGCACCGAGGCCGAAGGTGGGGACGAGGACGCCGAAGGCGAGCGGGGTGAAGGGCCGCACCCCGGCGGTGGCGAGGGCGACGACCGTCTGGACGGTGAGGGCGCCGAGGAGCCGCCGCCGCGTCGAGGCGGGCGCGCTGCGGGAGAGGAAGAAGACCCCTGCGACCGAGAGCTCCTCGTGCCGGCTCCGAGAGGCGGCGGTGAGGAGGGCGACGGCGAAGGCGAGCAGTCCGACCGCGAACAGGACGAGGTCGACGACCGCGGCCGGCACGGCGAGCGCG
>JBBDQT010000083.1:6249-7957 GCA_040905815.1 Acidimicrobiales bacterium
CCCCGGCTGCTGCAGCTTCGAGGAACACGATGCCGAACCCCTCCTGCTCGAGGCCGCCCCAGCGGTTCCGGCACAGCATGGCGAAGATGTCGCCGCAGCCGTAGAGGTCCGGGAGGTCGGCGCCCGGCACCTTGCCGAGGAGCCGGACCGGCGCGCCGGTCGACCCGACGAGCCGGCGAAGCCGCGCCTGGTCCCGGCCCACGCCGGCGATGGCGACGGTGAGGTCCGGCCGTGACCTCCCGAGCGTGGCCGCCACCCGGATCAGGACGTCCATGCCCTTGCGGGGCACGAGGCGGCTCACAGAGACGACGAGCGGGCCTTGCACGGGGAGCCCCAGGCGAGCGCGGGCAGCCGCCTTCGCGTCTGGGTCGAGGGGGCGGAACGCCTCTGTGTCGACCCCCGGTGGGATGCACACCGTCGGGAGGGTCCGCCCCGCCGCGCGCTCCGCCTCCGCCGCGGGGTAGCTCCCGCCCGCGATGAGGAGGTCGGCTCCCCGGAGGACCCGATCCAGGACCGCCCGCGAGATCGGGAGCCGCCCGGGAACCGTGATCTCGGCGCCGTGGAGGACCAGCGCGTAGGGCAGGCCGAGCGTCGGGCCGATCGCGCCGACCGGCAAGGCGGGATCGAGGATGACCGACGTGGCGCCGACCTCTGCAGCGAGCGCCTTGACGTGACGTGCGAGCGACGGCGTCGGGAGCAGGACCTTCCGGCGCGAACGGACCACCCGGAACGCCTGGCCCGCGTCGAACACGACCGCGCCCGGGTGCGGCGTCGTCAGGATGGTGACCTCGTCGCCCGGCAGCCGCCGCCACAGCTCCCAGAGGTAGGACTGGATGCCACCGACCTTGGGAGGGAAGTCGTTCGTGACGAGGAGGTGCCCCACGCGTTGTGCTCAGCCTCGGGACGGAGGCGGTGCAGGTGCGCGGCGACCTTCGGCCGCGGACAGATCAGCTCGCCGTGCACCGCCACGGAAGGTCGGCACCGGGTGCGGGCCGTCCACCGGTACCGCTGCGCCACCCCCGCTCGGGATCGCCGTCTTCACGGCCGGCTGCGGTGGGCGCGCTCGGAGCTGCTCGCGCCCGCGGCGGCCCTCTGCGGTCGGCGTGCTGTCTTCGGATGGACCTTCGGCGCGACCGGTCGTCGGTCGGGAGCCCTCCCCCGGCGCCGCCGTCCGTCGCCGCGGCTCCTCGCTGGGTGACCGATCCGACGGCGCACCAGCGCGCCGCTGCGGCGCACGACGCGGACGGCCACCAGGGGCCAGCCGTGGCGCGGATGCGGTCGCCGGCGCCTGGTTCGAGGGCCCGGCGAGAGGTTCCGTTCCGCTCGGCGTCCTCTGTGGCGTGCCGAGGCGGTCATCACGACGCGGCGCCGTCCCGGTCCCGGCGTCTCCAGGACGCAGCCGGGTGATCCGGCCCTCCATGGCGGGTGTGCGCTGGGGCTGTGGCGACGGCGCCTCCTGTCCGGCAGGTGCGGGCCGCGGTGCCGCACCGGCGGCATCTGTCGCTGCTCTGGCGGTGGGCCTCCGTGACGGGGCGCCTGCCGTCCGCTCCTGCGGTGCCGCCTGGCCGGGTCCCTGCGTCGTCGCCGGCGGGTTCACCGTGAACGCCGACTCGGACGGAGCGCTCGATCCGACGCTCCGGGAGGCAGGTGAGCTTGCTGCGGTCGACGTCGCCGCACCCGCCCGTCGTGCCGTGGACGAGCTCCTCGC
>JBBDQT010000084.1:0-1327 GCA_040905815.1 Acidimicrobiales bacterium
CCGCCGAGATCGTCTTCCGGGGCCGCTGCGAGGCGTGCGCCGCGCCCTGACCTCGATTCAGATCCCAGCACGACAGACACCGACACAAGGAGCACCCATGCCTGACCTGAAGGGCACCAGCACCCACCACAACCTCAAGGAGGCCTTCGCCGGCGAGTCCCAGGCCAACCGGCGCTACCTCTACTTCGCGCAGAAGGCCGACGTGGAGGGCTACCCGGACGTGGCGGCCCTGTTCCGCTCGGTCGCGGAGGGCGAGACCGGTCACGCCTTCGGGCACTTCGACTTCCTCGCCCAGGTCGGCGACCCCGTCACCGGCGTCCCGGTCGGCCCCACCGAGGACAACCTCAAGTCGTCCATCGAGGGGGAGACCTACGAGTACACCGAGATGTACCCGGGCTTCTCCAAGACGGCCCGCGAGGAGGGCTTCGAGGAGATCGCCGAGTGGTTCGAGACGCTCGCCCGGGCGGAGAAGAGCCACGCGGGCCGCTTCACCCAGGGCCTCGAGTCCGTCTCCCAACCCGCCTGACGCATGGACAAGCTGACCCTTGACGACATCGTCGACCTGCGGGCCTACGAGCGGGAGCGGGCTGCGTTCCGGAGCCGGGTCATCGCCCGGAAGAAGCTGCGCCGGATCCCGGTGGGCCCCGTCGTCACCGTGCTCTTCGAGAACCGGGACACGATCCGGTTCCAGCTCCAGGAGATGGCCCGCGCCGAGCGCATGCTCACCGACGAGGCCATCCAGGTCGAGCTCGACACGTACAACCCCCTCGTCCCCGAACCGGGGCGGCTGGCCGCGACGCTGTTCATCGAGCTCACCGACGAGACCGAGATGCTGCGCTGGCTACCCGAGCTGGTGGGCATCGAGCGCAGCGTCAAGCTGCGTATCGGCGACGGTGACGGCGCCGTCGTCGTGCGCGGCGCGCCGGAGGAGGCCCACGCCGAGCACCTCACGAGGGAGGAGGTCACCGCGTCGGTCCACTACGTGTTCTTCGAACTGACGCCCGAGCAGGTCGACGCCCTCGACGCGGGGCCCGTGGTGCTCGCCGTCGACCACGACCGCTACCTCGAGGCGACGCCGCTGGCGTCCGAGACCGTCGCCAGCCTCGTCGCCGACCTGCGTAGCTAGCGCGCAACCCGGCCGCCCTGGAGCGATCGATCTGGACTAGGGCGTGAGGGCTGCACCATACTCGACTCTTCGCGGCGTCCAGGCCCACCTGGTCGGCCAGATCGACGTCTCACCGCAAGGACGTGACCCTCCCCATGAACCAGAACTGGCGCGAGCACGCAGCCTGCCAGGGCATCGATGCCGAGATCTTCTACCCGGTCG
>JBBDQT010000085.1:0-7846 GCA_040905815.1 Acidimicrobiales bacterium
AGACCGATCGTCCTGACGGTCAACCGCCCGAGGCGGGTGTCGACGGCGGGGCGCGCCTCGGGGACGCGCCACCCCCACAACCATGCCACCGAGCCGAGCGCGACCAGCGCGACTGCAAGCCCGACGACCGACGAACCCGCGTCGACGAGCACGCGCAGCAGGAAGGCCCCCAAGACCCCGAAGGAGATGCCGGTCCGGGTCCACGCCAGCGTCGTGCGCTCCCTGGCGAGGCCGAAGTCGTCCGGCGCGCTCGCGCTCACCCCGACTGGCTCCCCACGGCGACGAACACGGCGGCGATCACCGCCGCGATGCCCACGCCGAACGCGACCACACGCTGCAGCCACGAATGGGTGAGGTCTTCTCCCAGGCGCATCGCCCGCTCCCCGGCCTCCCACCGCCGGAGGCTCGTGAGGGCGATGAGCGCACCGAGGGCGATGAGCGGCAGCCCGAGGAGGCGCCGGCCGCCAGGTACGTCGAACTCTGGGAGCAGCTCGTTCACCGCGAGCCCGCCGGCGACGAGAGCCAGCGACGTCCTGATCCACGCGAGGAACGTGCGCTCGTTGGCGAACGAGAAGCGGTAGTCCGGCCGGACCCCCACCTCCTCGAGCGGGGTCCTCGACCGTCGCTGCAGCACCCTCGTCACCCCGCCATCCAACCACCACGGACCGACCGACCGCGGCACCTGTGCCGCCACCGCGCCGACGAGCGGGGCGGGCCGCGGCTGCCGCGGACCCTGCCAGTACCCTCGATGCCGTGGAGCACCTCCAGTGGTCCGACCGACCAGAGCTGCGACGACCGGTGGTCATCGCCGCCTTCGAGGGCTGGAACGACGCAGGCGACGCCGCCACCACGGCTGCCCGCTGGCTGCGCGACCGGTGGGCGCCCGAGGCCCTCGCCACCATCGACGCCGAGGACTTCTTCGACTTCACCGCCACCCGCCCCCAGGTCCACCTCGCTGACGGGCTCACGAGGGAGATCGTCTGGCCCGCCACCGAGCTGTCCTGGGGTTCCTCTGCCGGCACCGACGCGATCGTCGTGGTCGGCCACGAGCCGCACCTGCGGTGGCGCACGTACTGCGAGCAGGTCGTGACCGTCGCCAAGCACTACGACGCGCAGCTGGTCCTGACGCTCGGCGCCCTCCTGGCCGAGGTGCCCCACACCGCAGCGGTGTCGGTGATCGGCACCGCCGTCGACGAGGACCTGATCGACCGGCTCGGGCTCCGCTTGTCCAGCTACGAGGGGCCCACGGGGATCGTGGGCGTCCTCCAGGACGCCTGCGGCAACGCCGGACTGCCGGCGGCCTCGCTGTGGGCCAGCGTGCCGGCGTACGTGCCCGGCGCCCCGTCACCGAAGGCGGCGCTCGCCCTGGTCGAACGGGCAGCAGACATCCTCGCCGTCGGTGTCACCACGACCGACCTCGAGATCGCGAGCGCCTCCTACGAGCGCCAGGTCACCGAGGTCGTGGCCGACGACGACGAGATGCGGGAGTACGTCGCGCACCTCGAGGCCCGCTACCACGGGCTGCTCGACGACGACGAGCCCTCCCCTGCATCGCTCGTCGACGAGGTCGAGCGCTTCCTGCGCGACCAGCGCTTCGAGTAGCGGCCAAGGCACCTTGGCTCCGCCCCGGTGCCGTCCGGGTGCAGCTGGGCGCGGATGGCGCGGTGTCCTGCACCCGGAACGCCGGCTGTCGGCTTCTGGGTGCAGCTGGGCGCGGATGGCGCGGTGTCCTGCACCCGGAACGCCAGCACCTCCGTCGACGTCGACGCAGACGTGCCGACGATCAACCGGGGTCAGGGGAACGCTCCGAAGCGGGCGAGGGTCGCTTCCGCGTCGGGGAAGACCTGGCGCATGGCGAGGAGGAGATCGGCGGGGCGGGCCACCCCAAAGGCCTGCTCGGCGACGTACAGCCGGAGCCCGCAGTCGACGAGGCCCGGCGGGCCGAGCGCGGCGAGCGCCAGCGCTCCCTGGATGTAGACGCCACGGTAGTAGCCGGACTGCCGGCCCTCCCACCACGACATGGGCTGGCCGGCGCTGCCCCGGGCGTAGGCGGGGATGTCCTTGGAGGCGAACTCGCCGAGCGTGCCCTCGAAGCGGCCCTCGGCCCACGACGCGAGCCCCTCGTCGAGCCAGGGGTCGCGACCCTGGTTGTTCCCGACAAGGGCGTAGAACCACTGGTGGCCGACCTCGTGAGGCGTCGTGCGACCGATCGTGCCGGGGCCCTGGAGCACGTGGCCGGGGTACTCGATGCCACCGCTCAGCCCCGGCGTGACGGCGAGTGAGAACGACCGGTAGGGATACGGACCGAAGCGGGTGCCGAAGTCGGTCAGGCTGCGCACCACCCGGTCGAGGTACGCGGCAGGGTCCCCCTCGACGCCCTCCTGCACGCCGACGACGACGTGGACGGGGTGCGGGGCACCCGCCTGGCCCTCGGCGATGCGGAACCGTCCGACGGAGATGCCGACGTCGCGGTGCGCGGGTGCGGTCCAACGGCCTGCTTCCAACACACCGCTGGCGAGCACCTGGTAGCCGTCGGGGACGCCCACCGAGTAGCTGAAGTCGGCCACCGGAGCCGTCGACGCCTCGGCGAAGATGGCCGTCGCCGGCTCCATGGCCCACCCCACACCCGGCTCCCAGGCGAGGATCGGGAAGAACGAGCCGAGCCGGATCGCCCCGCCCTGGCTGGCGATGCGATCGTTGGCGGCACCGGGCAACGTGAGGGTCCACGGCACCGTCGCATCGACCCGCTCGCCAGCGGCGAGCTCGCGGCCGAGGGGCACGACGAGCGTTGTGGGGTCGGGTTGCTCGCTCGGCACCGGGCCGCCCGAGCCCATGGAGACCGGTCCCGCCTCGAGGCGCGCACCGGCGGCGGACGGCCGGGGACCGTTCGGCCAGAGGCGGAAGACGAGCCGATCGGTGGGCAGGTCAGGCGTGAAGTGGACCGTGGTGCTGCCCTCGACCACACCCTTCTCGGGGCGCACGTCGACGTCCATGACGTAGCTCGGCCGGTCCGGATCGGGGCTGCGCGCCGGAGGGATCGGCGGACAGCTCGGCGTCTCCGGCTGGGCGTCGGCCACGGTGACCCCCGAGGTCGCGGCGGGGGCAGTCGACGGGGGCGGATCCGTCGCCTCCTGGTCCGCGGGCTGCGGGGAGGCCGTGGTCGGAACCTCGCCGCCCTCGCGCTCGAGCGACACCTCCCTGTCGTCACCGCCGGAGCACCCGGCAAGGGCGACGACGGCGATCAGGGCGACGACGTCGCACAGGCGGTGTTGCACGGAGCCATCCTCGCAGCGCCGGCCCCGCCCCGGTGAGCAGGGTCGATCTCGCGCTCCTCCGGATCTACGCTCCGACGGTGCCCGCCCTCGTCCCCACCTGCGTGTGGCGGCTCACCCCAGAGATCGTCGTCGCCCTCGACGAGCGCTTCGGGGAGCCGACCGACGCCTACGTCAACGGTTCGCAGGTGTGGCTGCGAGACGACGGCCCCGGCGGAGCGACCATCGAGTGGCGCCTCCACCCGGTGCCGGGCTACCAGCGACCACCTGCGGTCGCGACGCTGGAGGTCTTCCCGACCGTGGCCCTGGCGGTGGCACGCGGCGACGAGCCGCTGCAGCCGCCCGAGGGGCTCTGGGACGGTCTTGAGGCGTTCCCCGCCTTCGGTGAGGAGGCCGAGCCCGCCACGCTGGCTGCCGCGGTCACCGAGGCGCTCGGCATCGCACCAGACGCCTCGGGTCTCGCCGACCACGAGCGCATCGGTGACGACTGGGAGCGCACCGGCGGCGCCACGTCGATCGTGCACGCCCTCCTCGACCAGCTCACCGAGCTCTGACCGCCGCTTCGGGCGACGGACGGCGTTCGTCAACCGTCGCGCCAGAGGGGCTCACGGGGCGTGTCGAAGAGCACGTCGGGCTCCTCGCCCCTGATGGCGGCGAAGGCGAGCGGGCCCCAGCCGGAGACGCCCGCGAGCGGCGCGGGGAGCGCATCCTCGGCGAACCAGCCGGCGTCGGCGCACTCGAGCGGGTGGGCCGACAGCGCGCCGCCCACCGCGGTCAGGTGGAACACGATGCTGTAGAGCGGGATGCGGGTGAAGCCGAGACGCAACCCGTCGAGCACGGCGATGAGCCGCTGGGGCTCACAGATGATCCCGGTCTCCTCCTCGACCTCCTTCATGGCGACCTCGACCGGCGAGTAGCCGACGTCGGCCCAGCCCGTCGGGTACAGCCACACGCCGGAGTCCGCCCGCTGGACGAGCAGGATCTCACCCCGGTCGTTCCCCACCACCGCGCCGATGGCGACCTTGGGCGTGACGTAGCCGGCGACACCCTGGCCGACGACCTTCATCCACTCCTCGAAGAGCGACTCCTCCTGGAGCTCGCTGCCGGCGGCGGTGCGGATGTCGGCCGCGACCTTGAGGACCTCCTCGAAGCGCTCCCGCTCGTACAGGCTCTCGGTGAACCCGAGGCCGGTCCTGGCGATGCCGCTCAACGCCTCGCTCCACCGCACGAGGTCGGCTGCCGAGACCTGTCCGCTCGGCGGCTCGCCAAAGGGTGTCCCTACCGGCACGTCGTCGCCGTTCGCCATCGCCGCTGAGGGTAACGGGCGTGGGCTCAGGGAGGTCGAGCGTCACGCGAGCGACAGCTGGTGGAGCACCGCCCGCTCGAGCTCGCGCATGTGGTCCCGGTCGGTGAGCTTGGCGCCCGACGCGGTGCGCACGTAGAAGGCGTCGATGACCTCGGTGCCGAGCGTGGACACCTTGGCCACGGTGATGTCGAGGTCGAGGTCCGCCAGGGCGCGGGTGATCCGGTAGAGGACACCGATCCCGTCGAGCGCCCGGACCTCCACGACCGTCGCCGTCCCGGAAGCGGTGTTGTCGACCCGGACGTGGGGTGGCGCCGCGAGCCGCCGGACCGCGGAGGGCCGCCGGTGGTTGCGGGCCCGCTGGGCGAGGCGGGCGTCGAGGGCGATCCGGCCGGCGATCGCCGACCGCACGTCGGTCGCCACCGCGTCCCAGTCGACCGGACCGGCACCCGGCGCGACACGGAAGCAGGAGGCGGCCATCGGAGCGCCCCCGTCGGAGGTGGCCGACGCGGCGTCGGCGCCGACCACGGTCAGGTTCGCCAGCGCCAAAGTGCCCGCCACCCTGCTGAAGAGGCCGGGGCGGTCGGGGGCGACGACGGTGAGGCGGTGCCCCTCGCCCCGCACCGCCGAGGTGCCTGCGGCGAGGAGGGCGGCGATGTCGACACCGGGGAACCGCTCGCCCGTCACCTCGCCGGCGACGCCGCCCCGGAGGACGTGAGCGACCCGGTCGACGAGCGCAGCGACGAGCTCCGCCTTCCAGGGCCCCCATGCCGCAGGGCCGGTGGCCACGGCGTCGGCTTCGGTCAGCGCCGCCAGCAGCTCGAGCGTCCCGAGCGAGCCCACCGCCTCGGCCACACCGTCGATCACGTCGTCGTCAGAGAGGTCGCGCCGGGTCGCGACGTCGGGCAGCAGGAGGTGGTGGCGGACGAGGTCGACCAGGACCGCGACATCGTCAGGGGCGTAGCCCATCCGCTCGGCGATGCCCGCGAGCAGCTCCATGCCCACGACGGTGTGATCACCCGGCAGCCCCTTGCCGATGTCGTGCAGCCACGCCCCGATCAGCAGGAGGTCCGGCCGGGCCACCGTGTCGGCGAGCGCGGCTGCGTTGGCGGCCGCCTCGCACAGGTGGCGGTCGACGGTGAAGCGGTGGATGGCGTTGCGCTGCGGCCTCGACCTGGTGTGCGACCACTCCGGCAGCACCCGCTCCAGCAGCCGGCGCTGGTCGATCGCCTCGAGCACCGGGACGGCGGCATGACCAGTGCCGAGCAGCTCGACGAGCGCCTGCCGCGCCCCGGGCGGCCACGGCCCGTCCAACAGCGGCGCGACCGCCGCGAGGCGGTCGAGGCTCTGACGGTCGATGCGCGTGCCCGCCCGCGCCGCCGCGGCCGCCGCCCGCAGCACGAGGCTCCCGTCGCCTCCCACGTCGGCGTCGGCCTCGACGTGGACCTCGCCGTCACGCAGCACGATGCCCGGCCCGAGCGGTCGGTCCCGCGCGAAGATCCGACCGAACGGCCCCGTCAGCGACGAGCTCACCCGCCCCCACACCTCGTCCCCCGTCCACGCGACGCTCCGGGCAGCTGCGGCGACCCTCGCCATCAGGTCGTCGGCCGAGGTGTCGCCGAGCGCGGCTGCCACCTCGTCCTGGCGCTCGAGGAGGAGCTGGTCACCAGGCCGGCCGCCGAGCAGGAGGTGGAGCGCGACCCGGACCTCGAGCAGGGTCTCCTCGGCGGCGGTCAGCGCCTCGTCGTCGCCGTCGAGGAGCACGGGGCGCGCCAGGTGGGTCCACCGCAGGGAGTGGACGTCGCGCAGGCCGCCCCGTCCCTCCTTCACGTCGGGCTCGAGGAGGAACGCGACCTCTCCCGCGCTCCGATGACGTCGGCCGACGCCGGCGGAGAGATCCGCGAGCCACCTCCCCGAGCGCTTGCGCCACTGCGCCAGCGCCGACGCGGCGACGTCCTCGGCCAGCGCTGCGTCACCTGCGACGAGGCGGGTGCTGAGCGCCGCGGTGGCGGTCTCCAGGTCGTCAGAGGCCAGGGCCAGGGCCTGGCGGGGGGTGCGGACGGCGTGGCCGAGCTTCAGGCCGGCGTCCCAGATCGGGTACCAGAGGCGCTCGGCGACGGTGGCCACATCGCCTCGGCCGTCGTGCAGCAGCCACAGGTCGAGGTCGCTGTCCGGGGCGAGCTCGCGCCGGCCGTAGCCGCCGACCGCCACGAGGGCGACCCCCCGCACCGAGCCCGCTGCCGCGTCGGCGAACAGCCCCGCCAGCACCTCGTCGGTCGCCTCGGACAGCGCCCTGCACAACGGTCGCCCCCGCCCGTCGCCGTCGAGCACCCGGGCCCGGCGCTCCGTCAGGCGGACCGCCCACCCCGACGTCGTCGCCGGCGACGGAGCGGAGTCCGGGTCAGATGGCATCGTCGTCGACCTCACCGGTGCGGATGCGGATGATCGTGTCGACGCCCGTGACCCACACCTTGCCGTCGCCGATCTTGCCGGTCCTGGCCGCGCCGGCGATGACGCGGGCGACATCGTCGGCGTCGACGCCCTCGCACAGCACCTCGACACGGATCTTCGGGATGACGTCCACGGTGTACTCGACGCCCCGGTACAGCTCCGTCTTGCCCCCTTGCCGACCGGCGCCTGATGCCTCGGAGATCGTGAGGCCGTGCACGCCGAAGGCCCTGAGCGCCTGCTTCACGTCGTCGAGCTTGTGAGGCTTGATGACGGCGGTCACGAGCTTGAGCACCTAGCGGACGCCCGTCGCCTGGCCCTCGGCGACCGCCTCCGCAGCCTTCCTGGCACCGACGAGGACAGGGTCCCAGACCGATGAGAACGGCGGGGCGTACGCCAGGTCGAGATGGGTCATCTGCTCGACCGTCATCCCCGTGTGGAGGGCGGTGGCGAACACGTCGATGCGCTTCGCCGCCCCCCGACCGCCGACGATCTGGGCCCCGAGCAGGCGGCCGCTGCGCTGCTCGGCGACGACCTTGACCGTCATCGCCTCCGCGTCGGCGAGGTAGCCCGCTGCGGTGGTGCTCTGGATCGTCACCGCGTGGAAGCAGAAGCCGTCCCTGGTGGCCTCGCGCTCCGTGAGGCCGGTGCGGGCGACCTCGGTGCCGCACACCTTGGTGATCGCGGTGCCCACGACCCCGGGGAACGTGGCGTACCCGCCACCGATGTTCGTGCCCGCCACCCGGCTCTGCTTGTTGGCGACGGTCCCGAGCGCGACGTAGAGCTTGCGGTTGCTCACGAGGTGGGTCGACTCGCAGCAGTC
>JBBDQT010000086.1:0-32572 GCA_040905815.1 Acidimicrobiales bacterium
GTCACCAACCCGCATCAAACGACGGACCCACAACCGTCACCCAAGACCTCGCGGAGCCCCGTGTCCGGCGGTGCTCGGGCGCGCAGCGGCGCTGCGGGGGCGGGACGAGAGGCGGCAAGCACGTCGCCACTCGTTCAGAGGCGACCGAGCGTCCGCTCCGCGGCGGGAGCGACCACGAGCTGCCACGGCATCAGCGCTTCAGGTACTTCGCCCGGAGGTCGTCCATGCCCACGCCCTTGCCGGCATCGATGTCAGCCGGCTCGGTCTCGTTGGGGGATCCCGTCACCCTCGATGGTGACGTGATGGAAGCTCCGCAGTACGACGGCCTCCTCCACCAGGGCGGCGGCGACCGCGCCGGAACAGAGCACCGCCAACTCCTCCTCGCGCTCGTGCCCGTAGGTGAGCTCGGCCGTCCCGCAGCCGGGATGGCACGCCAGCTCTGTCCAGCCCTCCGGTAGGTCCCGCAGCAGCGCCACGAGGGCGTCCGCCGAGATCCCCTGTGGCCAGGGCTCGCCCTCCCCGTTCTGGCCGTAGAAGTCGCCGCAGTGGGTGATCCCGGGCGTCAAGTGCCGGACCGGGATCCCGAGGCGTGCAGCTCGGCGACGGACGGCGGTCCGAACCGGGCCCCTGCGGTGAACGTGCTGGTGGCTGTCGAGGTGCGTGGGCGGTCGACCGGTCAGGACGACGAAGGCCTCCAGCTGCCGGTCGACCTCCGCTGCCACGTCCGCCTCGTCCTCGGTGTCGACCACGGCGTATTCCAGCTGCCACTCGCCGCCGCGGTACGCCCACTCACCCGTATCGAGATGCAGCCCGACGCTCAGCTCGGGATGGGCCCGGGCGTAGCGCGCCGCCTCCCAGGCCGCAGCGCCCCGCACCATGAGGCTGGCGCTGGTGACGATGCCCCGCTCGTGCGCCTCGGCGATCCCGGTGTTGATCCCGGACGTCTGGCCGAAGTCGTCGGCGTTGACGATGAGGTGCCGGGTCACAGACCGACCTGCTCCGTGAGTCGGAGGGCCAGCGCCAACCAGTCCCGCTCGTGCTCACGGGGCGGCGACCATCCCTGCGCCCAACCGAGCCACCGCAGACAGAGGTGCAGGCGGCACGCGTCGAGCGCCGCGTCAGTCAGCGCTCCGGCGTCCCCGGACACGCCCGCCGCGGCGGCGGCTGACCGGTAGGACTCGACCAGGGTCATCCGCTGCGGTTCGTCCCACCCTTCGGTCAGCGCGGCGAGATCGACCAGGGGCGGGCCGACGGCTGCGGTTTCCCAATCGATCGTTGCCACCCGCGTGGGCGCGTCACCCCCATGGGCGACAAGGACGTTGGAGGGATAGAGCTCACCGTGGATGAACGTCTGTGGCAGGGAGAGGAGCCGGTCGACCAGCTCGTCGTGCCGCCGAAGGACACGGTCGAGACCCCGACGTGCCGCGGGGGAGGGGGCGAAGGCCCGAGCCCGCTCCGGCCAGCGGCGGTAGTACTCCCGGTCATAGGAGACGAGTCGATCCCGAACCGATCGAGGGGCGGTCACGTGCAACCGGGCCGCATGCATCGACCCCAACCACCTCGCCACGCTCGACCACACGTCGAGCTCACCGATCTGCCACAGCTCGACCCCGCCGACCTGCTCCACGAACAGCCAGTAGCGATCCCCGTCGGGATCTACCAGGGCGCCGAAGAAGACTGGCGAGCCGAGCCAGTCCGGCAGCACGTGGCGGTACACGGTGATCTCCCGGAACGGATCGACCAGGAACTCCGGCCTGGTGCCAACCACCGCCGCGAGGCCAGCACCGGGACTGAGGTCCTTGCGCAGCACGGGCGTGGCGCCGACGATCTTCGGGTGTCGGAGGAGGTGGAGCGGAGCGCTCGTGGCGTAGGCGTAGGCGCTGAGCTCGACGGCCTCGTCGCCCGCGAGGGCCGCCGCGACCAGATCCAGCGTCGGGTTCTCGAGGTCAGTCACGGAGCAGGTCGGTGGGTCGCGGGCAGCACTCCGCATCGGCCCTCGACACCAGCTCCTCGGCGATCCGCTCCCCGGCGAGGCCGTCCCAGAGCGCCGGGCGCCGGGCGGCCACGCCGTCGCGCAGCACCCGGCGCGCCTCGGCCACGATGCGATCGGTCTCGCGCCCAACGAGGACGTTGGTCCCGTCCGTGATGGTGATGGGTCGCTCGGTGTTCTCACGGAGGGTGAGGCACGGCACGCCGAGCACCGTCGTCTCCTCCTGCACGCCGCCCGAGTCGGTGAACACGACCGCGGCCTGGGCCTCGAGCGCGACGAAGTCGAGATAGCCGAGCGGGTCGACGGGCCGGAGACCGGGGACGTCGCCGAGCGTGGCCAGGCGCTCGCG
This sequence comes from Acidimicrobiales bacterium, assembly GCA_040905815.1. Lineage (GTDB taxonomy): Bacteria > Actinomycetota > Acidimicrobiia > Acidimicrobiales > CADCSY01 > CADCSY01. Next base: position 2,340 of record JBBDQT010000086.1, read on the forward strand.
AGTCCGCGGGTGCGCCGGGAAGACGAGGGGCAGCTCGCCGCCGATGGTGCCGAGTGCGCCCATGAGCTCGGCGAGCGTGGCGGGGTCGTCGACGTTGGCCGGGCGGTGGAGGGTGACGAGTCCGTAGCGGCCCGGCTCGACGCCGAGACGAGCGAGCACCGGTCGCCCACGGGCCCGGTCGAGGTTGACCAGCAGTGTGTCGACCATCACGTTGCCGACCAGCCTGATCTGATCGTCACGGTAACCCTCGGCCTCGAGGTTGTCGACGGCGTCGGGTGACGGCGCCAGCAGCAGGTCGCTGACGCGGTCGGTGACGACGCGGTTGACCTCCTCGGGCATCGTCCAGTCGCGGCTGCGTAGCCCGGCCTCGACGTGGGCGACCAGCGGGCCGGCCTTGGCGGCGACGATGGCACAGGCCATCGTCGAGTTGACGTCGCCGGCGACGACCACCACGTCGGGTCGCACCTTGTCGACGAGCGGCTCGAAGGCGGCCATGACGCGACCGGTCTGCTCGGCGTGGCTCCCCGAGCCGACCTCGAGTTGGTGATCAGGCTCGCGGATGCCGAGCTCCTGGAAGAACACGTCGCTCATCGAGCGGTCGTAGTGCTGTCCGGTGTGGACGAGGCACGTCTCGACCTCCCGACGCTCGAGCGCGTCGAGCACCGGCTTGATCTTCATGAAGTTGGGTCGGGCCCCGGCCACGCAGAGCACCCTCATGCGGACCGCCGCAGCTCGCGCGGCCAGCCGAGCATGGCGAGCATCCCGGTGACGAACGCATCCGAGACCACCGACGGCGTCAGCTGTGTGGCCATGGCGGCGAGGCTTCGGCGCAGCGGGCCGAGGTCGGCGGCGGCGGCGGCGGCCATGGCGTCGGTCAAGCCGTGCTCCTCCTCGGGCGCGTAGGACAGGACTCCGGGCATGGCGGCCAGCCCGGCCAGCCCGTCACGAGCAGCCACCAGAACCGGCAGGCCGAAGGTGATGGCGAGCATCGCCGCGCCCGAGTTCAGCGCCCGGCGATACGGCAGCACCGCGAGGTCGGCGGCCCGGTAGTAGTACTGCACGTCCTCGATCGGGACGCGCGCGATCTCCGCCGTCGCGTCGTCACGCCCGGCCGCCCACACTCGCAGCTCGGTGCCGAAGCGGGCATCGGGAGCATTGCCGGCGACGACGAGGCGAACGGGTCGGGCCGCCCTCGACGACAATCGGTCGAACGCTTCGAGCAGCTCCTCGACCCCCTTGTAGGGCTGGAGTGAGCCGAAGAGCAGGAAGACGAACTCCTCGGGCCGCACCGCCAGCTCGCTACGCGCCTCCGCCCTGGTTGCGAAGTCGGGGTACGCGCCGGCATAGGTGGGGTGCGGGACGTGGAAGACCTTGTGCTCGGGCAGCGGGGCGTACTCCCGGAACAGGCGAACCGAGTCGTCGGTCATCACGTGGACGGCGTCGGCGGCGCCGATCAGCTCGCGGCGCAGCGCGATCTCGTGGTCGAGATGCCGGGCGTCGTGCGGCAGCGCGTTGTGCGCCGTCCACACGATGCGATGACCGAGCCGCCGCACCGCGTCCAGCCCCTCGACGAACCCCGCCACGAGATCGTCCGCCTCGCCCGGGGTCTGGGCGCCGCCGAGCACGCTGCTGATCCAGTGCAGATGACACACGACGCGGCCGGGCCACGGGAGCTCAGCCAACCCCGCGACTGCCTTCACCGGAAGTGTGGCCACGCCGTGGTCGAGCGCGCGGCTGTAGAGCAGCGCCTGGAACGGATTGACCCTGGCCGGTGGCGTGTACGCCAACAGGACCCCCTCGCGGTCGGGCCGTCGGCCGGCACCGACCTGCCAGCCTGACGCCTCCAGCTGGACCGCCAGCTCGACGGTCGCGTCCAGCGGCGTCTGCGCGTCACGCAACAAACGTCTCGTCCTCACCGTCGAACCTGCTGTCGCATGGAGCTCTCCTTGAATGGGCGGCCACAGAGCAGTGCGAAGATGGCGTCATGACCGACATGGCACCGGCACCACCGAAACCGCGGATCGGCGTGGTCGGCTTCATCGGATGGGGGAACTTCGGGGACGAGCTCTTCATGCTCGTCCACCGGCAGTTCCTCTCGCCCCACTTCGAGGTCGACGTGCTCCACGACATCCTCGAGAAGCCGTACTTCACCCGACCGGTGGACGAGGTGGTCGCCGAGGTCGACGCCATCGTCATCGGCGGCGGTGACCTGATCATCCCGTGGCAGCTGTCGGAGCTGTACTGGCGCCCGGAGTTCCTCGAGCGCCCGGTGTTCCTGACCGGGATCGGCGTCCCCCGCTGGGGCGGCTTCTCCCGCGACGTCGTCGACAAGATGAAGGCGTTCATCCAACACCCGAACGTCCGCTACATCGGCGTCCGGGACGAGCCGAGCCGCGAGTGGATCCGGCAGCACCTGCAGCCGAACGTGCCCGTCGACTGCGCACCGGACCTCGTGTGCTCGCTCGAGCTCCCCGAGGTGGAACTGGTCGAGGAGCGCATCCTCGGGGTCGTCACCCGCAAGCGTCGGAACGAGGGGGACGACCTCTTGTGGATCGAGCGGCTCTGCGAGAAGGCCGCGGCGCTCGACTACCGCCTCCACCACCTCGTGCTCGGCACCGGCAGGACGGGTGCGGCTGACGAGGCGGTCGAGCACGAGCTTTCTTTCCCGGGGAAGGAGACCGTGCGGTCGGAGGACGTCCTCGAGCTGTGCAAGGCCATCGGCAGGTGCACCGCGCTCGCCAGCATGAAGTTCCACGGTTCGGTCGTGGCGGCCATGTACGGCGTGCCGTCGCTCGTGCTGTCGCCGACCGACAAGAACCGCAACTTCATGAACATGATCGACCGGCCGGAGCTGCTGTCGAACCTGTCCGACCCGCACCTTCCGGCGCGCTTCTCCCCCTACCTGCCACGCATTCCTCACCAGACGCGCGCCTGGCTCCGGGAGCGATCGACCGAGGCCATGGAACGGCTCGTCGAGGCCGTCCGCCTGGAGGTCGGGGCGACGCACCAGCAGACGGCGCACGCGGCCGGCGGTCGCTGAGGCCTGCGCCGTCACGACCGCATCCTTCGGTCCCGATCGCCGAAGGAGCCGAGCACCGACTGGTAGAGCTCGAGGTAGCGCTCGGCATTGCGATCCCACGTGCGCTCGCGCAGGATCCAGGCGCGGCCCGTGCCGCCGAGCGTCCGTCGCCGCGCCGGGTCGTCGAGCAGGTCGCCGATCCTTCGCGCGAGCGCGGCGGGATCTTCGGGCCGAAAGAGCAGGCCTCGCTCCTCTTCGCCGACGATCTCGCGCAGCGACGGGAGGTCGGAGACGATCATCGCTCGCTCGAGCGCGAGCGCCTCGAACGGCTTCAGGGGCGTCACGTGGTCGGCCGCGTAGTCGGGTCGGCGCGGCACGACGAACACGTCGATGATCGAGTAGTACCGCCGTATCTCGCGGTGGTCGACCTCGCCCGTGAACACGACCCGGTCCCCGATCCCCAACGAGGCGGCGAGCCGCTCGATCCCGGTTCGTTCGGGGCCGTCACCGACGACGAGGCAGCGGACGTCGTCTCGGACGCGGGCCACCGCAGCGAAGCCGCGGAGGAGCACGTCGTGGCCCTCGCGATGCGAGACGTTGGAGATGTAGCCCACGACCGGCGCGCCGTCGGGAAGTCCGAGGCGCCGCTTCAACGGCAGATCGGGAGCCGCCGGTTCGAACGCCGCCACGTCGACGGCGTTGGGGATGATCGTGATCTTGTCCTCCGCCACACCGCGAGCCACGAGAACCTCGCGCATCGCACGGGAGATCGTCACCACGGCGTCGGCTTCCCCCATGCAGCGGTTCTCCTGCGCGATACGCAGCTGTGTCCACTCCCGCCCGAGCTTGTCGCGCATCCGCGGCGACCCCCACAGGTGCTCGTGCAGGGACCGGACTTCGTAGACGAGCGGGATGCCGAAGTGCCGGGCGAGCGCGATGCCCTTGAGGGCGAGCTCGTAGCCCCGGAAGCCGGAAGCGGCGTGGATGAGATCGGCGCCGCATCGCCGGATGATCGCGGCAGTGGCGATGGTGTCGAGCGTGAGCCGCCGGTCAGCCGGCAGGGAGGTGCCGTCGCCGTGCACCCGTAGGTGCACATGGCGGACGCCGTCGACGTCGTGCTCGTCGCGGAACTCGTCGCTGCCGTGTGTGGCGGGGTAGCCGAGAGGAGTCACCACGTACGGCTCGAGGCCGAGGTCGCGCTGTGACCGCACCACGTTCAGGTTCCGGATCGCCCCGCCCGTGCTCTCGAAGGGGTAGCTGACCTTGAAGAGGTGGCAGGGCCGGATCGATGCCGCCGAGGTCGCCGCCGTCGAGCGTCCCGGCAGCACCGGCAGCCAGGTCGTGTCCAGCTCCCGCAGCGTCCCGGCTGCCTTGCGGTAGGTCTCGGTCGCCTGTTCGGTCCCCGTGAGGACGGCAAGTCGCTGCAGCGTCGAGGTGTGGTCACCGAGCCGCCCTTCGGTGAGCTGCAGGCGAGCGAGCAGGCGGAGCGCCTCGGGGTCGTCGAGAGACCCGTCGGTGCGCTGGGCGAGGGCGGGCGACGTGATCGCGTCGAGTGAGGTCTGCCCGGCGAGGAACAACGGATCGGCGACGGCACGGTCCCACTTGCGGAACCGCAGGCGAGCCTTGGCCGCTCGTCCCGGCGGCTCGAGCAGGGAGGTGAACCGGTGGACGGAGGACCCGGCCCTGGTCTCGAAGTAGCGGTACCAGCCGACGTCCTCCCGAGGCGAGAGGGTGAGGTGGCGGTACGGACCCGGGATCGGCTCCCCCTCCTCGTCGAGGAACTCCACCGCGACGAGCACCGCACGGGCCGAAGCCGTCTCCGTCCCGACGATCGTCCCGGAGAGGAGGTATGCCTCGTCGTCGGCGACGGGAAAGGTGGCGTGGATCGGTTCCCGGATCGTGAGCTCGCACGCACCTGCAGGAGCGGCTCGCTTGGCCCTTGCCGTCTTCTTGGCCACGGGCGGCGGGAGGACGGGCGTCACCGAGACCCGCGGCTCGGACGGCGCCGGACGCTCGAGGATGAACACGAGGCCGCCCACCTCGTCGAACGCGATCAGGTGGCACGCGCCTTCCAGGTAGCGGTGGAGCTCGTCGTAGTAGTCGAGCCACCACAGCGCCCACGTCGGGAGGACGAAGTAGCGCGCCCCGCGGCCACGGAGGAGCTCGAGGTGCGCGACCACCTCGCCGCCGGTGGCGAGGTGGTACCCGAGCCAGGAGCCGTCGACGGCCTGAGGGAAGTGCATGCACAAGGTGTCGCCCACGTCGAGGAGCGAGTCGTCGCCCCGGGTGACGACGAGCACGCGCTCCCCTGCGGGAACCGTCCGGTGCACGAGGGCGATCGTGCGCTCGGCGGGCGACGCGTCGGCCACCAGGGCATTCGGAGACGGGGTCATAGGACTTCCTCCAAGAGAGATCTGAGCACCACGTCGCTGGCGAAGCGCTCCTCCGCGAGCCGGCGCGCGGCGCGGCGGTGGCGCTCCGGTTCAGCGGTGACTTCGGCAAGTGCGCAGGCGGCCTCGGCGACGGAGCTGTAGGCGAGGAGCCCCTCTCCCGCGGGGACGTGGCTGCTCCATCCCGTCTCCTGGGCGACCACCGGTCGACCGGCGGCGAGGTAGCACGCCGAACGATCGGAGAACCATCCGCTCCGGGACACGACGTAGCCCTCCTTGGCCACGGCGAGCTCGCCGAGCGAGTCGCGGATGAACTGACGGTACGTGTCCGGTGTCGAGGTCACGGTGGCCGGGTCAAGCCATCGCCAGCCGTGCTCCTCGAGCAGCGCGACATCCTTCTCCTCCTCGGGATGGATGGCGAGCGCCGGCAGCAGCGGTGCTGCGGTTCGCCGCGGGAGGTCTGCGAGGCCCCGCCAGGAGTGGGCCTTCTGCCCGTGCCGGATGCCGCCCTGCTCCACCGATCCGTAGCCGCGCCAGCTGGCGACCGTGGTGAATGCGGGATGACCCACGTGATCGCCGACCGGCCAGTGGTCGAGCACCACCGGAGGCAGTGTCGGGATCCACTCCCTGCCGCCGGTCGGCACCGGGCAGTCCGGCCGGCCGACGTTCAGCCCGACGGTGACGAAGTGCGTGTGCCCGGCCACTCCCATGTCGATCCCGTCGCTCTCCCAGAGCTGGGTGAAGGCGGGGTCCAGGTCGAGGTACAGCCGTAGCGGTGACGGTTCCACCAGCTCGGGGTGCCGGAGCATGCCTGCGACGTTCACGACCAGATCGGTGCGGGCCGCAGCTCGGGCCAGGTCGAGGAACGGCATGCCGATGCTGTGCCGGTCGCCGGCCACCAGCGCGGCGCGACCTTCGAGCCCGAAGCGCCGGACCACCGCGTGGAAGTACGCGGTGGTCTCCGGTGAGGGCCGGTCGACGGGCTCGACGAGCAGGACATCGTGGCCCAGCTGCCGCAGGCCGAGCACCCACTGCAGCACGGCCCAGGTGGCGCCGCCGTGGTGGGGCACGCCCGCGACCATGCCGGCGACCAGGATGCGGAGGTGGTCAGGGCGCAACGCCGACCTCCTCACAGAGGCGCCCGAGCACCCGCTCGGCGGCGAAGCACTCCTCGGCGATGACACGTGCCGCCTTGGCGTGGCGCTCCGGGTCGTCGGCGACGGCCGCCGCACCGGCCGCTGCGCTGGCGAGGTCGTGGAAGGCCAGCAGTCCCTCGCCGGTGGGCAGCGAGCGCGAGAAGCCGGTGTCCTGCACCAGCACCGGCCGCCCCGATGCCAGGTACCGGACGCTGCGGTCGCCGAACCACCCGGTGACGGCGTGGACGTAGACCGCCTGCGCCACCGACAGCTCGGCCGGCGAGCCCTGCACGTAGCGTCGGAAGGCGTGCGGGTCGCCGACGGTCGACGCGGCGTCGACCAACTGCCAGCCGTGCTGCTCGAGGTCGACGCGGTCCGCGGTGTCAGCCGGGTGGATCTCCAGGCACAGCTCGAGCTCGGCGCCGACCAGGCGCGGTAGGTCGAGGAAGCGCCGGAACTCGTGGACCTTGGCCCCGAGCGTGCGGTCGCCGAGCGTGACCGGGCCGTACGGGCCGCGCCACGACGCCACGGTGGTGAACCGGTCGCAGACGACGGACGGTTGCACCGGCCAGTCGTCGAGCACGACCGGCTGCTGCGTCGGTCGCCACGGCAGGCCCCCGGTGGGGAGCGGGCACTGCGAGGTGCCGACGAGGGTTCCGACCGTGTACCAGTGGTCGTGCGGCGCGAGCGGGGCCGTGCCGTCGGCGTGCCACAGCTGGGTGTAGCCGGGGTCGAGGTCGACGAACACCGTCGTGCCGGCGGCGTTGAGGATCGCCGAGTCGGCGAGGTGGCCCGAGATGTTGACGAGCAGCGCGCTGGTGGCCGCCAGCTCGACCAGCGCCGCGCGGCCGAGACCGACGGCAGTGGTGCCGTCGGCCCGCAGGAGCGTCGAGTGGCCGGTGAGCCCGAAGTCGCCCATGATCTCCGCAAACCACGCCTCGGAGGCGGGGTCGGGCCCCGCCCCCAGCTGCTCCACGACGTGCACGTCGAACCCCAAACGGGCGAGCCCGAGCGCCCAGCTCAGGCGGGTCCAGGCCGCGCCGCCGTTCCCCGCCTTGCTGGCGATGGCGCCGGCGACGATAGCCGTCGTCATCGGCGCTCCGCGGGCGAGGTGGCCGCGCCGCTCCCCGCAGAGCTCGGCGGGCGGACCTGGCGGGCGATGGTGGTCAGCTTCGGGAGCGCGACCCGCCGGCCGCCGCCGGCAGCGCGGCTCGCGCCCGGAGAGGCGGAGCCGACGATGCACACGCCGATGCGGTCGAGGTCGACGGCGAGGCGCACCGCGGCATGTCCGGCGAGCGCGTCCCAGGCGCGGGCCATGCCCTCCGACCAGGCGATGTCGTCGAACACCACGACGGCCGGCGCCGCGAGGTGGGCCAGGAGCTGCTCGAAGTAGACCTGGGTGGCGTCCTCGTCGTGGTGGCCGTCCACGAACGCGAGGTCGATCGGGCCGGTTCGGTCGAGCACCGGCTGCAGGGTGTCCCGGAAGAGGCCGGGCACCACCTCCACGCCGCGGAGGCCAAGGCCGTCGAGGTTCGCCTGAGCGCGTGCGGCAAGTGCCGGCGCACCCTCGAGCGAGGTCAGCGTCCCGGCGCGGTTGAGCGCGGCCGCCGCGGCCAGGTAGGCACCGGACACGCCGAGGCAGGTGCCGAGCTCAAGCATCCGCTCCGGCCGCAGCTCGCGGACGAGGGCGAACAGCACGAGTGCCCACAAGCCCTTCTTGCTCCGCTTCGTCGCGACCTCGCCGACCACCAACGGTTTCGTCACACCTCGCGTGTTGCAGAGCGCGGTGTCGACCTGCTCTGTCGAGGCGTCGAGATCGGCGCGGAGCGACTCGATCGCGTCGATCCAGGCGTGCTCGGCCTCGTCGAAGCGCCCGGTGACGGTGCGGACGACCGCGGCGCCGACGGCACGGGTGGCCGGGTCGCCGTCGCGTTGCAGCGCGACGAGCCCGTCGGGCAGTCGGTCGTCGGTGATGACGATCATGCTGCGCTCCAGACGCGGGCGGGCACGGGGACGAACTGCACGGGCGCCGGCTTGGCGTCGTCGGCGGCACGGGGCGTCGGCGAGAGCCGGAACACGGCGCCGACCTCCTCGTGGAAGGCGACGAGCGCGGCGGACACCTCCAGGTGCGAACGGAGTCCCTCGTAGAACGTGAGCCACCAGAGGCCCGACGCCGGCACGGCGAGGAACGCTGCGCCCCGGCTCCGCAGCGCCTCGACCTGCGCGACCGCCTCCTGGCTGTCGGCGGGATGGTGCCCGGCGTAGACGCCGCCGTCCGTCTGCGGGACGTGCCACCCGACCCGGCCGCCGAGGTCGACCAGGCGCGGGTCACCGCGGCTGACGACGGCGACGGTGGCGCCCTCCGGCACCGCCGAGGTCACCAACGCGCGCATCCGCTCCACGAGCGACGCGCCGGGACGGCCGCTCGACCAGTCGCGCCGGAAGCACTCGGCCAGGTGCCGCCGAGCCGCCGCCGCCGGCTCTGCGGGCGGTGCCGTGACCGCGAGGGTGTCAGTGAGCTCGGCGACGCGCTCGGTCAGCGCGGCGGGCGCCGGCGGCGCGTCGACGTCGACAAGGGCGGTGAGATCAGTGAGGGGCCGCACGCAGGCCGCAGCGGCGGCCTCGCCGAGGAAGGCGAGGCAGCGCTGGACGGTGCCGGCGGGATCCTCGACGAGCTCGTCGTAGCGCACCCGCACGACGCGGTCCGCACCGAGCGCGGCTTCCAGGGCGAGACCGGCCGCGGTTGCCGCCACCCACGCCCGCCACGCCGCGTCGGCGGTGAAGAACGAGCCGTCGGCTGTGGGCGCGCCTGCCAGCGCGGCTGCGGTCGCCGTGGCGTCGCGCACCACGTGGACGAAGCGCGAGTCGGGGAACAGCGAGGCGACCGCGTGGGCCACCGGAAGGAGGTCGGGCGCAGTCGCCACGGGCCGGCGACCGCCGTCCCCCTGGGCGGCGGTACGCAGCGCGTCGGCCAGCGCGGCGCGGCAGTCGGGTGGCGCCGGCGCGGCGTCGTCGCAGAGCCGCAGCTCCACGTCGGCGGCGGCGCGCGCCAGCCAGCGGCTGTCGTGCAACAGCTCCAGCCGCGGGTGCTGCCCGATGGCCAGGGCCAGCACCGTGTGCCCCGACCGAGGCGCACCCACCAAGAACACCGGTCCGCCCGCCGCACCGGGCTCGGCTACCCCGTTCTGGCGACGGACCGTCGCGGACGTCCGCGGCGGTCCGCCGCCAGCACGGCTGAGCAGGGGGCCACACCGGTGCCGGAGGACGGCGCCGGGCACCACCCGCCAGGGCCGCAGGTCGGGGGCCCGCCCGGCGGCCACGCGCTCGGCGTTGGACTGGGCACGTGCGGCCAGCACGTCCTGGACCTGCTGGCGGGCGGGCGATCCCAGGGCCGTGTCGGAACCGAGGGTGAGCGAGCCGGGCCGCTTGCGCCGGAAGTAGGCGAAGTGGTCGGCGTTGACGACGCGGGCGAGGTGGACGGCCCGGCGGAGGAACTCGGCGTCCCCGGAGAAACGCATCCCGGTGGCGAAGCCGCCGAGGCGTCGCACCAGCGCACCTGCGACGAGGCTCGTCGGGTGCAGCAGCGGGAAGGCCGTGGGGCGCTCGGCCAGGACCGCGTTGACGTCGCGGGGGTACCGGACCGGGACGATGTCGCCCTCTGCGACCAACACCCGCACCTCGTGGCTGCCGATCAGGCCGGCGCCGGTGCGGGCCCCTTCGTCCAAGAGCACCTCGAGCCGCTCCGGCGCTGACCAGTCGTCGGCGTCCTGGAAGAGGTAGGAGTCGAAGTCGGTGCGGTCGATCACGGCCTGCACCGCGCGGTAGGGGCCGCTGTTGTCCGCCGCCTCGAGCAGCGTCACCTCCGGGTACTCCCGCACGACGTCGACGGGCGGCTCGCCGGAGCCGTCGTCGATCACGACGATGGCATCCGGCGGGCGCGTCTGGTCGAGGAGCGACTCGAGCGCCTGCCCGAGCCACAGCTCGCACCGGAAGTGCGGCACCAGCGCGCAGACCGACGAACGGGAGTGCACCGGGGGCGCCGTCACGCTGTGACCCCCAGCTCCGCCAGCAACGACCCCAGCACCATGTCGGCGTCGAAGTGGTCGCGCGCGATGCCCGCCGCCGCCTTGGCGTGGCGGTCCCAGTCGCGCTCGACCTCCAGCATCGCCGCCGCGGCGTCGTCGCTGGTGTCGAAGGCGAAGAGCCCCTCGCCGGTGGGCAGGAACTCGCTGAACCCGGTGTCCTGGGTGACGACGGGGCGCCCGGCGGCGAGGTAGGTGGCCGACCGGTCGGAGAACCAGCCGGTGCGCAGCCGCACGTTCTGGTCCTTGGCCACCGTGACCTCGCCGCGAGAGCCGGCGATGTAGCGGCGGTAGGTGTCGGGGTCGGCGGAGACCTCGCCGGCCGGGCGCACGGTGAAACCGCGCGCCTCCAGGCGCTCGATGTCGCGCGCCTGAACCCTGGTCAGCGCCAGCTCGATGGGACGGCCGCTCCGGCGCGGCAGGTCTCGGACCTTCCACCACTCGAGGTGCTTGCTCCACGCGTAGGCCTCGCCGTGGAGCTCCACCGTCCGACCGGCCTGCCGCCAGTTGCCGACGGTCGTCCAGTTGGGCCCCGGGGGCGCCACTTCCTCCCAAAGGTCGAGCACCACCGGCTGGCGCGTCGGGTGGAACTGGAAGCGCTCGCCTACGGGCAGGCCGCAGCCTGGCCGGCCGTAGTTCTCGCCGAAGGTGAAGAACGCCACGTGAGGCTCGAGGAGGGCGATCGTCTCCGGCCGGCCGTCGTGCAGCTCGACCTGGAGCTGCACCGGATCGGTCTCCAGGTAGACGAGTCGCCCGGAGGCCGCGTGCTCGGGCCGCGGGGTCGTGCCACCGTGCAGGTTGAGGACGACGGCGGCAGACCGATACAGCTCCCCGAGTGACGCCGCGGCCGGACCGACCACGCGCCCGTCGTCGTGCATGGCCTCGAACGCCCAGCGGTGGCCGAGGTCGAACCGAGCGAGGGTGCGGTGGAGGAAGGCGGCGGCCGCGTCGGTGCCGGGGTCGCCGTCAGCGGCGCAGAAGGCCGTGGGGTGCACCCCGTGCGCCTCGACGTACCAGACCTCGCACCCGAGCCGCTCGAGCCCGACGAGGTAGTGCACGGTCTGCCAGACGACGCCGCCGACGGGCATCTTCGTCATCATCCCGAGCACCACGATGCGGGGGCGGGTCATCGCCTCTCCCCTCCGGCGAGGAGCGATTCCACCCGGCGTCGGAGGCCATCGAGGCGGGAGTCGGGAGACTGATCGCGCGCACCGGCGGTGAGCGGTCGCGCCGCGGGCTCGGGGCGCTCGATCCCGCGCTCGCCGGCGCCGGGGTCCTCGGTGAGCACGTCGAGCGCCTTCACGACGTCGACTGGCTCCCCGCCCTGGGTGAGGTGTCCGCCCGTCACCGCTGCCGGCGCATCGCCGTCTTCGATCACCGGCGTGAAGAAGCCGACGGAGCGCCCGGCCTGGGCCTCGTGCAGCAGCCGGTAGAGACCCTCCACGCCGATCAGCGATTCGTGGGTGCCGCGTTGGATGATCCGGCCGTCGTTCACCACAAGGATCTGGTCCGCGTTGCGGACCGTGGAGAGGCGGTGGGCGATCATGAACGTCGTCCGGCCCTCCATGAGTCGGCCGAGTGCCTCGAGGATCACGGCCTCGGTGCGGGAGTCGATCGCCGAGGTCGGCTCGTCGAGGACGAGGATCGGCGCGTCCATGAGGAACGCGCGGGCCACCGAGAGGCGCTGCCGCTCCCCGCCCGAGAGCTTGGAGCCCCGCTCGCCGAGCTTCGTCCGGTACCTCCGGGGGAGCTCCATGATGAAGTCGTGGGCATTTGCCGCCTTGGCCGCGGCGCGGACCTCGTCCTGCGTGGCCTCCGGGCGGCCGTACCGGATGTTGTCCTCGATCATCCCGCTGAAGAGGAGTGGCTCCTGGAGCACCATGCTGATCTGGGTGCGGAGCGAGTCGAGCGTGACGTCGCGGATGTCGACGCCGTCGACGAGGATCCGCCCGGCGCCCGGGTCGTAGAAGCGGGGCAGCAGGCTGATGAGCGTGCTCTTGCCCGCCCCGGTGGGACCGACGATGGCGACGGACTCTCCGGGGGCGACCTCGAAGGAGAGATCCTCGAGCGTGCGCTCGCGCCCCTTGTAGGTGAACGAGACGTGCTCGAAGGTCACCGCGCCGGCCACAGCCGGCAGCGGGCGGGCGTCGGGCTTCGCGACCACCTCGGGCGCGGTGTCGAGGAGCTCGAGCGCCATCTCGAACCCGATCAGCTGCTCCTGGATCGAGTTCATCGTCGTGCTGATGGTCTCGAGCGGGGTGTAGACGGACCTGATGTAGGCGAGCAGCACCAGGAGCTGACCGACGCTGAGGTTGCCACTGCGGACCTGGTAGGCGCCGAGGCCGAGCACCGCTGCCGTGCCACCTGCGGTGATGAGGTTGACGACCAGGTTGAACACGGTCTGCCTCACCGTCACCCGGATCCGGGCGTCGACGGCCTCCTCGCCCTGCTCCCGGAACTTCCGGAACTCGTCCCGCTCGCGGTTGAACGCCACGATGACCCGCAGCATCTGGACCGCCTCGTGGACCAGGTGCATCGACCGGATCTCCAGACCCTTCGCCTTGCGCACCTCCGGGCCGATCCGGGACCCGTAGTAGCCCGTCGAGTAGTAGATGAAGGGAACCACCGCCAGCGACAGCAGGGCCACCGGGGCGTTGAGCCGGAAGGCCACCCAGAACATCCCGACGAGCGTCAGGGCGCTCTGGACGAGCGGGAAGGCGGCGACGGTGACGCCGCCCACCGACGACGCCTGACCGTTGATGCGGCCCATCAGCTCACCGGTGAGCCGGTCGTCGTGGTAGTCGAACGACAGTCGCTGCACGTGCTGGTACAGGTCGCTCCGGAAGTCGAGCACCATGCGCTGCTCGATCTTGGTGTTCACGTAGTCGCTGACGACCCCGAGGCCGTGCGTCAAGAGCGTGACCACCAGCAGCAGGACCACCACCACGCTCACCTGGGACCAGATGGAGGAGCCGGCGACGGAACCGAGCGGCCCCGGCAGCGGTCTGTCGCCCAGGACGCTGTCGACCATGAGCGCGACCGGCCACGGCTCGAGCAACGCCACTCCCGCCCCGGCCGTCATGAGGAGCACGGAGACTGCCACCAGTCCTCTGTGCGGACGGAGATAGGGCAGCGTCAGCGGCCAGGCTTTCAGGTTCTCCCGGATGCTGACCTTCCTGACGGTGGTCCCGGTCACGCCGCGCTCCGGCGGATCGTGGCCGGCAGGATCGACCGGGCTCTCCACCAGCCCCACCCGAGGTCGAGCGCGGCGACACCCACGAGACCTACGCCCAGCAGCGGGATGGCCATGGCAGTCCCGACGAGCAGGGGTGCCAGCGTGGCCAGGCGTGGCACGCGCGGTCTCGGACGGATCCGGAGCTGCACGCTGCCGATGGGATGGCTGCTGGTGAGCAGCTCACCGCACAGGAGCATCGAGAGCACGAGCCGGGCGTCGTGGTCCTCCCATCCCGTGGGCGCGCCCACGCGCCTGCCCTTCCGGCGCAGCACGTCGACGGCGGCTGCTGTGATCTCGGGGCGGGGCCGGGCCTCGGGGAGCAGGACGACGCCGCCCGGTCGCTTCTGCGCCGGCCCGGGCAGGGGAACCGCCGGAGGCAGGTCGCGCCGCGCGTGCGGGGCGCCGCGGCGCCGACCCCAAGCTCGCACCAGCGGCTGGAGGAGGTGGTGGGCGGCGACGCCGGCCCGGAAGCCGGCCGGGCTGCCCTGGAGGCGTCTCGGCGGCCTCGCCCGGCAGGCGTCGACCAAGCCGAGCACCGCAAGCATCACCACCCCGAGCACCGCCGGCAGCGCCAGCCACGGCGAGAGCAACGCGAGCGGCGCCGTGATCGTGGCGCCGGCGGCGAATGGCACCCCGACCTGATGGGCCACGTCCAGGGCGTGTCCACCGCCCTGGTACACGCTCTGGAACGCCGCTGAACCGTAGACCCCGTGGTAGATGCGTGGCCGGCCCGTGGCCGGGACGAGGGAGTTGTAGATGCGGCCGTGCCAGCGGGCGGTGCCGATCGAGCTGAACCGATCGGGGTGGCGAGCCTCCACCAGAGCCTCGGCACGGCCGTAGCCGCGTTGCTGGCGGAGGTAGCGGCGCAGGCCCGGCCGGCGGTGGTGCCAGACGAGTGCCGCCGGGTGGAAGCCGATGACCCAGCGGCGGTCGAGCACCTTCCAGCACAGGTCGACGTCGTCGCCGGCGGCCGTGTAGATCGGGTCGAAGCCACCGACCTCCTCGAGGACGTGCCTCCAGAAGGCCATGTTGCAGCCGGGGACGTGCTCGGCCCGGTCGTCCGCAGTCAGCACGTGGACCGGCCCGCCGGGTGACTGCGCCACCACCTTGGCACCGATCGGGTCGTCGAGCGGCGGCACGTTGGGCCCGCCGGCACCGCCGACGTCTCGCTGGTCAAAAGCCAGCGCGAGGTAGTAGGGCCATTCGGGCGTGGGGTAGGCGTCGGAGTCGAGGTAGGCCACGATCTCTCCGCGCGCGGCGCGGAAGCCCTCGTTCCGGGCGACCGAGAGACCGGCGTGCGGGATGCGCAGAACGCGTGCCAGCGGGTGGCGTTCGGCCAGCTCGGCGGTGTCGTCGGTGGAGCCGTCGTCGACGACCACGATGTCGAGGCCCGGATAATCGAGCCCGCACGTGTGGCGCAGACATTCGTCGATGGTCTCGGCGGCGTTGTAGGCGCAGATCACCACGCTCATCGACGGCCACTCGTCGTCGAGGTCGGCGACGGTCATGCCGTTCCACCTCGCGGTCACGTCGAGAGCAAGACGCGGCGATCGATCCTGCCGGGTCAGCCCGAAGTGCCAGCCCCTCACCGCCTGGTCGCCGACCCACCACTCGTCGGTCCAGGAGAAGACGCACGTGCCGGCCACGCCCCGTTCGAGCGCCGTCTCCAGCTGCCAGTCGAGCGCACTTGCCTGCCGGTTCTCGCCTCGCTCGGTACCACCCGAGTCGAGGCCCATCTCACCGAGCACCAGCGGCCGGTCGCCGGCGAGGTTGTGCAACCGGGTGAGGTAACGCCGGAAGTCGACGCGCTGCTCGAGGAAGAGGTTGAAGGTCAAGAAGTCGAGGTCGTCGAGCGGGAGGTACTCGGCAGTCGGGTAGTTGGCGTAGGTCACGAGGCGCTCTGGGTCCTCCTCGCGCACGACCTCGACCAGCTCGCTGATGACATCTGCCACCGAGCCGGAGCCCATCCACCGGATGACGTCCGCAGGGACCTCGTTGCCGAGCGACAGGGCGAACACCTGCTCCGACCCCGCCAGCGCCCGAGCCGTGCGGCGCACCTCGTCGCGCGCCTCGCCGACCATCCTGCGAACGGCCCGTCGCGAGGAGCCGACGAGGTGGCGCCAGTCCGGCCAGAACACGCCGGCGAAGACGGTCAGGCCCCAGTCGGCGGCCAGGTCGAGGAGGTCGGGTGCCGGCGCCGTGTAGGTGCGCACCACGTTGAAGCCCGCGTCGCTCATGGCGGCGAAGTCGTGCTTCACCTGCTCGCGCGCCGGGAACCGGGCCCCGTCGGCTGCCCGCGGCCGAAAGGTGCCGTAGCTGACGCCGCGAATGGGAAGCCGCTGCTGGCCTTGCACGAACTGCTTTCCGTCGACTCGGATCCGCATGCGCTCGCTTCGCCCCGTAGGCCATCGTCGGTTTCGTTACATGATCGTCATGTTCCGACCTGCTGCCGCAGCCGGCCAAGGCGACGTGTGGCCGGAGCAAAATCCGCTAGCAGTGGCCATTTTTGCCGACTTTTCGCCCCGGAACACAGCACTGCTCGTGGACCGCTCATTACGAATGCATGACAGTAGCGCACTACCATGGGGCACCCCGACGCCCACAGATGAGTAGGACCGACGTGTTGCTCCAGCGCCTCCATGACCGCACCGCTCGGATCGTTGTCCTCGGACAGGGCTACGTCGGCCTCGTCTTGGCGATGAGGGCCACCGAGGCAGGCTTTCGCGTCGTTGGCCTCGACACGGATCGGCAACGTACCCAGCTGCTTGCCGCGGGCCAGAGCTTCATCGAGGACGTTCCCGACAGCGTGCTGAAGGCTGCACTGGCGGCCGGCTATCGGCCGACGTCGGATCCCGACGCCCTCGGTGACTTCGATGTCGCGGTCATCAGTGTGCCTACGCCCCTCCGCGAGGGTGGGCCGGATCTTTCCTTCATCGAGGCTGCTGCCGAGATGCTCGCTCCACGGTTGAAACAGGACTGCCTCGTGGTGCTCGAGTCGACGACCTATCCCGGCACGACAGAGGAACTGGTCGCGCCGATCCTGGAAGCTGGTTCTGCAGAGGGACTCTTGGCCGGGAACGGTTTCTTCCTCGGGTACTCACCGGAACGGATCGATCCCGGAAACCCCAGCTTCGGGCTGGAGAACACGCCGAAGATCGTGGCTGGCATCGACGAGGCCTCCTTGCAGGTGACGAGGGCGTTCTTCGATGCCTTCGTCTCCAAGACCGTCCCGGTGTCTGGATGTGGCACCGCCGAACTCGCGAAGGTGATCGAGAACACGTTCAGGCACGTCAACATCGCTCTGGTCAACGAGATCGCCATGTTCGCCCATGACCTCGGGATCGATGTGAGTGAGGCGATCGATGCAGCGGCCACGAAACCGTTCGGCTTCATGCGTTTCACGCCGGGACCGGGTGTCGGCGGCCATTGCCTTCCCATCGACCCGACGTATCTGTCATGGCGAGTCAAGCAGCACCTCGGCGAGAGCTTTCGCTTCATCGAACTCGCGAATGACATCAACGAGCACATGCCCCACTACGTCGTCCGGCGTGTGACTGCAGCACTGAACCGTGACAAGAAGGCGGTCAACGGATCAACCATCGTTCTCTTGGGACTCTCTTACAAGCCCAATGTGGCAGACATCCGCGAAGCTCCGAGCCTCCCGATCATCGAGCAGCTGCATGCACAAGGCGCCATGGTGTCTACCGTCGACCCGTTCGTCGATACCTGCTCGGCAGCAGGCGCCACGCACCACCGGCAGATCGACCTCGACCTGCTCGAGCGTGCAGATCTCGTCGTGATCGTGACAGATCATGATCAGTTTGACTACGACGCGGTCGTGCAGAGATCGCGACGCATCTTGGACACCAGAGGCCGGCTGTCCGAGTCACGAGCTGAGGGCGTCGAGAGATTGTGAGTCGGTCATGACAGGCCGGCTGCGCGCTCGCAATCCGGTGGACGCGACCCGGCATGGACTCGTCGAGCTCGCCGGGCCATCCCGGCCGGGCTAGCGGGCGTCGGTGTCGCCGGAGGCGACGAGCAGATCGATCGTGCGGGAGAGGAACGTGGCCATCTGGCCCCGCTGGACGGCGGCGGAGGGGGCGTACACGCCTCGGCGGGTCCCGCCGGCGAACCCCGCGGCGGCCACCTTGTTGATGTTCGCCTCGTGGGTGGTGCCGTTGTCGTCGCCGAAGGCGTCGGAGCCGGCGGCGAGAGGCTTGGCAGCCGCCACGTCGTGGGCCCGTACCAGGAACGTCGCCATCGCTGCCCGGTCCACGACGTCGTTGGGTGCGTAGCGCCCCGCGCTCTTGCCGGTGACCACCCCGAGGGCGGCGAGCTGGTTGATGCGCAGCTCGTGGATGGAGGAGTCGTCGTCGCTGAAGGCGTCACGCGGGGAGGCGGGGAGCGCCGTGCCGGCGGCCTCGATCATGCGGGCGACGAAGGAGGCGAGCTGGGCGCGGGTCACCCGGCCGGTGGGGGCGAACAGGAGCGGGGTCTGGCCGCTGGCCACGCCCCAGGAGACGGCACAGCCGATGGAGGAGGCGTGGGCGGTGGTGGCCACGTCGATGAACGAGGTGAGCAGCGTGCTGGCGCGGGGGCAGGCGTGCTCGATGCCCCGGGTCGCGACGTCGTCGTAGACGGGACCGGCGACGGCACCGGTGGGACCGTTGATGTCGGCGCCTTTCAAGAAGTTGAACGTGACCCAGATGGTGGTGCCGGCGTTGACGACGCCGATGCCGACCCGGTTGTAGTCGCCGAGCACGTTGGCCTTGTGGCTGGGGGAGTTCATGAACGCGGTGTGCAGGGAGCCGACGCTGCCGCCCCGGCCTACGTTCTCCCCGATGCGCAGCCAGTCGGTCGTGACCCGGGACTCGATCTGGGACAGCAGGTCGGGGCGGTGCGACAGCGTGTTGGACGCCGCCATCGCTCCCGACCAGTCGCGAGCGACGGGCACGATGAGCGCGTCGCTCTTCAACAGCCCGAGCCCGTGGGCGCCTCGGGTCTGGTTCAGGAGCTGGAGGAACTCGAGCTCGGCGTCGGCCGGGGCGGAGAGGGCCGCAGCGGCGGGCTGAGCGTCGGTGACGAGCACCGTGGCGGCTGCGGGCTGGGCGCCGCTGGCGAGCAGGGCCGCGGCCAGGGCGACGGTGACAAGTGCGGCGACTGCCCGGTTCGTGGCATGTCGGGGCGAACGCGCGTCAAGGTCTACAGACGACATGGAGGGGTCATCGGAGACCACCTCGCCTACCTTGAGTGCTCATTCGGAGCCGCAGCGTGCGGGCCGCTTTCCCCGCCATGGGGCGCGCACTTCAGAGGGAGGCGGGGTCGATCTCGTCGCGGGGCTTCGCCAGGCGCACGACGAGGTCGGCGAGGAGGCCGATGGCGAGCACCTGGAACGACGCGAACAGCACGATCAGCGTGTTCGTGGCGATCCGGAGGTCCTTGTCGATGAGGTCGTAGCCGAGCTTGGCGAACCCGACCACGAACAGCAGCGCCCCGAGCGGCAGGAAGACCTTGAGCGGGTTGTACGAGAGCACGAGGCGGATCACCTGGATCAGGTAGCGCTTGGTGTCCCTCCACCAGTGGAACTTCGAGGTGCCCGCTCGCTCCCGGTACTCGATCGGGATGTACTTCACCGAGTAGCCGTTGGCGAGGAACGCCATGGTGATCGTCGTGACGCACGAGAACCCGGGCGGCAGGAGGTGCAGGTACTGGCGGGCGACGTCGGCCCGGAAGGCGCGCAGGCCCGAGTTCAGGTCGGGGATCTTCGTCTCCGTCAGGTAGCTGGCGAGCTTGCGGATCACCCACTTGGCGGGGACCCGCGCCGCCTTGGCGGTGCCCTGCTCGGACGTGCGCGCCCCCACGACCTGGTCCCAGCCCTCGAGCTCGTCGACGAGCTCGGGGATCCGCTCGTTGGGATATGTCATGTCGGCGTCGGTCCACACCACCACCCGGCCGCGCGCCGCGTGGGTGCCGGCCTTGCGGGCGCTGCCCGACCCACGGTTCTGGCGGAACTGGATGAGGCGTATGCCCTCCATCGTCCGCAGCTGCTCGCCGGAGCCGTCGTCGGACCCGTCGTCGACGACGAGGATCTCGTAGGACTTCCCGGAGGCCTCCAGCGCGGCGCGGATCCGGTCGATCTCGGCGACGAGGTGGCCCTCCTCGTTGTAGACGGGGAGGACGACGGTGACGTCGAGGACCTCGTCCTCGTCGACCCGAACCGGGATCGGAGCGGTCTCGGTCGTCGACATGCGCCCCGAACGGTAGCGGACGTCCCGAGATGACCCATGGCGACCGGGCGATCCTATGGTGGTGCCCCATGACGACGGGGGCGGACGCGGCGCCCTCCTCCCGGCGGGCGCTCTGGCTGACGCTGGCGGTCAGCCTGTGCTCCTCGCTCGCCTTCGTCTGGCGGAGCGGGTTCGAGGTGGACGGCGAGAGGTACTTCTCGCTGTTCGACGACGGGATGATCTCGCTGACCTACGCCCGCACGCTGGCGGAGGGGCACGGCCTGGTGTGGTTCCCCGGCGCCGACCAGGTCGAGGGCTACACCAACCTGGCATGGACGCTGTGGATGGCGCTGCTCCACCTCGTACCCGTCCCGACTGCCAAGGTGTCGCTGCTCGTGATGCTCAGCGGGGTGGGTGTCCTCCTGGCCGACCTCGTCGTGGTGCGCGCCATCGCGCGCCGGGTCCTGAGCGGCTTGCCCCACGCGGCGGCGCTGGCGGTGTGGTTGGTCGCGCTTTCCTACCCGCTCGTGTACTGGACGCTGCGTGGGATGGAGGTCGGTCTGGTGGCCCTGCTCATCTCGTGTGCGGTCCTCCTCGCGCTGCGGCTCCGGGACCGGTTCTCGGCCGGCGACGTCGCGCTGCTCGCGCTCGTCATGGTCCTCGGCGCGCTCACCCGCACCGACGCCATCGCTCCCCTCGGGCTGGTCGCCCTCTTCGCGGCGTGGCAGCCCGCGCGGGGTCGCGTGGTCGTGGCTGCTACGGGCATCGGGGGCCTTGCCGCTGCGTTCGCGGGCCACACGCTGTTCCGCATCGCCTACTACGACGAGGCGTTGCCGAACACCTACTACCTGAAGCTCGGCGGCGTGGAGCTCGGCGAACGGCTGACCAGGGGGGTGGCGGCGCTGGGCTACTCGACGGCGTTGCAGCTGTGGGCAGGACTGGCCTTCGCCGTGCTGTTGCTCGTGCTCCACCGGCGGCCCGACCCCGCCGTCTGGCTCCTCGCCGCTGTCTTCGCCGTCCAGGCGGCGTACTCGATGTACGTGGGTGGCGACGCCTGGGAGTGGATGGGCTACTCGAACCGCTACCTCGCGACCGGCTTGCCGGTGCTGATGACCCTCGCCGCCGGAGGGATCGCGGCGGTCGTCGCCGCGCCGCGTCCGCTACAGCACCGGGCGGCCGCCGCCCTGGCGGTCGTGGCTTCCGTCGTGGTGGCCCTGCAGCTGCGCCAGACGTGGCTGCCGTTGCGCCTCCTCCAGGCCGAGCCCCGCTCGGCGGGCCTCGCCGTGGTCGCCACGGTGCTGGTCCCGCTCGTCGTGGTCGCGGCCACGAGGATCCGGTGGTCGCCCGGCCCGGCGGCCGCTCTCCTCGCGGCCGCAGTGGTGCTCGCCGCGAACGGGCAGGCCTTCGGCGAGTGGGTCAGCACCGGAGGTGCAGCGGTCCCCGATGACGCCCGCATGGCTCGCTACGCCTTGGCCCTCCGCGACAGCACCGAGCCGGACGCGGTCATCGCCGTCGTGTGGGCGGGTGCGCTGCCGTACTTCTCCGAGCGTCCCGCCGTCGACCTGCTCGGCAAGAGCGACCCGGTGATCGCGCACCTCCCGCCGCGCGACGTGCCCTTGCGGCCGGGGCACACGAAGTGGGACTACGACTACAGCATCCTGGCGCTGCAACCAGACGTCGTGGCGCAGGTCTACAGCCCCGGTGGGGGGGTCCTCGAAGAGATCGCCGCCGGCGGCTACCGCCGGGTCGCGCACCGGGTGTTCGTCCGTGAGGGCTCCACGCGTGCCGATGCCGCTGCCCTGGAGAGGGCGCTCCGCGGTGACTGGCACGCCACCGTCGTCGCCGACGCTCCGGCGCGACGCTGACCGGGTCCTAGCCTGCACCCCATGGCCGACGCACCACGCCGCACCGACTCCGGCATCGAGGTCAAGGCGCTCTACGGCCCCGGGGAGCTGGAGGGCTGGGACTACGACGAGCGACTCGGCGATCCCGGCAAGCCCCCCTACACCCGCGGCGTCTACCCCACCATGTACCGGGGCCGGCCGTGGACGATCCGCCCCTACTCGGGCTTCGGCACGGCGGCGGCGACGAACGAGCGCTTCAAGTACCTCCTCGCCAACGGTTCCACCGGGCTGTCGTGCGCCTTCGACCTGCCGACCCAGATGGGCTACGACTCCGACCACCCCCGCTCCGAGGGCGAGGTCGGCAAGGTCGGCGTGGCCATCGACTCGATCGACGACATGCGCCAGCTGCTCGACGGGATCCCGCTCGACCAGGTGACGACCTCGATGACGATCAACGCCACCGCACCGATCCTCCTGCTCCTCTACGAGCTCGTTGCCGAGGAGCAGGGCGTGGCGCCGAAGGACATCGGCGGCGGCACGGTCCAGAACGACGTGCTCAAGGAGTACATCGCCCGGGGGACCTACATCTACCCGCCCCGCCAATCGATGCGGCTCATCACCGACCTGTTCGCGTACTGCACCGAGCACATCCCGACCTGGAACACGATCTCGATCTCCGGCTACCACATCCGAGAGGCCGGCTCCACGGCGGCCCAGGAGCTGGCGTTCACCCTCGCCAACGCCATCGCCTACGTCGAGGCGGCCATCACCGCCGGCCTCGCCGTCGACCAGTTCGCGCCCCGCCTCAGCTTCTTCTGGAACGGCCACAACGACTTCTTCGAGGAGGTCGCCAAGTTCCGCGCCTCCCGGCGCATGTGGCACACGCTCATGGAGCAGCGGTTCCACGCCCAGGACGAGAAGTCGAAGCTGTTGCGCTTCCACACCCAGACCGGTGGCTCCACCCTCACCGCGCAGCAGCCCGAGGTGAACGTGGTGCGGGTCGCCCTCCAGGCGCTCGCCGCGGTCATGGGCGGCACGCAGAGCCTGCACACGAACGGCTTCGACGAGGCCATCGGCCTCCCGACCGAGCGGGCCGCCCGCATCGCCCTGCGCACCCAGCAGGTCATCGCCAACGAGTCCGGCGTCGTCAACACCCCCGACCCGCTCGCCGGCTCGTACTTCGTCGAGTCGCTCACCGACGAGCTCGAGGCCCTGGCGTGGGAGTACCTCGAGAAGATCGACGCCATGGGCGGCGCGGTCGCGGCCATCGAGGCCGGCTACCAGATGGACGAGATCGAGGACGCCTCCTACGCCTACACGCGCGCCGTCGACGACGTCGAGAAGGTGATCGTCGGCGTCAACAAGCACGTCGACGAGCAGGAGGTCGATCCCGAGGTCTTCCCCATCGACCCCGCGTTCCAGAAGGCCCAGGCCGACCGGGTGCGCACCCTCAAGGCGGAGCGGGACCAGGCGGTCGTCGACGCACGCCTCGACGACGTCCGGGCCGCGGCCGAGGGCGACGAGAACCTCCTCTACCCGATGAAGGAGGCGCTGCAGGCCCGGGCGACCCTCGGCGAGGTCAGCGACGCCCTGCGCGAGGTCTTCGGGGAGCACCGGCCCTCCCGATGAGCGCCCGAACGGAGACGGCGCGAGCCGAAGAGCATGTGGCGCCGGCGCCGGCCGGCCGGCGGCCGCTCCGCGAGCGGACCGAGGTCCTCGTCCGGCGGTTGGGAGACACCCTCGGCCTCGTCGAGGGTCGCTTCGGCTGGCGGTGGGTCCTCCTGGTCGCCGCCGCCGCCCTCGGCATCGCCGTCCTCGTGCTGCGGGTGGCGAGAATGGCCATCACCCTGCCGCTGCGGTACTTCGGTGACGCCCTGCTCCACGCCGCGTACGTGCAGCGGATGCAGGAGGCGGGCTGGTACATCGACAACGACCGGCTCGGCGCCCCGTGGGGACTCGACGCGTCCGACTTCCCACTCGGCGGGGAGAACCTCCACTGGCTGGCCCTGAAGCTCATCGGGATCGTGGCGCCCACACCGTGGGCGGCGATCAACGCGTACTACCTGCTGACCTACGTGCTCGTCGCCGTCGCCGCCTTCATCGTGCTCCGGGCGCTGTGGGTCCGGCCCCCGCTCGCTGCGGCTGCCGCCCTGCTCTTCTCGTTCCTGCCGTTCCACCAGTTCCGCGGTGTCTCGCACCTGCTCCGCTCCGGCTACTACGTCGTGCCGTTCCTCGTCCTCGTGGTCATGTGGGTCGCCCAGCCCGGCCGGTTCTTGAACCCGGTGACGGGCCGGGCCGTCCTGCTCGGCTTCCGGAGGGACCGGGTCGTGCTCGTCGGCCTGCTCGCCCTCGTGGTGGGCGCGAGCGACACCCAGAACACCGCCTACGGGGTCCTCCTCGTCGTGGCGCTGTCGGTGGCCGGCTCGATCTCGTCAGGGTCGTTCCGGCCGACCTTGCTCGCGCTCGGGTTCGCGGGGATCGCCGCGGTGAGCCTCGCCGCCAACAACGCCCCGTACCTCTACAAGGTCCTCGACGACGGGCCCAACGACCAGGTCGCGGCCCGGGCGCTGTGGGAGCAGGAGGTGTACGCCCTGCGCCCCGCCCACCTGCTGTTCCCCATCCCCCACCACCGCGTCGACGCGCTCGCGTCGTTCAGGGATGGGGTCGACGTCGGCGTGACGGCGGGCGAGCTCTCGGGCCAGCCGCTCGGGGCGATCGGGGGCGCCGCCTTCGTGGCGACGCTGGTGGCAGCGGGCGTGGTGCTCGTCGGACGCCGCGACCGGATGCTGGCGCCGCAGGTCCAGACCGCTGCGGTGTGCGGCCTGGTGAGCCTGGTGGCGATCGCCGTCGCGACACCCGGCGGCCTCGCCTTCATCCTCTCCGCGCTCGGCCTGACTATCTACCGCACGTGGAACCGGATCTCGCCGTTCATCGCCTTCGCCTCGCTGCTCGGCGGGGCGCTGCTCGTCGACCTGTGCCTCACCCGCATGGCCGGCCGGCGGTGGGCGTCGCTCGCCGGTCGCCGGTCCGTGGCCGTCCTCGCCGTGCTGGCCACGGTCGTCGGCGTGCTCGACCAGACGCCCCACCACGAGCGGCTCGCGCAGTCCGACGCGACGTCGACCGCCTTCCGGCAGGACCAGCGCTTCTACGAGGCGGTCGAAGCCTGGCACCCCGCCCGCGCGATGGTCTTCCAGCTCCCGATCACCCGCTTCCCCGAGGGCGGCGACGTCGTCGACCTCCAGGACTACGAGCAGCTGACCGCCTACCTGCACACCGAGGACCTCCGCTGGAGCGCCGGCGCCATCCGGGGCCGGCCGGCCTCGTACTGGCAGGAGCACGTCGGGGCGCTGAGCCTCCGGGACAGCGTGCGTGCGGTGGCCGCCGCCGGCTTCGCTGGTGTCGTGGTCCACCAGCGGGGTCTGGCCGATCGTGGTGCCGCGCTCGGCCATGCGCTCGAGGGGCTGGCGGGACCTCCCACCGTGGAGGGCGAGCGGGACGTCGTCCACCACGACCTCACCGGCGTGTTCGCGGCGCTCGTCGACCGGACCTCCGCCGAGACGGTGGCCGCCGCCGGCGCCCAGCTCCTCGACCCGGTACGGGTGGAGGTCCCGTCCGAGCTGTACGGCGTCGAGGGAGCTCGCAGCAGGGCGTTCCAGTGGGCATCCACGTCGGAGGTGACCTACGAGGTCGTGAACCCCTCGGAAGGGGAGCGGTCCGTGAGCTTCTCCGGATCGTTCTCCCACATCGACCCGGAGGCCACGTGGATCCGGGTCGAGGGGCCGGGCATCAGACGCACCCTCGCGCGCGGGGCGCCCCCGTTCTCCTGGACGGCGACGGTCCCTCCGGGATCACACGAGCTGCGAGTGACCTCCGACGGCAGGCCGCAGCGACCCGAGGTGGAGGACACCCGCACGCTCGGGCTCCTCCTCGGCGTCATGGTGGTGCTCGACGACGAGGCCCGGACGCTGCTGTGCGGTGCCCCCGACCCCGAGGACCGGCCCTACTGCGGCGACCGGCCCGGCGACGAGGCTGCCGAGGGCCCGGGGGACGAAGGGAACGGAGAGGGCCGTTAGCCTCGACCGGAGATGGCGACCCACTTCGTGATCATCGGCGGCGGGCCGGCCGGGCACACCGCTGCGACCCATGCAGCCCGCCACGGCGCCCGGGTGACGCTCATCGAGCGCGACATCGTCGGCGGCGCCGCCCACCTGTGGGACTGCATCCCGTCCAAGGCGATGATCGCGACGGGCGGGGCGATGGCCGAGACCCGCCGGGCCCGGGCCATGGGCCTCGCCCAGCTGCGGGCCGAGCTCGACTTCGAGGCGCTGCGGGTGCGCAACCAGAGCATCGAGGACCGCCTCGAGGGCTCGGTGCTCACCCTCCTCGAGAGCCAGGGCGTGAGGATCGTGCGGGGGACCGGTCACCTGAAGGGACCGCACGAGGTCGTCGCCGAGACCGCCGACGGCATCGTCGAGCTCCACGCCGACGCCGTCCTCCTGTCGACCGGCAGCCGGCCCCGCATCCCCGACTTCGCCCAGCCCGACGGCGAGCGCGTGCTCACGACCCGCCAGGCGTACCCGCCACCCGAGCTGCCCGAGCACCTCGTCGTGGTCGGCTCGGGCGTGACCGGTGTCGAGTTCGTGCACATGTTCTCCAGCTTCGGTTGCAAGGTGACGCTCATCGTCAGCCGCCAGCAGGTGCTGCCCCAGAAGGACCCCGAGGTCGCCGCCGTCCTCGAGGAGGACTTCCTCGCCCGCGGCGTCGAGCTGCTCAAGGGCGCCCGTGCCGTCGCCATCGACCGGGACGCCGACACCGTCACCGTGCGCTGCCACGACGGCCGGGTCGTCACCGGGAGCCACGCCCTGCTCGCCATCGGCGCCGTCCCCAACTCCGACGACCTCGGCCTCGACGCCGCGGGCGTGGCGTCCGACGGCGGCTACATCCCCATCAACCACCACTGCCAGAGCAACGTCGACCACATCTACGTCGCCGGTGACCTGTCGGGGAAGCTGCCGCTCTCGTCGGTGGCGTCGATGCAGGGCCGCAAGGTCGCCGAGCACGTGATGGGCTTCCACACCCGCGAGCACCGCCACCTCGACTACGACAAGGCGGCGTCTGCGATCTTCACCGAGCCGGAGATCGCCGACGTCGGCCTCGCCGAGGCCGAGGCGTTCGCCACCGGCCGCAAGCTCCGTGTCACCAAGGTCCCGTTCTCCAGCTCTGCCAAGGCGCTCATCGAGGGCGATCCCCGGGGGTTCGTGAAGATCCTGTCCGACCCGGCGACGGGCGTGGTGCTCGGCGGCTCCATCGTCGGCCGCAACGCCGCCGAGCTCATCTCCGTCATCGCCCTCGCGGTCACCGCTGGGTTGCGGGTGAGCGACATCGTCGAGAGCCTCCTCGTCCACCCCGCCCTCGCCGAAGCCCTGAGCGAAGCCGCCGAGTAGCCCCCCACCCCGTTCTGGCGGTTGGATCCGACACTGGCGGTGCGATCTGACCGCCAGTTCGGGGGAGGGGGACTACTCGATGACGAGCATCACGTCGCCGGCGCCGACGGACTGGCCCGGCTCGCAGCTGACCGAGGCGACCGTGCCCGCCTTCTCGGCGGTGATCTGGTTCTCCATCTTCATGGCCTCGAGGACGACGACGGGGGTGCCGATCTCGACCTCGTCGCCGACGGCCACGAGCACCTTCACGATCGTGCCCTGCATCGGGGCGGTGACCTGCCCGGCGGCGGCCCCGCCGCCCCCGCTGTCGGCCGGCTTCGGGCGGCTCCTGCGAGCGGCGGCGCCGCCGGCGGCGACGGGCGCCGACTCGGGAACCCACATGGCGACGCTGTAGCGCCGGCCGTCGACCTCGACGTCGACCTGGCGGCGGACGCGCGGCTCCTCGCCCTCCTCGGTCGGTGCGGCCGGTGCCGGCGCCGGTGCGGCGACCGATGACAGGTCGAGGCGCTCCTCGACCCACTTCGTGGAGTGCTCGGCGGCGATGAAGTCGGGGTGGGAGAGGATCGCCTTGTGGGCCGGTGCCGTCGTCGCCACGCCCTCCACGACGAGCTCGTCGAGGGCTCGGAGCATGCGCTTGCGGGCCTCCTCGCGGTCGCGGCCCCAGACGATCAGCTTTGCGATGAGGTTGTCGTAGAGCTGGCTGACCTCGTCCCCCTCGGCGTAGCCGGTGTCGAAGCGCACGAACGGACCGTCGGGGATCTGCAGCTTGGTGATCGTGCCCGGGGACGGGAGGAACCTGCCGCCGGCCGGGTCCTCGGCGTTGATGCGGACCTCGATGGCGTGTCCCCGGAGCTCGATGTCGTCCTGGGTGAACGAGAGGGGGTTGCCGGCGGCGATGCTCAGCTGCTCGGCGACGAGGTCGATCCCGGTGACCGCCTCGGTGACCGGGTGCTCGACCTGGAGGCGGGTGTTCATCTCGAGGAAGAAGAAATCGCCGTCCTGGTAGAGGAACTCGACGGTGCCGGCGTTCACGTAGCCGCACGCCTCGGCGATTTTGACCGCCGCCTCGCCCATCGCCGTTCGGACCTCGGCCGGGAAGGCGGGCGCCGGGCTCTCCTCCACGAGCTTCTGGTGGCGGCGCTGGGCCGAGCAGTCCCGCTCGCCGATCCACACGGCGTTGCCGTGGGTGTCGGCCATGACCTGCATCTCGACGTGGCGGGGCCAGGGGAGGTAGCGCTCGAGGTACGCCTCGTCCCGGCCGAACGCGGCGAGCGCCTCCCGCTGGGCGGACTCGAGGGCGCCGGCGGCCTCGCTCGCCTGGGTGACGACCTTCATGCCGCGGCCGCCGCCCCCGTAGGCGGCCTTGATGGCGACGGGCCAGCCGTGCTCCTCGCCGAACGCCACGACCTCGTCCGCTGACTGCAGCACGTCGTTGCGGCCGGGGACCCCCGCCACGCCGGCCGTCTCGGCCGCCTCCCGGGAGCTGATCTTGTCGCCCATGACCTCGATGGCCTCCGGCGGGGGGCCGACGAACGTGACGCCGAGCTCGGTGACCGTGCGGGCGAAGTCGGTGTTCTCGGAGAAGAAGCCGTAGCCGGGGTGGACGGCGTCGGCCCCGCTGCGGGTGATGACGTCGACGATGGCCTCGGTGTTCAGGTAGCTCTCGGCCGGCGACTGGCCGCCGAGTGCGTACGCCTCGTCGGCGATCCGGACGTGCAGGGCGTCCCGGTCGAGCTCGGAGTACACGGCGACGGTGGCGATGCCGAGCTCGCGACAGGTCCTGATGACCCGCACGGCGATCTCGCCGCGGTTGGCGATGAGGACTTTCGTCGGCAGGGGGCGTGCAGTTGCGCTCATGGTGGCGCCTATCGTTCCAGACCGTGCCGGTCTCGGTGGAACCCAGCGGTCGCGGCCGGTTCACCGACGTGCGCCGGGTGGACGAGACCGGATCCACCAACACCGACCTGCTGGCAGCGGCCCGGGCCGGGGAGCCGGAGGGCATCGTGCTCGTGGCCGGCCACCAGACGGCGGGACGGGGCCGCCTGGACCGGATGTGGCAGGCACCGCCCGGGTCGTCGTTGCTCGTATCGGTGCTGTGCCGGCCGGCGCTGCCCCCCTCCCGGGCGCACCTCGTGACGGTCGCTGCCGGCCTCGCGGCGGCCGACGCGGTGGAGGAGGTGGCTGGCACCCGGCCCTCCCTCAAGTGGCCGAACGACGTGGTGGTCGAGACGGCCGACGGCACCCGCAAGCTCGCCGGCCTGCTCGCCGAGTCCGTGGTCGAGGGCGCGAAGCTCGCCGCCGTCGTGGTCGGGATGGGCATGAACGTGCGGTGGGCCCAGCCGCTCCCCGACGAGCTCGCCTCCACCGCCACCGCCGTGAACCACACCGCTGGGCGGGACGTGGCGGTCGACGACGTGCTGGGCGCGTGGCTGGGGGCGTTCGACGGTCGCTACGAGGCACTGCTCGCCGAAGGCGGGATCCGGGCGACCGCCGAGGCCCACCGGGCGGCATGCTCGACACTCGGTCGCCGGATCCGCGCCGAGCTCGCCGACGGGACCATCGATGGTCAGGCCCTCGACGTGGACGAGGACGGCCACCTCGTCCTCGATGCCGGCGGCACCCGCCGGACGGTGGCTGTGGGCGACGTCATCCACCTCCGCCCCGCCCCCGACTGACCCCCCACCCCTCCCCCCGGCTGACCCCCCCTCCCGTTCTGGGTGCAGCTCACCGTCCCTGGCGCGGTCGCCTGCACCCGGAACGATGGCGTGCGGCCCGGGACCACCGGGCGTTCCGGGCGGAACGGGTAGCGTCCGGGCCCGTGGAGGAGCAGCGTGACGCGGTCGACCTGCAGGCGAT
>JBBDQT010000086.1:32672-41514 GCA_040905815.1 Acidimicrobiales bacterium
GGGTAGCGTCCGGGCCCGTGGAGGAGCAGCGTGACGCGGTCGACCTGCAGGCGATCCTCGTCGAGCTGAAGGAGCGGGTGGCGCAGCGGCGGGCGTCGGGGGAGTACCCCGAGGCGCTCGAGGCGCAGCTGGGCGAGCACTTCGAGCGGCTCATGGCGCACCGTCGCCAGGATCCGCTGCCCGAGGAGACCTACCTCACCGAGCTCGTCGAGCAGCTCCAGGCCCGCAGCGACTTCGGGCTCCACAAGTTCAGCTACAAGTCGAGCGTCCCCGGCGGCGACAAGCTCCACAAGGCCGTCGGCAAGGTGGTCGCCCGCCAGAACGCCTCGGTGCTGCAACAGCTCGAGCACTGGGCCGATGCCGTCAACCGGACGCTCAAGCTGCTCGCCCACCTCGCCCAGGAGCCGCCCCGCCACTTCCACGACGACCTGTGGTCCCAGCTCGACGGCCTCCTCCAGCGCGCCGCCGACGCTGAGCGCGTCGAGGCGGGCGGTCCTGCCGCCCTCGTCGCCCTCGCCGACCGCGTCGCGAAGCTGGAGGCCGCCACCGGGGGCCAGTCGTTCGACCCGTGGTACTCCAACGACGCCTTCGAGGCGGCGTTCCGGGGGACGCGGGAGGAGATGCTCGAGCGGTACGCCGACCTCGCCGACCGGCTCGTCGGCTGCGATCCCGTCCTCGACATCGGCTGCGGGCGCGGCGAGCTGCTCGAGCTGCTCGGCCAGCGCGGCGTCGAGGCGTGGGGCGTGGAGACTGACGGCGAGCTCGTCAAGGCGGCCAAGGCCGACGGGTTCGACGTCCGCCACGGCGACGGTCTCGCCGCCCTGCGCGGCGCCGACCTCGGCTCGCTCGGCGGGGTGACGCTCATCCAGGTGATCGAGCACCTGACGTCCCAGCAGTCGGTCGACCTCGTCGCCCTCTGCGCCGACCGGGTGCGCCGGGGCGGCAAGGTCGTGATCGAGACGGTGAACCCCCAGTCGCTCTACGTCTACGCCCACTCGTTCTACCTCGACCCCACCCACGTCCGTCCCGTGCACCCCGCCTGGCTGATGTTCCTGTTCAAGGAGGCCGGCTTCCACGAGGTCGCCATCGACTGGCGCAGCCCGGCACCGGAGGCGGACACGCTGCAGCCGGTCGGCGACGACGCCCACGACGCGAACGTCGAGCGGCTCAACCAGCTGCTCTTCGCGGCGCAGGACTACGCCGTGATCGCCACCCGCTGACGGTGGAGATCCACCAGGTCCTCGTCTCCGCGTCGGCGGCAGACGCCATCACCGACTCCGCGCTGCGGCTGCGCACGCTGCTGCGGGAGGTGGGGCCCTCGGAGATCTACGCCCGGCACGTCCACCCTGCGATGGCCCCGGAGGTGCGCCGGCTCATGCACTACCCGCCGCCCCGGGAGCGTCCCGGCGGCGAGCGCAACCTGCTCGTGTTCCACGCCTCGATCGGCCAGCCCGAGGTCGTGTCGTTCCTGATGGACCAGGGGGACCGGGTCGTGGTGATGTACCACAACATCACGCCCGCCTCGTACTTCTCCGAGCTCGACCCGACGTTCGCCGACCTGCTCGACGCCGGGCGCTCGGAGCTGCGGTACCTGCGGGACAAGGTCGACCTCGCGCTCGCCGTGTCGCACTACAACGCCGGCGAGCTGGAGGCGATGGGCTTCCCCGACGTCCGGGTGTCGCCGCTGCTCGTCGACGTCCGGGGCCCCGGCGCCGTTCCCGTGGACGAGGGGATGGTCGGCGAGCTCGAGCGGGTCCTCGGCACCGGCCCGACCCTCCTCTTCGTCGGCCAGGTGCTGCCCCACAAGCGGGTCGACCTCCTGCTGCAGGCGTTCCACGTGCTCAGCACCCACCTCCTCCCCGAGGCGCGGCTGATCGTCGCCGGCATCGGCCGTCTCCGCCCGTACCGCAAGGCGCTCGAGGGGCTCCTCCACGAGCTCGGCCTCTACAAGGCGACCCTGACCGGCCACCTCAGGCCCGAGGAGCTGGCGGCGTGCTGGTCGGTCGCCGACGGCTTCGTGACCGCCAGCGAGCACGAGGGGTTCTGCATGCCGCTCGCCGAGGCCATGGCCCACCAGGTGCCGATCGTCGCCCGGGCCTGCGCCGCGATCCCCGAGACCGTCCAGGACGCCGGCCTCCTGGTCGACGGCGACGCCGGCCCTCAGCTGCTGGCCGAGGGCATGGCCGAGGTGCTCGAGAACCAGGCGCTGCGAGCCGAGCTGAACCGGCGGGCGGCGGTGCGGGTGCGCGACTTCCACCCCGACCTCGCGGCGGAGACGTTCCTTCGCCACCTCTTGAGCGTGGCCTGAGCGTGCGGCTGCTCTTCGTCGTCCAGCGCTATGGGCTCGAGATCTTCGGGGGGGCCGAGCAGGCCACCCGCATGTTCGCGAGCCGCATGGCGGCGCGGGGCCACGACGTGGAGGTGCTGACGAGCTGCGCGCTCAGCTACGTCGACTGGGCCGACCACTACGAGCCCGGGACGAGCGAGCTCGAGGGCGTGCACGTGCACCGGCTGCCGGTGACGGCCCCCCGGGAGGACCGGTTCTTCGGGCCGCTCAACGCCCGGGTCGGCGCCAACCCCCACGTCCCGCCGTTGCTGTTGCAGCGGGAGTGGCTCCGCGCCCAGGGACCGCTGCTCGACGGCCAGACCGAGTGGCTCCGGGCGAACGCCGGCGGGTTCGACGTGGCGGTGTTCTTCACGTACCTGTACTGGACCACCGCGGCCGGGTTGCCGGTGGCGTCGTCGATCGTGCCCACCGTGTTGCACCCGCTCGCCCACGACGAGCCGGCCTTCTGGCTCCAGGTGTTCGACACCACGCTCCGGTCGGCGACCCGCATGGCGTACCTCACCGAGGAGGAGCGCGACCTCGTCTCCCGCCGGCTCGGGACCGAGGTGGCTGGTCGGGTCATCGGGATCGGCAGCGACCTCGACCCGCCGCTCGCCGACCCTGCCCCCGTGCGCGCCCGGCTCGGGCTCGGCGACCGGCCCTACCTCGCCTACGTCGGCCGGGTCGACCCTGCCAAGGGCGCGGTCGAGCTGTTCGACTCCTTCGTCGCCTACAAGCAGCGCAACCCGGGCGACCTCGCCCTCCTCTACGTCGGCGAGCCGATCCGGCCGATGCCGCCCCACCCCGACGTGTTCCTCACCGGCTTCGTCGACGAGCCGACCAAGCACGCCCTCCTCGCCGGCTCGTTGGCGCTCGTCCAGCCGTCGTACTTCGAGAGCTTCTCGATGGTGCTGACCGAGGCGTGGTCGCTCCGTCGACCCGCCCTCGTGCAGGGCGCCTGCGCCGTGCTGCGCGGCCAGGCGCTGCGCAGCGGGGGCGCCATCCCCTACGAGGGCTTCGCCGAGCTGGAGGCGGGCATCGACCTGCTCGTGGCCGACGAGGCGCGGCGCGATGTCATGGGCGCGGCCGGGCGCCGCTACGTCGAGGCGCGCTACGGCTGGGACGTCGTGCTCGACCGCTACGAGGACGTCCTCGAGGCGACCGCCGGCAACGCCCCCCGCCCCTGAGGCCGGGGGGCGACCGACACGGTCAGGGACGGCCTACAGCACCGCCGAGGCGGCGTGGCTGAGGAACTCCCCGCTGACGTCGCTGACGACGGCCCCCTGCACGCCGGCGAGGGCGGCCACGCCGATCGCCTCGTACAAGGCGGCGTCGGCGCTGGAGTCGGCCGTGCAGGTCACGAACGGCGAGCTCACCGGTGCCGTGCAGCCGACGAGGGCGGTGCGGGCGCCGTCAGCGGCGTAGACGGAGAGGCCGTCAGCCGCTTCGAGGGTGACGCGCTGGTCGAACTCGAAGACGACCCGGCGCACGGTGGACGGCTGCAGGGGGTTGCCAGCCGCTTGCTGCACCCGCCCGGCCCGGATGAGGTCCGGCGCGGCCGTCTCACCGGCGCCGAACGTCCGGGGCAGCCCCGCCTCATCGACCAGGTTCGCCTCCGCGGTTGCGGCGGACGTCACCGCGCCGGCGTCGACCGAGCCGCCCGAGGTGAGGGTGCTCACCGTGCCCTCGGCGAACGTCACGACGACCGTGCGGTTGCCGTCCGCGGCCTTTTCGGCCACGCTCGACGTCACCTCGCCGCCGTCGAGGTCGTACGCCCGCCAGTACTGGACCGCGGGAGCGATGATGTTGCCCGTGTTGGGAATGAGGTCGACGGCCTCGTCGAAGGTGTAGCGGACCTTGTCGGCGTCGGCGTCGACGGCGATCGAGGCCAGGTCCGGGATGCCTGTGAGCGTGCCGCCGGCGGCGACGGCGGCGGCCTGCTGGGGGTTCGCGTTGCCCTCCACCCCTGCCGCCGCTGTGTCCTGTGCGGCGTCGCTGACCGTGGCGGTCTCGACGTAGCCACGCACGATCCGGGCGGCCTCTGCCGTTGTGAGGCCCGCGAAGGTCACGGTGTGCTTGTTCGTGCCGGTCCCGCCGGCGGGGGACTCGGCCTTGGGGTCCTTGACCGTGCCGTCGTCCAGGATGAGGTGGTAGCCGGTTTCGTCGACTACGTGAGCCGCCTCGTCGAAGCCGAAGTCGACGGTCCCGTCGGTGCCGGCGGTTTGGAAGTCGGTCACGCTCACGAGGTCGGGTGCCGACGTCGTCCCCGGCAGCAGCTCGACCTCTTTCAGCGGCGCGGCGCCCTCGGGGCCGAGGTTGCCGGCCGCGTCCTGCACGGTGTTCCGAGCGACGACCGCCGTGGTGGCCAACGCTGCTTCGGCCGCGGGGAAGGTGGCCTTCACCACCTCGGCGCCGCTGTCCTGGATGATCGATGTCGCCGAGGTCTCCTTCCCGTCGAAGCCGATGACCTTGAACCCGCTGATCACGATGCTGTCCGGCGCGACGGCTTCGTCGAAGGTGAACGTCACCGTGGAGCCCGATGCGCTCGCGGTCGCCGACATGAGCTCGGGGCTGCCGGTGGCGTCGGTCACGTTGATGCGGGCGAGCGGGGTGCCTTTGACCTCGGTGAGCCAGTCGAGGCTCCGTGTGAGGAACAGGGCCATCTGACGGCGGGTGACCGGGTCGTTCGGGGAGTAGGTGTCCTCGCCGGTTCCGCTGACCACGCCGATCTCGGCGAGCTCGTTGATCGGCTTCTCGTGGGTGTGGCCGTCGTCGTCGGTGAAGTAGTCGTCGCCGGGCTCGGGGAGGTCGTCACCGGTGACGAGCCGCAGCTCGTTGGCGATGAACCTCGCCATCTGCCCACGGGTGACGTCCGCCCGCGGGCGGTAGGTGCCGTCGGAGAACCCCGAGGCGACGCCGGAGGCGGCCAGGCGGTTGATGGCCCGCTCGTGGATGCTGGCGTCGTCGTCGGCGAACTCGTCGTCGGCCGGCTCGGGCAGGAACAGGCCCGCCACCTCCCCGGTGCGCACGATGAACGAGGCCATCTGGCCACGCGTCACCCGTTCTCCCGGGCCGTAGGTGGTCGGCGTCGTCCCGGTGGTGATCCGGTAGTGGGCGACGCAGTCGACGGCCTCGCCGAAGCCGTCGGCGGGCCGGTCGGTGAAGACGGACTCGGTGGCGTACGTGCAGGCCTCTTCGATGTCGCGGGCCTCCCCCTGGTCTGCGGCGGCGGTGCCGGCGGCGAGCGGGGCGAGCAGGACGCCTGCTACGAGGCCGGCCAGCACGCGGCGGGTTCGGGGGTGGTTGCGGTGCATCAGATCGTCTCCTGGTCGTGCGGTCGGTCGCGACGCTACGTCGTTCTGGGACGCGCGAGGCGCGAGCACCAACTAACAACCGGCGGGGCCGCCGTTCCGTCACAAAGTGGCGATGGTGCACGACGGGGTGGTGGCGGCTGCCAACCTTGGGCCCGATGGGCCCGCTCCTCCACGTCTTCCTCGGCACCAAGGCGCAGTACATCAAGACCGCCCCGCTCCTCCGGCTGCTCGAGGCACGGGGGGTCCCGCACCGCCTCATCGACTCCGGTCAGCACGCCAAGCTGGCGACCTCGCTGCGCACCGAGCTCGGGGTCCGCCTCCCCGACCACGTGCTCGGAGGCGCCGCCGACGTCGACTCCGTCCCCCAGGCGATCCGGTGGTCGGCCGGCCTCGCGGCTCGCCTGGGATCGGGGCGCCGGCTGCGCCTCGAGGTCTTTGGCGGGGCGGGCGGCATCTGCATCGTCCACGGCGACACGCCCTCCACCCTCCTCGCCACCCTCATGGCCCGGCGGGCGGGGCTGCGCGTCGCCCACCTCGAGGCCGGCCTGCGCTCCCACAGCCTCCTGCACCCCTTCCCCGAGGAGGCGATCCGCCTCCTCGTCATGCGGTGGTCGGCGCTGCTGTTCGCACCGACGCCTGAGGCAGCCGTCAACCTGGCGGCCATGAGGGTGAAGGGCAGGGTCGTCGAGGTCGGCGGCAACACCTCGCTCGAGGCGGTGGCGGCGGCCACGCAGACCGGCAAGGTGGAGCCGGGACCGGCTGTGGTGAGCATGCACCGCGTCGAGAACCTCTACAGCCCCAAGGTGGTCGCTCGCTTCGTCGAGCTCCTCCTCCGGCTGGTGGCGGACCAGCCGGTGCGCTTCGTGGTCCACGGGCCGACGAGGGAGGTGCTCGCCAGGAAGGGCGCCCTCGACCGCCTCGAGTCCGCCGGCGTCGAGCTCGTCCGCCTCGCCCCCCACGGCGACTTCGTCCGCTGGCTCCAGGCGGCGCCGTTCGTCATCACCGACGGCGGCTCCATCCAGGAGGAGTGCGCCCTCCTCGGCGTGCCCACGCTGCTCTGGCGGTCCCGCTCCGAGCGCCCCGACGGCATCGGCGCCAACGTGGTGCTCTCCCGCTACGAGCCTGCGATCGTCGACACCTTCCTCGCCGAGCTCGACCGCCTCCGCCGCCCCCCCGCCGACCTCGCCCGCCGCCCCAGCGAGCACATCCTCGACGTCCTCCTCGAGGAGCTCGCCCGCCGCTGAGCCCTGATCGCAGCCTTGTGGGACAAGGCCGCGGTCCCGCCGGACGCTGATGCAGGCACGCTGTCGGGCGAGAGCGACCAGTGCAGCGGGTGGCCGGCGGGACTACTCTGCGTGGTACGGCGCCCGAACCCTGGGGGGACGATGGAGCTGTTCGAATCCGCCGGACTCGAGTTCGCTGCTCGCTACGGGCACGTGATCTCGGGCATCACCTGGGTCGGCTTGCTGTACTACTTCAACTTCGTGCAGGTCCCGGCGTCCACCGCCTTCGAGGCCGGTGCCCGCACCGAGGTGACCACCAAGCTCGTGCCCCGGGCGCTGTGGTGGTTCCGCTGGGGCGCCGTGCTCACGCTGGTGTTCGGCCTGTGGCTCTTCATCCAGCAGGAGCAGTACGACACCGACTACATGAAGACGGTGCCGGGGCTGAGCATCACCGCCGGCATCCTGTTCGCGCTGATCATGTTCGTGAACGTGTGGGCGGTGATCTGGCCCGCCCAGCAGCGGGTCATCGCCAACGCCGAGGGCGTGCTCGCCGGTCGGGAGCCCGACCCGGAGGTGCCGGCGCTGGCCCGTCGGGCCGCCTGCGCCTCGCGCACCAACACGCTCCTGTCGATCCCGATGCTGTTCCTCATGGTCGCCACCAGCCACTTCGCGCCCCTCTTCGGCCTCACCGGGGGCGGCGACCGGGTGGTGTGGTGGCTCGCGATCCTCGTGATCGCCGTGGCGGCCGAGGGCATCGCCCTTTCGTCACCGCCGGCGGGCGCACCTCAGGCGTGGCACATCGACCAGCACCGCAACACCATCATCGCCGGCTTCGGGCTCCTCGTGGTCATCTACCTCCTCATGGAGATCCTCTTCGGGTAGCGGCGCCAGCCGCCGGCGGAGACGTCCTGGTCGTGCCGCTGATGCCGTCGACTCAAGGCGACGTGACCCGGTGTCGGCCGATCGGCGTCTACCGCGCCGGAAGGGACCTCGAGCTGAGGTACCGGGACGAGGGAGGGGAGAGGTCGTGAGGCTCATCTGCACGACCGTTGACTCGGGAGGCATCATGGAGTCGTGGAGGACGAGGTGATCATGGACTACGGCAAACCGGAGAACCAGGTGCCCGCAGGGCCAGCGGTTCGGCGGACGAAGGACGTGATGGGGGCCCACGTACCTGTTCGCTTCCCGGCTGCGACGGTCGCCGTCATCAAGGACCTCGCTTCCAGTGACGGGGTGTCCGTCAGCAGCTGGATCCGAACCGTCGTCAACCGCGAGCTCCAACGCCGGCGCCCTTCGGCGACTGTCGCCGCTCCCCGCCCCTCCTTCATCATGACCGTCGAGCCGAGCCGGCAGACGGTTTCAGACAGCGGCTACCACCCGAACAGCGACGAGCTGCTGGACGTCTGATCTGACGGCTCGGTGGCGCCCCCGCTCGCCCACCTGGTGCTCGATGAAGGGGAGGGTGGCGAGCGGCGCCAGCGGCCGGCCGAGCAGGCCAGGCGAGCGCACGTCAGCTGCCCCGATGTGCGACGACCCACGATCGGCAGCCGGCTCCGCGTCCCCTCGTCGAGGGGCAAGGAGCTCGACGCGCTCGACGAGCGGAG
Organism: Acidimicrobiales bacterium; assembly: GCA_040905815.1. Lineage (GTDB taxonomy): Bacteria > Actinomycetota > Acidimicrobiia > Acidimicrobiales > CADCSY01 > CADCSY01. The sequence continues at coordinate 41,140 of JBBDQT010000086.1, forward strand.
CGGTTGCTACGGTGCCGCCGTGGGGGGTGCGACGCTGTTCGAGCTGCGGGAGCTGGCGGTGCGCGAGCTGCTGGCGGAGGGACCGCGTCGCCTCGAGGAGGTGTTCGCGGAGCTCGACGACGAGGGGCTGCTCGAGGACGGGCGGCGACGAGCGGCTGGCCCGCTTCGCCCGGGCCGTCGTGGCCGGCGTCCCGCCGAGGCGGGCGGCCCCCGCCTTGCTGGTCGCGGCGATGGAGGCCGAGCGCCGGGGCGACGCCCTGGCTGCTGAGGCCGCCCTCCGCACGGCGCAGCGCCACGACCCCGGCTACGGGCTGGCGGCGAGGGAGCTGGCCGACTACGTGGTCGACCGCGGTGACCTCGCCCACGCGCTCGCCC
>JBBDQT010000087.1:0-1271 GCA_040905815.1 Acidimicrobiales bacterium
GCCATCGAGGAGTTCCGGGGTGGGATGGTCGAAGCCGCTCTCGCCCGCTACGACGCCGCCGGCAAGGTGACCCGAGCAGCCACCGCCCCGGCCGCCTACGACACCATGGTCGCCGACTGGTACCAGCTGACGGCCTGCGGGGGGACCGACCCGATGATCGCCGGCCCCAACCGGATCCGCCGCGAGCTCAATCAGCGAGCCCGTGGTGCGATGCGGTCAGGCGGGCACCTCACCGGCCCCACCTTCGTCACAGCGGAGGGCGCCGAGTTCGAGGCAGGGGACTGGGTCGTGGCTCGGCGCAACGCCCCTCACCTGACCAGCGGGTCTGGCGGGTGGGTCAAGAACGGCTCCGCCGGCACGGTCACCGGCGTCGACCCGGAGCAACGGGCCGTCACCATCGCCTTCGATCGGGAAGGGAGCATCACGGTGCCCGCCTCGTACCTCGACGCCGGACACGTCGAGCACGGCTACGCACGCACCACCTACAGCGTCCAGGGCGCCACCCTGGACCGGGCCCTGTACTTCGCCGGTGACGATTCCAGCTTCGAGGAGGGCTACGTCGCGTTCACCCGAGGCGCCACCGAGACCCGCCTCTACCTCGTCGACGGCATCGCCACCGTCGACGACGACGACACCCACCGTGCCCACGACGTCGCCGGCACCGGGCTCGACACCGTCTCCCAGGCCCTCCGCCACCGGCGCGCCAACACCCTCGTCCACGACACCGACCCCCGCGCCGGCGACCTCGGCGACCTCACCCACGGCACCCTCGCCCAGCTCCGCACCGAACGCCTCCGGCTCGAGGCCATCCTCGCCTCCGGACCCGCCGACCCCGCCGTCGAGCTCACAGCGGCCCTCGTCGAACGCGACCGCCTCCTCGCCCGCACCCGCCTCCACACCGCCGCCCACGGACCTCAGACAGAGGGGTGGTCCCCTCGCCGCATCGAAGCTCGTGTCGCCGTGCTCTCCGTCCAGCGTGAGGCTCACCACCAGGTCAGCGGCGACCACGCCGCTGAGCTCGACCGGTACCGCCTCGTCCGCCGAGCCGAGCTCGCTCGCGAGCTCCACGTGCGGGCCCAAGCCGCCACCGGCGTCGCCGACACCACCCACGCAGCGCCGGACCCAACTTCCCCGATCGCCCGCCGCGACTTGCTCGCCGCTGCCGAAGCCGTCGCCGTCCACACCGACCGCTACAGCACCCTCGCCTCGGCCGATCATGAGATGTCCGACGTCGAAGCCGTCCTCGGCGCCCGACCCGACGGCGTCGCTGC
>JBBDQT010000088.1:0-1270 GCA_040905815.1 Acidimicrobiales bacterium
GGGCCCGTACTTGAATTAGGTGAGCGGTCAGGGTGGTCGGATGGTGTAGTTCCAGTCGCCGTGCCACTTGTGGCCGGTGACGGGGAGGGCTTTGAAGTCTCGGTCGCTGATCTTCTGGCCCAGCGGGTAGTGGCCCTCGTCGAGGTCGGCTTCGACGCGGAGCCCGGTCGAGGTGGTGGTGGCGGCGATGAGCTCGACGACTGTCCGGTAGGTGGTGAGCGGCTTGCCCCGCCAGTTCATCGAGATGAACGAGAACAGGCGGTGCTCGATCTTGTTCCACTTCGAGGTGCCGGGCGGCATGTGGCAGACGGTGATGATCAGGCCGATCGTGGCGGCCAGCTTGGCCAGCTCCGCTTTGAACATGCGGCTCCGGTAGGCGTTGGACCCGCCGGCGTCGGCGGTGATCATCAGCTCGGTGGCCTCGGGGTAGCGGGCTCGCCCCATTCGCTCCCACCAGCGGGCGATCGATGCCACGGCGAAGGCGGGCGTGTCGTGGTCGTCGCCGACGTTGACCCAGCCCTCGTTGCCGGCGATGTCGAATACGCCGTAGGGGATGGCCTTGGGCACTTCGGGGTCGGGGAAGTCATGGGTGCCGACCCGGGTCGGCGATCCTTCGGGCTCCCACTCTGCGCCCCCGTTGGCGTAGTCGCCGATCAGCTCCTTCTTCTTGCAGTCGATGCTGATCACCGGCTGCCCGGCCTTGAGGTGCCGGCCGGCCGTCTTGTTGATGTACTTGAACTGGCTGTCGCGGTCGGGGTGCTGAGCGCCCTCGGTCACCTTGGCGTTGGCCTGCAGGCTGTAGCCCATGTAGTGGAGGAGACGGCCCACCAGATCGGCGCTGGCCTGATGACCCAGACGTTTCACCTCCGCCGACAGCGTCCGCGTCGACTTGGCCGTCCACCGCAGCGGCGACATCGGGTCGCCCCGCGACTCGGGCTCCACCAGCGAGTCGAGCACGACGAGCAGATCGGGATCGACGTCGATCGCCTTCTTCCGTCCCCCGCCCGGGCGACGGACTCGGTCCGAAGGCCCGGCTCCGCCCGCCAGTTCGACCGCCCCGGCAATGAGCGTGTTCCGAGACATCCCCGCCGCCTCCGCCACCCGGGCCTGCCCGCCCCGGCCCAGCACCTCGACCATGGCCGCCGCCATCAGCCGGCGCTGCCGCTCGTTCAACAACGGCGACACCGTGGAGAAGAACCCGGCCAGGCCCTCCTCACTCAACTCCACACCAGCATCGTAGACCGCGCGACTAGTTCACGTACGGACCCTT
>JBBDQT010000089.1:0-7542 GCA_040905815.1 Acidimicrobiales bacterium
GTCACGTTCTCCGAGAAGATCTGGAGGAGGTGGCCGTCCTGGTCGCGGTCGACGAGGATGCCGAGGCGGGCGAGCTCGCCCCACGGCAGGCCGTCGATGCCCGCCATGCGCTCCTGCGCCTCGTCGTAGTACGACGACGGGACCGCGAGGAAGCGAACTCCCCGCTCCCGCAGCGCAGTGACGGTGGCGATGATGTCGTCGGTCGCCATGGCGATGTGCTGCACGCCGGGGCTGCCGTAGTAGTCGAGGTACTCCTCGATCTGGCTCTTGCGGCGCCCGGGAGCCGGCTCGTTGATCGGCAGCACGATCTTCGAGCCGTCCCACACGACCGTCGACATGAGCGCCGAGTACTCGGTGGAGATCGCAGCGTCGTCGAAGTGGAGCAGCTCGTCGAGGCCGAGCACGCGCTCGTAGAACGCCACCCAGCCCTCGAGCGCACCGAGCTCGACGTTGGCGACGACGTGGTCGATCCCGGTGATGCCGGCCGCCGGCCCGCACGGCACCGGCATCGAGGAGGCCTGGTAGCCGGGGGCGAAGATGCCGTCGTACCTGGACCGGTCGACGAAGGTGTGCACCGTGTCGCCGTAGGTCGCGATCGTGGCGGTCACGAGCTTGCCGTGGTCGTCGTCGGCGATCGCCGGGGCAACGATGCCGGTCGCTCCCCGCTCCAGCGCCGCCTCGTAGGCGTGCTCGGCGTCGGGGACGAGGAAGGCCACGTCGTGGACCCCGTCGCCGTGGGCCCGCACGTGGCCGGCGATCGGGGAGCTCTGGCCGACCGCGCCGCTCACGACGAAGCGGATCTGACCCTGGGCGAGCACGTAGGACGTGCGGTCCCGCACGCCGGTCTCAGGCCCGGCGTAGGCGATCGGCTCGAAGCCGAAGCCTGCGCTCAGCAGCGCTGCGAACGCCCGGGGGTTGCCCACCCACCACTCGAGGTGGTCGATCCCGAGCAGGGCGGGCGGGGCCGTGGTGGCGTGGCTCGCGGCCTGGGCGAACGCGTCGGTGCTCATGCGATCTCCTCCTGATCGGTGCGACGGCTGCGCCGGTCTGCGTCCAGGCCGTCCCAGAAGACGGCGACGGCGTCGAGCATCTCCGCCGCTCCGGCGAGGAACCGGCGCTGGTCGAACCCCGGCAAGGCGAACGCCTCCGCCAGCTCGTCATCGGTGTGGGCGGCGTGCTGGTCCTCGACCTTGTCGTGCCACGTCCAGAAGGCAAGGTGCAGGTCGGGACACGACCGCTCCTTGAACGCCTCGAGGCCAGCGATGAGCTCCTTCCAGAAGCCTGCGGCTGCCCAGTGCTCGACGGCGTAGCTCGCGCCCTCGGCGGTGGAGGGGTCCTCGGAGCCGTAGATGCGCAGCAGCTCGTCGCAGAAGTGCGCCGTGGCAGGTGTGGCCTGGTGGCGCTTGCCGAGGTCCTCGAAGCCGAGCCCGAGCGGCTGCCCGAACCGGATCAGCCACTCGAAGTGGGCGGCGGCGAAGCGGAAGCGCCCGCCGTCGACGGTGCCCTCCGTGGCCACCAGCTGAGGGTCGACACCGTCGACGACCTCGTCGCTCGGGGGACGGAAGACCACGCCGAGCTCGTTGAGGAGGATCTCCTTGCCGGCCCGGTAGGAGTCAAGGGTCGCGGCGTGGATGACCTTGCGGAGCTGCGCCTCGAGGAACAGGTGGCTGAACACGGAGAACTGGACGGTCAGGTGGGCGACATCCTCGCGGTCGGCCTCACCTCTGGCGAACCAGGTGGTGTAGGGGTTCGAGGTGACGACCCGGTGCCCGCCGACCAGACCGTCCACCTCCTTGCGGAACGCTTCCGCCCCGGTCGTCGTGCCTTGGGTCTCGGTGAGGGCCATTGCCGCTCCCTTCGTTGCAGGGTGTGCACTCCATCACATGCCCTGGCGGCGCGCTGGTCAACCGTCATCACGATCGTTGCACAAAATGCCCACTGAGCAGGGGATGTGCTAGACAGAACGCATGCTTGCAATCGATGCTCTCGATGGGCGCCTCATCCGGGCGCTGGCGGATACACCACGGGCCGGGATCATGGAGCTCGCCCGCCAGCTCGGCGTGGCAAGGGGCACCGTACAGGCTCGCCTCGACAAGCTCGTGGCGCGTGGCGTCATCAGCGGGTTCGGGCCCGACCTCGACCTGCCCGCCCTCGGCTACCAGGTGCTCGCGTTCACGACGCTCGAGATCGCCCAGGGTCGCCTGGGCCACGTCGTCTCCCACATCGACGCCATCCCCGAGGTGCTCGAGGTCCACGCCATCACCGGCCCCGGGGACCTGCACTGCCGGCTCGTGGCCCGCACGAACGACCACCTCCAGACAGTGATCAACCGCATCCTCGAGGTGCAGGGGATCGTCCGCACCTCGACGGTCATCGCGCTCACGACCCAGATCGCCTACCGCACGCTGCCCCTGGTGGGCGAGGAGGGCAGCGACCGGGACGGTGCAACGCCCTCTTGAAGCACGTCCGCTCGGAGCACGTCGCTCGGACGTGGCTGTCCTCAGCCGTCGAGGGGGGCGAAGCCCTGGCGCAGGGTGTTCTCGGTCGTGACCTTCGGGTCGAGGTACTGCAAGAGGTAGTCCGGGCCGCCGGCCTTGGAGCCCACGCCCGACATCCCGTAGCCGCCGAACGGCTGGCGTCCCACGACCGCACCGGTCGTGGACCGGTTGACGTAGACGTTTCCGGCCCGCAGCTCTGCTGATGCCCGGGCGATGTTGACCGGTGACCGGGAGATGATGCCGGCAGTCAGGGCGAAGTCGGTGTCGTTGGCGAGCGCGATCGCCTCGCCCAGATCGCCGGCTCGGAACACCGAGAGCACCGGCCCGAAGACCTCTTCCCGGGCGAGACGGCTGGTGGCGTGATCGAGGTCGGTCACCACCGTAGGACCGACGAACCACCCCCGTGCCGGCACGTCCTCCCGGCTGATGAGCACGCGCCCCTCCACGGCCCCCATGGCGGCGTACGCCCGGATGGAGGCGTGGGCGTCGCCGTCGATGACTGGACCCATCTGGGTGCCCATCTCGCGAGGCGGCCCGACCGCGAGCTCGGCGACGGCACCGGCGAGTCGGGCGAGGACGGCTTCGTACACCTCGTCGAGGACGATCAGACGGGACAGCGCCGAGCACTTCTGGCCGGCGTAGCCGAACGCGGACGCAACGGCGGCCGGGACCGCCTGGTCGAGGTCAGCGTCCGCGTCCACGATGAGCGGGTTCTTGCCGCCCATCTCGGCGATGACCCGCTTCACCGTGCGCTGGCCGGGGCGGTGCACCGCCGCAGCCTCGACGATGGCCAGGCCGACGTCGCGCGAGCCGGTGAAGGCGATCACGGCCACGTCCGGGTGGGCGACGAGGTGGGCGCCGACCGCCTCGCCGAGACCGGGCAGGAAGCCGAGCACGCCATCCGGGGCACCGGCCGCCTCCAACGCCTCGATGAGCCGGGATGCGATGGCGGGAGCCTGCTCGGCCGGTTTGAGGATCACCGGGTTGCCGGCGGCGAGAGCGGCCGCGACCATGCCGCACGGGATGGCGAGAGGGAAGTTCCACGGCGCGATGACGACGGTGACCCCCTTGCCCTGATAGCTGAGCGTGTTGCGCTCCCCCGGGGGTGACTGCACCACGCCCCCTGCCCGGCTGACGACGTCGAGCCTGATCGCCTCCCGGCCGTAGTACTCGCAGAAGTCGATGGCCTCGCAGACGTCGGCGTCCGCCTCGGCCCACGGCTTGCCGCACTCGAACAGCTCGAGCGCTGCGAGCTCGAAGCGCCGCGCTGCGAGCCACCGGGCTGCCTTGAACAGCACCGCCGCACGGGAGGCCGCCGGCCGGCGCCGCCACCCAGCGGTTGCCCGCACCGCTGCGGCCACCGCCGCGTCGGCCTCGCTCCGGGCGCACGACGCGGACACCGCCACGACGTGGTCGGGGTCGGCCGGGTCGACCGAGTCGATCGTGGCGCTGGTGCGGACCCGCTCGCCGTCGATCAGCGCGGGGACGTCGAGCACCGGTCGGGCGCCGGCGCCCTCTACGGCGCTGGCCATCGCGGCGCGGGGGGCTGGCCGCCGCCACTCGGCTGTCGGCTCCGGGTCGTAGGGGCTCGGTGCGGCCGGGTCGGTCACGTCGCGGGTCGGCGCGGCCTCCTCCGGCGGCGGGTCCGGGAGCGTCTCGACGGCCGGCGGCTCCAGCAGCTCGTCGAGGGCCCGACCCTCCGCGAAGCTCTGGCGGACGAAGCTCTCGTTGCTGGTGTTCTCGAGCAGCCGCCGGACGAGGTAGGCCATGCCCGGCACGAGCTCGCCGACGGGGGCGTAGATGCGCAGGCGCAGGCCCGCCGCACGGATGGCCGCCTGGACCGGCTCCGCCATCCCGGAGAGCATCTGCAGCTCGTAACCGCTGTCGGGGATCCCCCGCTCGCGGGCACTGACGACCGCGTAGGCGAGCGAGCGGAGGTTGTGGGACCCGAAGGCGGCCTTCACCTCGCCGTGGTGGTCGTGCAGCAGCCGCACGCAGCGCTCGTAGCACGCGTCGGTCTCGTCCTTCTCGGCGAAGACGGGCACCGGCCACCCGGCGGCCTGGGCGACGACGGTCTCGGTGTCCCAGTAGGCGCCCTTGACCAGCCTGACGGTGATGGGCACCTCGCGGCCCGCCGACCACGCGATCAGCTCGGAGAGATCCCCAGGCGACTCCCGGAGGTATGCCTGTATCACGATCCCCGCCTCGAGGCCCCGGAGCTCGTCCTCGTCGAGCAGCTCGCGGAAGACGCGGAGCGTGAGGTCCTTGACGTCGAGGTGCTCCATGTCGACGTTCACGAACGCGCCACGGTCGCGGGCGAGGTGGAGCAGGGGCCGCAGGCGCTGCTTGACCTGCTCGACTCCCTGCTCCCCGGTGAGCGGGGTGAGCTTCGGGGCGAGGGCCGTCGGTTTCACCGAGACGTTCACCCGGGGGATCGGGCCCCTGTCATCGGTCTCGAGCGCGGGTCGGGCCGGCCACGACGGCGCCGCGTCGAGGAGGGCGACGAGCACGTCCCGCACCCGCGCCGCGTAGCGATCGGCCTCTGCTTCGACCACGGTCTTCTCTCCGAGCAGGTCGACGGTCGCCGCGCTCCCGCCGGCCCACAGGGCGCCGAGCGCCGCCACCGCGTCGTCGGGTGTGACGCCCACGATGAACTGCTCGGCCATGCGGCGGATGTTGGACCGGGCGACGCCAGCCGCGATCCTGGCGCCGAGGCCGGGCATCGCCTCGGCGACGGAGACCCCCGCCTGGAGCACGCGCGGCGCCCGATCCCCCGACAGGTACTCGTCGAGGTGGCGCAGCACGTCGGCGTCGTCGATGGTGGCGGGGAAGACGTCGACGAAGCGGAACAGCTCCGTCTTGAAAGCGGGGTTCGCCATGGCCCGATCGAGCAGCTTGTCGCTCCACCATGACATGCGGAACACTCTCGATCGCGCCCTGCCGCCGAGGGCGGACAGCTGGCGGGCGAATGCGGTGACCGACTCGTCGATCGGTGTCGCCATGCCGGCACGGTACTGCCGAGGCACCGCCATGGCGGGGGCAGGGCGCGCCCCGAAGCGGCGCGCGAGGACCTGCTGACCGTAGGCTGCGCTGCCTGTCGGCTGCGCCGGCGACGGGTGATCGGCGCCCGCATCGGGGAGGCTGGCGGCCATGCCTCGACCTCCCCCCACCACGGACTGTTGGGACGCGGTCGTGATCGGTGGCGGTCCCGCTGGTCTTGCCGCCGCGACCTGGCTCGGCCGCTACCGACGGCGCACGCTCGTCTTCGACCACGGCGAGTACCGCAACCGCTCCGTCGAGCTCAGCCACGGGTACCTGACCATGGACCCGTCATCGCCGTCCGAGCTCCTCGAGGCCGCTCGCCGGGGCGTCGACCGCTACGCCGCCGTGGAGCGCCGCGAAGCAGAGGTGTCCGGGATCCGAGGTGAGATCGGGCGCTTCACCGTCGAACTCGTCGACGGCTCGTCCGTGGAGGCGATGCGGATCGTGCTCGCAACCGGCGTGCGCGACGTGAAGCCCGAGATCGACGACTTCGACGAGCACTACGGCGCGAGCGTGTTCCACTGCCCGTCGTGCGACGGCCTGGAAGCCGAAGGCCACGACGTCGTCGCCCTCGGGTGGTCCGAGGAGGTCGCCGGGTTCGCGCTGGAGCTGCTCGACTGGGCGGCGAGCGTCACCGTGATCACCGACGGGCACCGCTTCGAAGGCGACGCCGAGCGACGGGAGGCCCTCACCCGGAACGGGATCCGCCTCGTCGAGGACGACGCCAGGGCGTTCATCGGCGCGCGCGGCGACCTGCGCGCGGTACGGCTCTCCGGTGGCGAGTCGCTCCCCTGCTCGCTCGCGTTCTTCTCCGTCGACCACCGGCCCCGCTCCCCCCTCGCCGATGCGCTCGGCTGCGCCTACACCGACGACGGGTGCCTGCTGGTCGACGAGACCGGGGAGACCACGGTGCCGGGCGTCTACGCGGCCGGTGACATCACACCCGGGTACCAGCTCATCCAGGTCGCCACCGCCAAGGGGACGACCTCCGGTGTGGGGTGCGCCCTCTCGCTGCGCCGGGAGCCGCCGCTGCCGGGTGCCCCGGAGCGGGCGCCGGTGGTGGAGGAGGAGCTCGGTGCCGACGCTGCCGACGAGCCGTGAGCCGGACGGTTCGAAGGAGGGCGGCACGACGTGCCAACGTGAACCCGACCGGGACGGCTGGAAGAGGGACGTACGTGACCGACGAGCAGCTCGACGACGGCGCCGGCTTCTCGGGGCTCGGCCTGGGGCCGGCCCTGACCAGCGTGCTCGCCGATCTCGGGTACGAGGAGCCCACCCCGATCCAGCGTGAGGCAACACCACCGTTGCTGGCTGGCAAGGACCTACTCGGGCAAGCCGCGACCGGCACGGGCAAGACGGCAGCGTTCGCACTGCCGATCCTCGAGCGGCTCAGCGCTCGCAGCGGACGCGACCAACCCATGGCGCTCGTGCTCGTCCCCACCCGTGAGCTGGCGGTGCAGGTGTGCGAGGCGATCCACCGCTACGGCCGGGGTGTCGGCGCGCGGGTGCTGCCCGTCTACGGCGGCCAGCCCATCGGCCGCCAGCTCGCCGCGCTCCACCGGGGCGTCGACGTCGTGGTCGCCACACCCGGCCGGGCCCTCGACCACATCGGGCGTGGCTCCCTCGAGCTGGCCGCCCTCGAGGTGGTGGTCCTCGACGAGGCCGACGAGATGCTCGACATGGGCTTCGCCGAGGACATCGACGCAATCCTCGCCAGCACCCCGGACGAACGCCAGACGGTGCTGTTCTCCGCCACCCTTCCGGCACGGATCACAGGCCTCGCCAAGCGCCACCTCCGCGACCCGATCCGGATGCAGATCGCCCGGGACGAGACGCCGGCGGGAGAGGGTCCGCTCGTCACCCAGCGGGCGTTCATGGTCCAGCGGGGCCACAAGCCAGCAGCGCTCGGGCGGATCCTCGATGTCGAGTCCCCGGCCGCCGCCATCGTGTTCTGCCGGACCCGCAACGAGGTCGACCAGCTCACCGAGACCCTGAACGGGCG
>JBBDQT010000090.1:0-1268 GCA_040905815.1 Acidimicrobiales bacterium
GGGTTCGATTCCCCTCACCTCCACCCGGGAAGCAGGGACACAAGTGCTGGTGGCGGCCCCGCAGGGGGCCGTCTCCGCGGAGGCCGCTGTGCCCTCTCGGGGGAAACCGGGACGACCAGCAGGAATTCGGGCGTCGAACGTCGAAGATCGTTTCGACGAGAGCCTCACCGCCGTGGTCGGACCGGCCGCGCCCGGCGAGGCGGGCCGCGTATCGACGGGGGAGGACCCAATGGGCAAGACGACGAGAATCCGCTGGCGTTCCATCGCCACGACCATGGCGATGGCGATGCTGCTCGCCCTGCTGGTCCCGACAACGGGGGCGTTCGCGCACCCCGGCGAGCACAACGAGAGCGCCGAGGGGGAGGGCATCGGGGTCGATGTCACGATGGGCGACGTCACGACCTTCTTCCCGGCCTTCCAGTGGGCCGGCACGCCGGCCGTCGACGACGAGACGGCCGAGTTCGTCTACGCCGGCTCCGGATGCAGCCCGGCGAACTACCTCGCCGACGACTTCGAGGGCAAGATCGCCCTCGTCGACGACAAGGCCAGGACGGAGAACCCGTCAGACCCGTGCCCCATCTCGCTCTTCTTCCAGAAGGTGCAGTCGGCTGAGAAGGCCGGCGCCATCGGGTTCGTGCAGGTCCCGATCGAGAAAGGCCGGTCCAACGCCACCGCCATCGTCGCGGACATCCCAGCGCTCGAGCTCAAGGAGCGCACCACGGAGGCGGAGGCCTTCCTCGCCGCCGTCAAGGCGGGAGAGCCAGTGACGGCGACGCTGACCGACAAGGCCGAGCCGATCCCGTCGATGGGACCGACGCCCTGCTCGGGCGGCACGGCCGGACCGTTCGCCTGCGACGGCGTCGACCTCCTCTCGCTCACCGCGGCGGACACGTTCGACAGCGCCGGCATCAGCGACCTGTGGGGCTGGACCGACCCCGACGGCGGCGAGTACGTGATCATCGGCAAGACCAACGGCGTCGCGTTCTTCCGGGTCACCGACCCGACCGCACCCGAGTACCTCGGCGAGCTCGACAACCCCGGCCTCATCCACGCCGTGTGGCACGACATCAAGGTGTTCAACAACCACGCGTTCATCGTGAGCGAGTCGGAGAACCACGGCATGACGGTGTTCGACCTCACCCGACTGCGCGACGCGGAACGCTCGGCCGACGGCGAGGACGCGACCGAGTGGGACGCGGATGCGAGCTACCCGCTGACGTCCGCCGCCCACAACCTCGAGATCAACGAGGAGATCGGGATGGCCTACA
>JBBDQT010000091.1:0-7303 GCA_040905815.1 Acidimicrobiales bacterium
TTCCGTGCGCATCACCTGGACGGAGAAGTTGACTCCGACCGTTCACTATACGTCGCCGGTGCGGATGGAGCGGCCGACCCGCACGTCCTCGCGCACGCCGTCCGGGTCCTTGGCGATCGCGCCGTCCACGAGCACCCACGACACCCCGACGGATGCCTGGGCCGGATCGGCGACGGTCGCACGGTCTTCGATGGTGGTGGGGTCGAAGATCGTCACGTCTGCGTCGGCGCCGACCTGGAGCCGACCCTTGCGCGCCATCGCCGGTGCGGCGCCCTGCACCCGTCGCGCGGGCCAGAGCGTCATCTTGGCGAGCGCGGTGTGCAGGTCGACCACCTGCTCCTCGCGCACGTAGCGCCCGAGGATGCGTGCGAACGTTCCCGCAGCGCGTGGGTGGTTGTTGTCACCCGGTTCGAGGATGGCGTCGCTGCCGACCATGAGCAGGTCGGAGCGGAGCCCGGTGCGGACGTCCCTCTCGGGTATGGCGCTGGCGGCGAGCAGGGTGTTCGACCGGCGCGCCTCGACGAACGCCGCCCTCGTGAGCGGTCGACCGGTGCCCGGGGCGACGAGGTCGTCGTAGGTGATGCCGAAGCGGTCCTGCCAGCCCTCGTCGAACCGGGCGGAGCGGGCGTAGGCGGCCCAGAAGTCGTACGGATAGAGGCACCCGCTCACGTCCAGACCCTCGTCGCGGGCCGCCTGCATGGCGCCGAGCGACGCATCCATGGTCTTCGTCCCGCCCGTGCTCGTCAGGTGTTCGACGTGCACCGAGCACCCGGTCTCCCTGGCGACGCTCAGGACCTCGTCGATGGCGTCGGCGTTCGTCCCCGGCGGGTGGGGGTCGGCATGGCGGGCATGGAAGTACGCACCGACGCCGGCGGCCGCCGCCACACGTCCCATGGCGAGCACCTCGTCCGCGGCGGCTCCTGGCGTGTACTCGAGCTCCAAGTGCACGCCGAGGAAGCCACCGGCGATCGCGGCGGCGGCGATCCCGCCGAGCTGCTCGACCTGGGCGGGTGTCGCGGGATCGTAGATGTCGACGCCGAGCTGGGCCCGGGCCCACGCGTGGTCGAACGCGGCGCCCCGGTGGACGATCGTCGGCTTGTCCTCCCACCGGGCGAACCACGGTGCGGGTTCGCTGTTGACGCCGTGCATGCACAGGTTCGTCGTGACGCCGTCGGCGACCTTGAACACCTCGCCGTAGGGGTTCGGGTCGTAGCTGAGGATGTCGATGAAGCCAGGGGCGACGACGAGGCCGTCAGCCTCGACGACCACGGTGCCCTCGAGCGCTGATGTGCTGATGGCGGTGATGGTCGGTCCCGTGATCCCGACGTCGGCCACGACGTCGAGGCCCGTCTCGGGGTCGACCACCCTGCCGCCGCGCAGGACGACGCCGTACGTCTCACCCGGCGGGGGCGTCGGCAGCGCGTCGACCGCCTCCCCGGAACCGGGTGCCGCCAGGGAACCTCCCGCGATCGCCCGGACGCCCGCGGGATCGGTGGGCAGCCGCGAGAGCGCCGCCGCGCAGCTGGCGCCGAAGGCACCGACGAGGAGGAGTCGGCGGGGGACGGCGGGCGACCGGCCCGGGGGCGGCCGCCCGGCGGTGGTCATCGCCCGACGGTAGCGGTGGCTCAGTCCGGGACGGTGAACCCCGCTTCGAAGCCCCGGCGGAGGTCGGCGGTGCCGTCCCAGGCCGACGCACTCGTCTGGAAGTTGAGGGCGAAGCCGATGCCGGGCGTGACGAAGCCGAGGTTCGAGGCACGCTGGCCCTCGTACGTGTACTCCCAGATCGCAGCGTCGTAGCCCTGGTACGTCGTGGCCTCGATGCGGAGCTCCTCGTAGTCCGGGTAGCGCTCGGCGAAGCGGGCGCTCGACTCCTCCCAGGCCGCGACCGGGTCGTCCGATGGCGGCTGCACGTGGTCGACCCGGAGATATGCCCCACTCGACGGGTCCCGGAAGTCGATGGCGTTGCCGCTCGCGTCGGTCGGCTGCCAGCTGGGCGGGTGCCAGATGGTCCAACCGATCGACGGGTCCGTGTAGGGCTTCCAGGACCCGGGCACACCGTCCGGCCGCTCCCCGGCCTCGTCGTCCGGTGGCGTCGTGGTCGCGGCGGCGGCGTCTTCCTGCTCTTCCTCCTCGACCGTGTTGCCGTCCGTAGGCGCGGTCGTGTTCGGATCCTCGGTGTCGCCCTCGGCCTCCTCGGTCGCCGGCGCCGCGACGGGGTCCGCACCGCCCGGGTCGTCGCCCCCGTCCTGGCCGGCGAGCGCGATGCCGCCGATGACGAGGATGGCCACCACGGCGGCGATCGCCAGCGGCAGCGAACGGTTCGGTGAGGGTCGGGCCGGTGGGCGGCGCGGTGGCGGTGCGCCCGTCGTGGGGCGCGCTCGAGGCGCGGCGGGCGACAACGCCGTGGCCGCCGCCGGGGTGACGCTGGTCGCGTCGGCCATCGCCACAGTGCGCGTTTCGTCGCCGCCTTGGGCGATCGCCTCGAGGCGAGCCTTGGCATCGGCCAGGCCGATCCGGGTGGACGGATCCTTGACGAGGAGCTGGTCGAGCACGGCCGTCAGCGGTCCCGCTCGCTGATACGGCCTGGGCTCGCTGTGGACGACGGCGTGGAGGGTGGCGATCGGCTCGCCGCGATCGAACGGCGCCTCGCCTTCGACCGCGAAGTACAGGAGCGCACCGGTGCCCCAGACGTCCGCTTCGGCGCCGACGGCCTCGCCGGTCGCCTGCTCGGGGGACATGTACGACGGTGTGCCGAGGATCATCCCCGTCTTCGTGATGCTCGGGTCGTCGCGCAGCGAGGCGACCCCGAAGTCGGCGAGCTTCACACCGCCGCTCGGCAGCACCATCACGTTGCGCGGCTTCACGTCGCGGTGGACGATCCCGACGGCGTGGGCGGCCTCGAGCGCCCCGAGCAGCTCGACGCCGATGGCCGCTGTGGCGTGGGGCGCGAGGGGTCCGTCGCCATCGACGACCTCTGCGAGGGTGCGTTCCTCGACGAGCTCCATGACGAGGTGGACCGTGTCCTCGTCGTCGACGACGTCGAAGACCTGGACCGAACCGGGGTGGTGGATGCGCGCCGCCGCCTGCGCCTCCCGCAGGACCCGCGCCCGGAGCACCTCCCGCTCGTCGTCCGGCAGGTGGGCGGGCAGCGGGACCTCCTTGATGGCGACTGCACGCCGGAGGACGTTGTCCTCCCCGCGCCAGACCCGGCCGACACCGCCGCTGCCGATGACGCTGTCGAGTCGGTACCGATCAGCGACGAGCGGTCGTTCGAGGTGTTCGGCGGGCACCGGCGCACGGTACCCGGCACGTCACCGCCGCTACCCGTCCCCGGGCTGCTCAGCCGCTGGCGGCGGTCCGGTGGGCGGGCACGGGGAGCCGGCCGCCGTTCGCCCCGCGCCGGTGCTCGATCCGCTGCTCGTCGTTCTCGCCGCCCCAGAAGCCCTGCTCCCGGTGGAGGCGGGCGTGGTCGCGGCACTCGAGGATCACCGGGCACGTCCGGCAGATCGCGGCCGCCCGGTCCTCGCGGATCGTCCGGGCGTCCGCCTGCTCGCCGTGCGGCGGAAAGAAGTCGTGGGTCCGGCCAGCGCACACCGCCTGTGCCATCCACTCCTGCCGGGTCGGGAGGGGCATGAGGTGCACCACGTCAGCCATCGCGCTCACCCTCTCGAGGTGCGGGGAACCCTCCGGGCGATCCGTCGGCCCCACATCTGTCCATCGAGTGTTCACCTACGCGCCGCATCTTTCCAACACATTATGGTGATCAGTTCTATCGCTTTGAGCGATGGACTTGCCCCTACATGGGTCCGCGATGATGAGCGCGTGGGGAACGGGGAGGCCGGGACGACGGTGGGGCGACGGGCGCGGCGCGCGCTGGCGCTCGTCACCGACGCCATCCCCGGCGGTGAGGCACGCGAGGGCCAGCAGGAGATGGCAGCGGCGGTCGCCGATGCCATCCACGAGGGCCGGCACCTCCTCGTGCAGGCCGGTACGGGCACCGGCAAGACGCTCGCCTACCTGGTCCCCGCCGTGCTCAGCGGGCGCACCACGGTGGTCGCCACGGCCACCAAGGCGCTGCAGGAGCAGCTCGTCGCACGGGACCTGCCGTTGCTCGCCAGCCATCTCGAGCGGCCCTTCTCGTTCTCGATGCTGAAGGGGCGGTCGAACTACCTCTGCCGCGCCGCCCTCGCCGACGCCGCGGGCACCGCCGGTCAGGGAGTGCTTGTGGGGGACGCGGTCGACGCGGAGCTGGTCGCAGCCGTGGCTGCGTGGTCGGTCGACACCGAGACGGGTGATCGGGCCGACCTGCCGATCGCCGTGCGCGACGGTGAGTGGGCGCAGCTCTCGGTCGGCCCAGGGGAGTGCCCCGGCGCGCACCGGTGCCCCCACGGCGAGACGTGCTTCGCAGAAGGCGCGCGGGCCGTCGCCGCCGAGTCAGACGTGATCGTGGTCAACACCCACCTCTACGGACTGCACCTCGCCACCGGCGGAGCCGTGCTGCCGGAACACGACGTCGCGGTGTTCGACGAGGCGCACGCCCTGGCCGCCGTCGCTGCGGACACCCTCGGGCTGTCGATGGGGCCGAGGCGCATCGCGAACCTGGCGCGTGCCGTCAGGAGCGTGTTCACGGCCGACCACCCGGCCGCCATCGGTCTCGACGGCGCTGCTGCCCGGCTCGAGGCGGTGCTCGAGGGTCTCGTCGGTGCCCGGGTCGACCCTGCCGACGGCGACCTCGGCGTCATCCTCGTCGGCTGCGCCGACTCCGCCGCCGCCGCGCTCGGCGCGGCGCGAGAGCTCGATGCAGCCGGTGACACCGTCGCGCGCAAGGAGCGCCTCGTCCAGCTCGCCAGCGGCGTGACCGGGGACCTCCACCTGCTCGGCGAGCTCTCGGCCGGCCAGGTCGCGTGGGCCGAGCGCAACGGGACGCTCCCCCTCGTGCGGGTGGCGCCGGTGGACGTCGGTGAGGAGCTCCCGGCCCGCCTGTTCTCGCACGTGACCGCCATACTCACGAGCGCGACGTTGACCGTCGGCGAGAGCTTCGACCCGGCGGCCAGCCGCCTGGGGCTCGACCGGCCGGAAGCCGCGAGCCCGGCTCGGGAGGGCGACGTGGCGCCGTCGTGGGCCGGCGTCGACGTCGGCAGCCCGTTCGACTACGAGCGCCAGGCGCTCCTCTACTGCGCCGCCCACCTGCCGGACCCCCGAGCCCCGGGCTACGAGGCCGCCATGCTCGAGGAGCTCGAGGAGCTCGTCGTCGCTGCCGGCGGCAGGACCCTCGGGCTGTTCACGAGCAGGCGGGCCATGGCGGTCGCCGCCGCCCACCTCGACGAGCGGCTCGACGTCGAGGTCCTGGTGCAGGACCAGCTTCCCCGGCCCGTGCTCCAGCGGCGGTTCCTCGACGAGGAGACCTCGGTCCTGCTTGCCACCATGGGCTTCTGGCAGGGGTTCGACGCACCAGGCTCGACGTGCTCGCTCGTGGTGATCGACCGCCTGCCGTTCGCCCGGCCCGACGACCCGCTCGCCGATGCCCGCCGGGAGGCGGCGACGCGCGCCAAGCGCAACGCCTTCGGTGCGGTCGACCTCCCCGACGCGGCGACGCTCCTTGCCCAAGGCGCTGGGCGGCTGATCCGCTCGGCCGGAGACACCGGGGTCGTCGCCGTCCTCGACCGCCGGCTGGCCACCGCCTCCTACCGCTGGACGCTCGTCCGGAGCCTGCCGCCGATGCGCCGCACCAAGGACCCCGACGAGGCCCGTCGCGTCCTCCGGGAGCTCGCTTCCGCCCGCGCCAGCTGACGCGGTGGAGGGATCAGAGGAGCTCGGCGGCGAGCGAGGCGACCTCGGAGCGCTCGCAGTGGGAGAGGCGCACGTGGCCGAAGAGGGGCTGGCCGGCGAACGCGTCGATGAGCACGGCGATCGCGTTCGTGTGCTCGCTCAGGTACGGGGCGTCGATCTGGCTGGTGTCGCCGGTGAAGACGATCTTCGTCCCCTCGCCCACGCGGGTGAGGATCGTCTTGAGCGTGTTCGGTTCCAGGTTCTGCGCCTCGTCGACGAGCACGTAGGTGCCGAGCAGCGACCGGCCCCGCAGGAACGTGACCGTCTCCATCGACAGCTTCTCCCGCGCCCCGAGCTCGTCGAGGAGCGACACGGCGTCGGCGTGGCTGCGGCGCTCGGTCATGGCGACGAGGGCGTCGGTCACCGCCTGCATCCACGGGTCGAGCTTCTCGGCGAGCGTGCCCGGGAGGAAGCCGAGCTCGGACTTCCCGACGGGCACGACGGGGCGGTAGATGGCGACCTTGTCGTAGACGGCCTGCTCGATCACCTGCTCGAGACCGGCAGCGAGGGCGAGGATCGTCTTGCCGGTGCCGGCGTAGCCGTCGAGGGCGACGATGCGGACCTCGGGGTCGAGGAGCAGGTCGAGCGCGAACTGCTGCTCCTTCGCCCGCGCCCGGACCCCCCAGGCCTCGCGGCCCCGTGGGATCGGGGCGAGCCGGTCGTCCCTCCGCTTCACGAGGACGGACTGCTGGCCCGCTCGGAGCACGGCGTACTCGTTGGAGCCGATGGCGTCGCACGTCGTCGCATCGACCGCGTCGAGGTCGTCGATCCCGGTGGCCTCCCGACCGTAGAGGACGTCGATGAGGGAGGACGAGACCTCGAGCGTGGACCAGCCGGTCCGACGTCTGGCACCGGCGTTGGTGCGGCCCCGGTGGTGCTCACGGGCGACGAGTCCGATCTGGGCAGCCTTGATCCGCAGGGCGGCGTCGTTGGAGATCAGCTCGACGGGACCGTCGCCGTGGTCCGCCTGGCCAAGCGCGGCGGCGAGGATGCGGTTGTCGGCCTTGTTCGGGTCGAGGCCATGGGCGGTGACCGCCTCGAGGTGCAGCCCGTTCGTCTCGATCTGGAGCGTGCCACCGCCGGGCAGGGTGACGGGGGAGCGGATGTCGCCGCCGTTCGCGACCCGCAACATCTCGATGCGCCGGATCACCTCCCGGGCGGAGCGCCCGACGTCGTCAGCGCGGGTCTTCAGGGCGTCGAGCTCCTCGACGACGATGAGCGGGATGATCGCGGCCGCGCTCGGGAACGCGAACACGGCCTCCGGATCCGAGATGAGGACCGAGGTGTCGAGCACGACCCGGCTCGTGCGGATGTCGGGCGCGAGCGGCAACTCGGGCGCGTCGGACAGGGCGGGAACGAGCACGTCAGCCACGGGTCCCCCAGGGGCTTGGGCGCAGGCGCCGGTGACGCCCGCATCAGGTTCTCGGTCGGTCGACAACGAGCACTGAGGCTCATGGATACCGCACGGTCCGAC
>JBBDQT010000091.1:7403-12222 GCA_040905815.1 Acidimicrobiales bacterium
GTTCTCGGTCGGTCGACAACGAGCACTGAGGCTCATGGATACCGCACGGTCCGACCTCGCCCGCGGATGGGCGCAGGCAGCACCACCGACGGCCGCGCCGGGTCGGGCTGGTGGGGACGGGTTGGTACGTGCGCACGGGATCTCCTGCTGGCGAGGGTGCGAGCGGGGGAAGCTCCCGGCCACGTGCGACGGCCGGCTCGCAGTGTCGCAGTGCGCCGTCCGCAGCACAAGGGGTCCGATGATTCCCGACCTGCGAGGTCGTCATTCGAGGTGGGCGTGGGTAGCGTGGCGACGTCCGAAACAACGGCACGACGAGACGAGGAGACGAACCATGGCTGTACGCCTGGGCGACGAGGCCCCCGACTTCACCGCTGAGACCACGCAGGGCACCCTCAGCTTCCACGAGTGGAAGGGCGACAGCTGGGCGGTGCTGTTCTCGCACCCGAAGGACTTCACCCCGGTGTGCACCACCGAGCTCGGAGCGGTCGCCGCGCTCAAGCCTGAGTTCGAGAAGCGCAACACCAAGGTGATCGGCCTGAGCGTCGACCCGGTCGACTCCCACACGAAGTGGGAGAGCGACATCGAGGACGTCACCGGCAACGCCGTGAACTTCCCGATGATCGCCGACCCCGACCGCAAGGTCGCCGACCTCTACGACATGATCCACCCCGGCGCGAGCGACACCCTCACGGTGCGCTCGGTGTTCGTGATCGGTTCCGACAACAAGGTGAAGCTGACGCTCACCTATCCCGCCAGCACCGGCCGGAACTTCGACGAGATCCTCCGGGTGATCGACTCCCTGCAGCTGACGGCCGACTACAAGGTCGCCACGCCTGCCGACTGGAAGGACGGCGAGGACGTCATCATCATCCCCGCGGTGTCCGACGACGAGGCCAAGGAGCAGTTCCCGAAGGGCTTCGAGAGCAAGAAGCCCTACCTCCGGGTCACGCCCCAGCCAAACCGGTAGCCCGCCGTCGGCGCCCCCGGGCCAGGACCCAGAGCCCGACCGGAAGGAGCACCAGGCACATCACCTGCGCTCCCGTCAGCCCGGCGACCGTGTCGTCGTAGATACGGAGGAAGTCGGTGCTGAAGCGCCCGACGCCGTACCAGACCAAGAAGACGCCGAGTGCGGTGCCGGGAGCGCTTCGCCGACGACGGATGAGCCACCACAGGAACGCGGCGAGCACGAACACGTGCAGCATCTCGTAGAGCGAGGTGTTGTGGATGACGTCACCGACCTCGAGGAGGCGTCCGTCGGCGCCGTTCCCCTCCCTCGTCGCGCCACCTTCGTAGCGGGTGGCGAGCGCGAACGACGTGGTGCTGCCGAGGTGCTCGCCCACGGCGTAGCAACCGATGCGGCCGATCGCGAGCCCGAGCGAGAGGCCGAGCGCGAAGCGATCGAGCATCCGCCAGCGCGTGAGGCGGTCCCAGCGGAGGAGCGTGGGAAGGCCGAGGAGCACGGCGGCGATGAAACCGCCCGAGAACTGGAGACCGCCCTCCCAGACCGCGATCACGTCGATCGGCGAGTCGATCTGGTCGAGGTGGGTGAGCACCCACGTGAGGCGGGCGCCGACGACACCCGCCACCACGAGCTTCACACCGAAGTTGATCGTGTCGTCCGCGGGACGACCGATCTCCTCGCCGAGCCGGGCGGCGACGGTGATCCCGACGACGACCCCGATGGCCACCATGACCCCGAACGTCTGCAAGGTGACGGGACCGAGGTCGATCCTCGGGAACGTCGTGTAGGGGACGGCGGCGAGCACCGCCCGATGATGCCACCGCCATCCGTCACGACGACGACCAGGCGGTCGCGAGCGCGCCGCGCGCCGCGCTTGCCTGAGTCGTCGCCCCGACACGACGGTCGCTCGTTGCTCGGTGCGGACCGGTCTGAGGCGCGCGGCGGGGCCCGGTCCGCGTGCTCGTACGCTCGGCCCATGTCGCAACCGGTCGGGCAGCAGCGCCCCCTCGACCCGAAGCAGGTCCATGTCTGGCGCGTGGGGTGGGGGTTGGCGGCACTCGTGCTCGTCTCGCTCGCCGCGGTGGGGGAGGTTGCTGCCAGCGTGGCAGGTGACGGATGGCCGATCCCGACAGGTGTCATCGCCGGGATCGTCGCGGTGGCGGCAGCCGTCATCGTCTGGCGCGTCCCCGAGATGGCGTTCGAGCGTTGGCGCTACGAGCTGGCGGAGACGACCCTCGAGCTGCGCCGCGGCGTGATCGTCCACACGCACACCGCGATCCCGTACTTCCGGGTGCAGCACATCGACATCACCCGCAGCCCCGTCGAGCGCGCTCTCGGGCTCGCCCAGCTCGTCGTCCGCACCGCCGCCGCGAGCACCGACGCGACGATCCCTGGCGTGGCGCTGGCCGACGCCGACGAGCTCCGCCGGGTGATCCTCGCGCGCACCGGTCGTGGCGACGCCGTCTGACATGGCTGACGTCGGAGGGCACCCGGCCGTCGACACCCCCGCGCCGAGCGCCCCGCCGCCGGAGCGCCGGCGGCTCCACCCGTTGACGCCGGTCCTCGACCTCTTCGACCGGAACCTGCTCGCGCCCGGCGTGATCGCGCTCGGCAGCGGCGGCCTGCGCATCCTCGCCGCCGCGCTGGTCGTCATCGCTCTGTTCCGCACGCTCTCGTGGTCACGCCGGACGTGGCTCCTCGAGGGCGGAGTGCTCCGCGTCAGCAGCGGGGTGCTGGCCCGCAACGAGCAGCTCGTGCCCTGTGACCGGATCCAGCAGGTGAACCTGGTGCAGAAGCTGCGGCACCGCCTCTTCGGCGTGGCGTCGCTCCGCGTCGAGATCGCAGGTGGCGGCCGGGGATCGGGCGTGGAGCTCGACGTGCTCGGTCACGACGACGCGACCGAGCTGCGAGCGTCGCTCCTCGCCGCGAAGGCAGAGGCGACAGGTGGACCAGCGCCGGCGCCGGCGGGAGAGGGTTCCGAGCTCGTCGGTGACGGCTCCGTCGCTGCGTCGCCGGAGGGGCCGGGGTGGGTGCCGTCGGCGTGGCCGGTCGTGCGGCTCAGCACCCGCCAGCTCGTCATCGCCGGCCTCACCGGCTCTGAGCTCCTCGTGCTCTTCGCGTTCCTGGTTTCGGCAACCCAGCTGTTGGGTGACGTGCCGGAGGGCGCTCGCGCCTCGGCCGAGGGTGTCCAGCTCGGCATCACCGGCCCGGTTGTCACCGTGCTCCTCGTCGCGGGCTTCCTCGTGGTGTGGCTCGGCTCAGCGGTCGCCACGTCGGTCTTCCGGGATGCCGGCTACGCCCTCGACCTCGTCGGTGACGAGCTCCACCTCAGCCGGGGACTCCTCGACCGCAAGGAGGCGGTGCTGCCGCTCGCGCGCGTGCAGGCGGTCCAGATCACCGCATCGCCGCTGCGGCGCCCGCTCGGCTTCGTCTCGCTGCGGGTGCAGAGCGCGAGCGCCGGGACGGTGCAGGAGGACCGGAGGGTCTCGGTCCCCATCCTGCCGGTCTCACAGCTCCCGGCGGTGCTGGAGCTGCTCCTCCCCGGCTCGAGCGAGGCGCCGCCACTCGAACCGGCGCCGCTCGTGGCGCGCCGCCGGGCGATCGTCCGGGCGACCGCTCCCGTCGCGGCCGCAGCTGTGGTGGCGGCGGTGGTCGTCGCGCCGGTCGGGTTGGTGTCACTCGCCGTGGTGCCAGCGGCGGTGTGGTTCGGCGTGCTCACCTACCGGGGCCTCGGGCACGCGGTCGGCCGGACCCACCTCGCGAGCCGCAGTGGTGCGCTGGTGCGGCGAACGGTTGTCGTTCCGCTCGTGCGCGCCCAGAGCACGAGGGTCCGGGCATCGTTGCTGCAACGGCGACTCGGTCTCGCGACCTGCCTCGTCGACGTGGCAGGGCCCGGGCGCCGACCGACCGTCGTCGACGTCGCCTCCGACACCGCCCACGACGTCGCGGGTCGAGCCGTCGCCGCGGTGGGCGGCCGATAGGGTCGGCGCCGTGCCCGTCCTGATCCTCTGGATCGCCTCCGTCGCCAGCGAGGAGTCGACGACCACGACGGTCGCCGTGCCGAGGATCGTGGGGCAACCGCTTCCGGGGTGGGTCGTGCTCGCCGCATCGGCGGCCCTGCTCGCAGCCATCGTGATCGGCGGCCTCCTCGTGAGCAGGCGCACCCGAGTCGACCGCGACCGCCTCTGACGACCTCAGTCCAGCTCGAGGTGGGGGACCATCTCGGCGACGACGAGGGTGGCCGGCATGCCGAGCAGATCGAGGGCCGAGCCTCGTCCGACGTGGCCCCGCACGGCGACCACCTCGCCCTTGTGCTCGCCCGAGGTGATCGTGAGCTCGACGCGCACCGCGCCCTGGTCGCCGCCCTCGACGTCTTCCGCGTCGATCACGACGGCGTCATAGGTCCCGTCGGCGAGCACCACGAAAGCCTTGCAGCACAACGCTCTGCGGTGCACGTCGGTCGCCAAACCGTTGTGCCGCAACGAGAATGCTTGCTTTCTGTTCCCGACTCCGGTTCGATGTTGGCGCTCGTGACGTGCGGGCGTTCCCCTGCAGGAGGTTCAGCGTGAACAAGTCCCAGCTCGTCGAAGAGGTCGCGAGCAGTGCTGGTGTCTCGAAGCCGGAGGCGGAGGGAGTCCTCAGCTCCTTCTTCGACACCGTGAAATCCCGAGCCAAAGGAGGCGACGAGGTGGGGTGGCCCGGCTTCGGCAAGTTCTCCACCACCACCCGTTCGGCGCGCACCGGGCACAACCCGCGGACGAAGGCGCCGGTGAAGATCAAGGCGTCGACGGGCATGAAGTTCAAGCCGAGCTCCGTGCTCAAGGAGTAC
Source organism: Acidimicrobiales bacterium (assembly GCA_040905815.1). Lineage (GTDB taxonomy): Bacteria > Actinomycetota > Acidimicrobiia > Acidimicrobiales > CADCSY01 > CADCSY01. The sequence continues at coordinate 12,194 of JBBDQT010000091.1, forward strand.
CTGAACACCAGGGGCGCGGCGAAGAAGGC
>JBBDQT010000091.1:12322-40948 GCA_040905815.1 Acidimicrobiales bacterium
GCCCGCGAAGAAGGCGCCCGCGAAGAAGGCGCCCGCGAAGAAGGCGCCCGCGAAGAAGGCGCCCGCGAAGCGCTCGAGGTAGCAGCGCTCACCCGAGTGTGAGGCAGCGACAGAGGGGCCGGGACTGGTCCCCCTCTCTCGCGCCGGAGCGACCGTCGGCCGCCGCGGAGCTCTCTGCCCGGCGATGCCGGGGCTGAGGCACGCCCCCCCGACGTGCCTCAGCCGACGACTGCAGGAGACCTGACGGCTGGGCTCAGCCGAGCCGGAGGTTGCCTGCATCTTGCGCAGCCGATCTCGACGGTGTCAACGGTCACGCCACTGGCTGCGCACCACCTCACCTCGTCCACCTGTCCGCGGGCTGCGACCGCTACAGGCGCTTGAACGCCTCACCCCAGCGGACGCCCACCGACAGGCCGATCTCGGCGTGACGGTCCGCGAGCCCGCGCCGGAAGCCTGCGACCTGCTCCGCGTCGTCCGGGTCGCTGATCTCGTGGGTGGTGACGAACTGGCTCCGGTGCTCGAGCAGCGCGGCGACCTTCGTCTCGAACGAGGACGTGATGTCCTCGATGTGATCGACCACGTCAGCCTCCCACAGCAGGATCACGTCTGGCCGGTGGGGCGCCAGGCCCTGGTCGGGGAAGAAGAACGGATCCCTCGCACCGACGATCCCCTCCACGGCGAGGAACCCGGCGTGACGGTGGTCGGGATGGAGCCGGTAGCGCTTCCACGGGTCGTGGCCGAGCACCACCTGCGGCTGGAGCGTCCGGATGACGCGTGCCACCTCGGCCCGCTGGGCGAGACCCGACTCGAGCTCCCCGTCGACCCAGCCGAGGAAGACCTGCTCGCCTGACGCGCCGAGCGCCTTGGCTGCGGCGCGCTGCTCGACCTGGCGCGTCGACCGCAGGGCGTCGATGTCCTCCTCGGGATCCCACGTGCCCTTGGAGCCGTCGGTGCAGATGACGTGGTGGATGGTGCAACCGGCGGCGGCCCATTTGGCGAGCGTGCCGCCGCACCCGAACTCGACGTCGTCGGGGTGGGCGGCGATCGCCATCGCCGACGCCGGCACGTCGAGATCTCTGCCGATGGCGTTCACGCGCACGTCGCCGGAGGGCGGAGGAGCAGGGCGGTGACCTCAGCGTGGTCGAGGTCGGCGGGCACGTCGACGTCCCAGGTCAGGGCCGGGTCGTGCACCACCCTGAGCGTGAGGCCCAGCCGCCCCGTCTCCGCCACGTGACGGTCGAAGCTCCCGGCGCCGTAGCGGAACGTGAACCCCGCGCCGGTGGGCACGACGGCGACGTTGGTGCCGTCCCGGCGCCGGTCGGGCACGAGCACGACGTCTTCCGCCGCTGCCACGACGGCACCGAGGTCCCTGGCGAGCGGTAGGTCGGCGTGGGCGACGACGGCCCGGTCTGCCCCGTCGGCGGCGGCGCGTGCCACGCCGTCGAGCACGGCCCCGTCGAGGCCGCGCCCCGGGGCCCACACCACGGCGGCACCAGCGGCGGACGCCCAGCCGGCGACCTCCTCGTCGTCGCACACGACGATGACCGGAAGGTCCCCGGCGGCGGCGACGACCACACTGGCCAGACGACGCGCCAGCCGGGCGCGCGTCACGTCATCGAGGACGGGTGCGAGCCGGAGCTTCGCAGCAGAGAACGCCTTGACCGGGATGACGACCGCGCACGTCGTGCTGTTGCGGTGCGCCACGGTGGCCGAGGTTACCGGTGCGCCCGCCGGCGCCCGTGCAGGCCGGGGGCCGTAGGGTGCGGGCATGACCATGCGCATCGCGGTCGTGGGGGCAGGTTCGTGGGGAACCACCGTCGCCTCGCTGGCGGTGCGCAACTGCCCGACGGTTCTCTGGGCCCGCCGGGCCGAGGTCGCCGACGAGGTCAACCGGTCTCACACGAACGCCACGTACCTGGCCGGGTACGATCTCCCGCCCGAGCTCGAGGCGACCGCGTCCATGGAGCAGGCGGTCGCGGGCGCCGACGTGCTCGTGATGGCCGTGCCGTCACAGGGCTTCCGCGCTGTGCTCGAAGAGGTCGCCGTCTACGTGCGGCCGTGGGTGCCGGTCGTGAGCCTGACCAAGGGCCTCGAGCAGGGGACCAACAAGCGCATGACCGAGGTCGTGCACGATGTGCTGCCCGGCCATCCGGCAGGCGTGCTCACCGGACCGAACCTCGCGAAGGAGGTCATGGCAGGCCACCCGGCGGGCGCGGTGATGGCCATGGCCGACGAGCGGGTGGCACTCAGCCTCCAACCCGTCTTCGCCACCGACGCGTTCCGGGTGTACACCAACCTCGACATCGTGGGTTGCGAGGTCGCCGGGGCTCTCAAGAACGTCATGGCGATCGCCGCGGGGATGGTCGACGGCATGGGCTTCGGTGACAACACGAAGGCGACGATGATGACCCGCGGCCTCGCAGAGCTGACCCGCCTCGGCGTGGCGCTCGGTGGCGACCCGTTCACCTTCTCCGGGCTCGCCGGGATGGGGGACCTCGTCGCCACCTGCAGCAGCAGCCAGAGCCGCAACCACCACGTCGGCACCGAGCTCGGCAAGGGTCGCTCCCTCGACGAGATCGTCGCCGACATGAACATGGTCGCCGAGGGGGTGAAGAGCTCGTCGGTGGTGTGCGAGCTCGGGCGGGCCAACGACGTCGAGATGCCGATCGCCGAAGAGGTCCGCGCCGTGTGCCACGACGGGCGGTCGGCGGCCGAGGCGCTCACCAACCTCATGCAGCGCCAGCAGCGCGCCGAGCTCCACGGGATGGCGCGTTGACGATGTGGCACGGCGAGAGCGTGCGACGGTGAGCGCACGGGGGTGGCTGCTGCGCCGCGCCATGGGCCGGCTGCGGATCGACGACGACATCGTGCGCCACCTCACCACGTTCCAGCGCCTGGGGGAGCACCTCGAGGTCGGCTCGCCCGGCGAGCTCCTCCCGGTCGGCGCCCGCACCGTCTTCCGTGCGCTGCGGACCCGGTCGGCCGCCCAGATCGGGACGGACTGGGTGTGGCCGCACTGGCTGGAGCGCCAGCTCGACCCGACGTCACCGTCGTTCGTGCCGCGCGGGCACCTCCCGTTCCTCACGAACGTCACCGCTCGCAACTGGACGATGGTCGGCAACGTCGGCTCCCCCCACGAGGCGATCGTCGACCCCCGCGGCCTCGTCACGCCGTGGTTCGACGGGTGGTCGCTCGACTGGTGGGTCGGGGCTGAGGACCGCTGGCACCTCCCCTCGCGGGAGGCGCCGGTGCGACAGCGGCTCCTGGCGGACGCACCGGTCGTGGAGACGGCCATGCGGGTGCCCGGTGGCGACATCCTCCACCGCGCGTACGCGATCCGGACCGCGCCTCGAGACGGCGGCGAGGAGATGGTGGTCGTCGAGGTGGAGAACGCGACCGCCGTCCCGGTCGCGCTGGCCCTCGCGGTGCGGCCCTACAACCCGGAGGGCCTGGCGGTCATCGAGCGCATCGGCCTCCACGGGCAGGGCTCGGGTGGCAGGACGACGGTGACCGTCGACGGGCGCGTGGCGCTTCTGCTCCCGAGGTCGCCGAACCGTGTCGCGGCGTCCACCTTCCACGAGGGCGACGTGGCCACCACCGTGCTCGCCGGCGAGGCGGGATCGACGATCCCCGAGGGGCTGCGGTGCGAGGCGGGCCTGGCGTCGGCGGCGTTCGTGTACCCGCTCCCGCACCGGGCGACGTTGACGTTCCTCATCCCCATCGCCCCGCCCCACCGCACCCGTCGCCGCGGCCTCGCCCGTCGCCGGGCCGCCGCCGCCTCGGTCGTGCCGGCCTCGGTGCCCACCGCCGCGCAGGTCGCCAACGGCTGGAGCGCGCACGCCGGCCGTGGCATGCGCCTCGTCCTTCCCGACGCTCGGCTGGCCGCCGCCGTCGAAGCGAACCGCCGCTTCCTGCTGCTCCTCCACGACGGTGACGGGATCACGCCGGGCCCCGCCACCTACCACCGCTTCTGGTTCCGGGACGCCGCGTACCTCCTCGGGGCCCTCGACAGGTACGGCTACGCCGCCGAGGTCGCCGAGGTGCTGGCGTCGTACCCGCGCCGCCAGCACAGCGACGGCTTCTTCTTCAGCCAGTCGAGGGAGTGGGATGCCAACGGCGCCGCGCTCCACGCCATCGGCGAGCACTGGCGCCTCCATCGCGACACCGCCGTGTTGGACGGCCTGGGGCCGGTCGTGGCCGCCGGGGCGGAGTGGATCGAGCGCAAGCGCTCGAGGCGCCGCACCGGGCGCCGACGTCCCGAGCTCGACGGTCTGCTCCCCGCCGGGATCTCCGCCGAGCACCTCGGTCCGTACGACGTCTTCTACTGGGACGACCTGTGGGGACTCAAAGGGCTGCTCGATGCCGCCGAGGTGCTCGAGGCACTCGGCGAGGACGGAGCGGCGGCTGACACGCGCCTGCGCGCTGTGCGGTTCCGGTCGGACATCGACGCCTCCCTCGCCGCGGTGGCCAGCCGGCTCGGCACCATGGCGATCCCGGCGGGGCCCCGGAGGCGCATCGACCCCGGGGTGATCGGCTCATTGGCTGCGTGCTGGCCACTGCGCCTCATGGACGCCGACGACGAGCGGATCGCGGCGACCGCCGAGGTGGTGCGCGAGCGCTTCTGCCTCGGGCCGGCGTTCTTCCAGGGCATCAGCCACACCGGCCTCGGCACCTACCTGACGTTGCAGCTCGCGTTCGTGGAGCTCGAGGTGGGGGACCGGCGCGCCCTCGAGCGGCTCGACTGGCTGCTCTCGGTGGCCACGCCGACGTGGACCTGGCCCGAGGCGGTGCACCCCCGGCTGGACGGCGGCTGCATGGGCGACGGCCACCACGGTTGGGCGGCGGCCGACCTGCTGAGCTTCGTCCGCAACCTGCTCGTCCGGGAGACGACCGACGGTGGCCTCGCCCTGTGCTCCCTCGTGCCCCACGACTGGCTCGGCCAACAGCTCGAGGTGCACGACGCGCCCACGCACCACGGCCTGCTCTCGTTCGGGGTGCGCTGGCACGGCGACCGCCCAGCGATCTTGTGGGAGCTCGTCCCTCACGACGGCACCACAGCGGTGCGCATCACCGCCCCGAGCCTCGACACTTCATGGTCCACCACCGACCTGCGGGGTGACGCCCTGCTCGCGCCCGTGCCACCTCCTCCCATGTCCGAACCGGACCCCCAGCCCGAACCGGATACACCCGTGACCCTCAGCCCCCGCCGCCCCCCGGGACGCTGACGCCGCGTTCTCTGTCGCACCCGTCCCCGTCGTTGCTCGCCGCACGCTGCGATGCTTGACCGGTGAACTACCTCGGACACGTCGCCGTCGCACTGGCGACCGGCCGCGAGGACCGTGCCTTCCTCCTCGGTTCGGCACTGCCCGACCTCGCGTCGATGGTCGGCGTCCGGTTCGACCGTGCGTTGCTGCCGACAGCGGTGGCCGAGGGCGTCGCGTGCCACCACGCCGCCGACGAGGCGTTCCACGCCCACCCGGCGTTCCGGTCAGGCTCCGCCGCCCTTCGCGCAGATGTGCGGGCGATCGGGCTCGGCACCGGCCCTGCCCGTGCCATCGGCCACGCCGGCTGGGAGCTACTCCTCGACGGCACGCTCCTCGGTGGACCCGTGGAGGCCGCCTACCGCTCAGCGTTCGACGTCGCCGAGGTGGTGCTGCCCGCCCTCGCACCGGCCTACCGGGAGCGATGGGAGCAGGTCGTGCTCGCCCGCCGGCCGCCACCACCCTTGCGCTACGACGATCCCGAGTGGGTGGCGGACCGGCTCTGGGCGATGCTCAGCCGCCGCCCTCGGCTGTGCTTCGACGGAGCGCGGAAGGCGGAGCTGACGAGCATCCTCGGCGCTCACCGCGCCCACGTCGAGGCGTCTGCGACCGCGTTGCTTCTGTCACGCTGATGACACGTCGACGCCAAGTCCCGCTCGGGGGCTCACGTGCAGAGCTGGAGGGTGGCGATCTGCCAGGGGCCCATCACGAGCTCCTCGGCGAACGGCTCGAGTGCCCGTCCTCGTAGGTCGACGAGCCACCCGGCTCGGCTCGGGATGCGCACCCCGGCCGGACCTGCCGTCGGGTTGCACAACCGGACCTCCAGGGCGCCGGCATTGCGGGTCACGGCGGTGACCTCGGCGCCGGTGACGGTGAGCACCGCGCCCTCGGCGGCGCCGGTCCCGATTCCCGCGGCGGTCACGACGTCGAGCGGGACGAGCAGGTCGTCGGCGAGGGCGTACGGGTCGACATCGCCGAGCGCGACCCCGTAGCGGAGGACGTGGCGGCCGAGTGCCTGGGCGCCTGCGAGGGGGATCGGCGGTCCCGCGGGGAGCGGGCGGTAGCCGAGCTCGACGCGCGAGAGCATCCCGGTCGACCGGAGGAGCGTCAGCGCCAGCGCGCCGGCGGTCGCGACGGGCGACTCTGCGTCCACGTCGACGAGCTCGTACTCGAGCAGGCCCTCGTGGACGACGGTGAGGCCGCCGGCCCGGACGAACCGGCGCGAGGGAAACGTCGGGAGGCCGTGCTCGGTGGGGCCGCCCTCGGCGGTGAGGCCGCGCTCGACGGTGGCGTAGGCGCACTCGGCGGTCGAGCTGGTGGCGCGCTCGGGCAGGGGGAACCACGTGCGGAGGCGGTGGTCGCGTATCTGGTTGTCGACCTCGGTGGTGACGCGCACGAGGCGCTCGCCGGCCCGGACCTCGAGCAAGGTCACCACCGTGGCCGTGCGCCCACCGACACGCGAACGGGTGGCATCGTCGACCCGTTCCGGCCAGGTGTACGAGCGGGTGACCTCGATGCGACCCCGGAGCGGGCCTGTCTCCAGCACGTCGACGGCGACGGTGTCCGGTTCGCTCACGACGACGTCGTGGTCGGGCGGGTTGTAGTTGTAGGTGTCGCCGTGGTCGCCGTCGTCGACGAGGCGGTCGAACCTGGCGATGCCGTCGCAAGCGAACGCGCCCGTGGCCGGATCGACCTCGACGGTGACGAGGCTGTTGGCGAGGCCACGCCCGCTCGTGGTGAGTCGGACGGGCTCGAGATCGAGCGGCGCCGGCTCCCACGCCTTCCAGCCGAAGCCGGGCACGTCGACGACCCGGGCGAGGACCTGGCGCCCGGGCGGCTGGGTGACGGTGATGTGGAAGCTCCGCTCGGGGCGGTCGGCGGCGAGCGCCCGCAGCTCCGCCTTGACGTCCTCCACGAGGAGGTTGTCCTGCAACCTGCGGTCCGCGTGCAGGCGGACGTCGACGACGTCACCCGTCGCATCGATGCTGACGTGGTTCACGAACAGGCCGGGTTGGATCTCCTGGCTGCGGAACTGCCCGAGGGCGGCCTCGAGCTCCTCGCCGGCGAGGGTGAGGTCGAGCACCGAGGACGGACGGACGCCGAGCAGCTGGGTGCCCTCGACCTCGTCCTCGCCCGGCAGGTCGAGCTCGACGACGGCTGACCGGGGTCGGTTCGTGGAGTTCACCACGACCGGGCCCTCCACGCCCAGCGTGGCGGCCACCGTTTCGAGCGCCCGTTCGGCGAGGCCCTCGCCGATGTGGCGGGCCTCGGCGTAACGGTGGAGGACGGCGTCGCACACGTCGTCGTGGGAGCACGCGCAGACGGAGTCGTGGGCCGAGTTGCGGATGACGAGCAGCCACGCCTCGTCGAGAAGCGCGCCCGGCCAGCGCTCCGGCGGCAGGAAGAGGGCGGAGAGCGGCTCGGCTCGGCGCTCGAGGACGGTCTCGGCGCGCGAGGCTGCCTGCTTCACGTCGACCCGGTTCGAGGCCACCCCCATGAGGAGGTTCGCGTTGGCACCCGACCTGAGCTCTCCGGCGATGGTGGGGAGGCCGGTGGTGGGCGCATCGGCCAGGTGGTCGGCGAGCGGCGTCACCACGAGCTCGACGTCGGCGGCCATGGCGTTCACCTCGGCGACGACGCGACCGAGCCAGGCCTGGGGCTCCTCGTGGTCGGTGCCGTTCATCCACAGCAGAGAACCGTCATCCAGGCGGGCACCGAGCTCCTCGACGTGGGCCTCGACCCGGGCGAGCAGCGCCTTTGCGTCGTCGGGGACAGCGGCGCCGTTGCCGTAGCCGAACGGCAGGTACTCGGCCCGTACGGTGGAGCCGTCAGGGGCCTCCCACCAGAAGGCGGTGCCGGTGACGGTGCTGGGTACACCCCGCCACACGACGGCGTGATCGAGGCCCGCCAAGTGAAGCAGCTGGGGCATCTGGGCGACGTGGCCGAACATGTCCGGCAGGTAGCCGACCTCCATGGCCCCACCGAACTCGGCGGCTCGGTCGAGGCCCCGCTGGAGGTTGCGGATGATCGTCTCGCCCGACACGAGGAACTCGTCCATGAGGGTGTACCACGGTCCCATCGCCAGGCGGCCGGCGACGGCCAGGCGCCGGATGGTGTCCGCCGCCTCCGGCCGTACGGCGAGGTAGTCGTCGACCACGGCCATCTGCCCGTCGAGCAGGAAGTGGGTGTAGCTCGGATCGAGCTCCATGGCAGCCAGCAGCTCGTCGAGCACGTCGACGAGCCGCAGGCGGAACGTCTGGAACGGGGAGTACCACTCCCGGTCCCAGTGCGTGTGGGGGACGATGGAGACGCGTCTCTTCGTGCCGCCGACTGTAGACGCTGACGCCTGGTTCGCCCTGGTTCGGGAGGTGCCTTCGGGTAGGTTGCGGGCATGCCCCGCTTCGTCATGCTCTCGAACCTCGGGCCGGACGGCTACGCCACCCTCCAGGAGCACCCTGAGCGGCTGAAGGCCGTCAACGCCGAGGTCGAGGCCATGGGCGTCAAGGTCATCGAGCAGTACGGTCTGCTCGGCCAGTACGACTTCCTCAACATCATCGAGGCGCCCGACCAGCTGACGATGGCGCGCGTGGCCACGGCCCTGTCTGCCCGTGGCACCCTCAAGTCGGTGACGCTGCCTGCCATCCCGGTCGACGAGCTCATCGCCGGCTTGCGCGGCGACAGCTGAGCGTCCGCCGTCAGACCCACCACATCGACGACGTCTTGCGGTTCCGCCGCACCTCATCCTCGCGGAACGTCCCCGGTAGCACCGAGCGGTCGGAGCAGCGCAGGATCCGGTAGCGGCCGTCGACGTGCTCGACGACCTCGAAGCCGGTCGACCAGGAGCCGTCGAACCCGTTGCGGACCTCCACCCCCGTCCCTGCTGGCAGCAGCATGGTGGTCGCCTCCCCTCTGGACGGGCAACGTCTCGAACCGCCGCCGGGATCTTCGCGCAGGCGTCCCGCCGCTGCGAGGGCTGGTTGACTGTCGACATGGCCGACACCCGTGCTCCCGACGCCGCCTCCCAGGGCATCCGACTCACCGAGTGGACCTCGTGCGGCGGGTGCGCCGCCAAGTGGGGGGCGACGGCGCTGGCGGGCATCGTCGGTGACATCGTCTCGGGGACCGATCCGGCCTTGCTCGTCGGGCTCGCCCCGTTCGACGACGCGGCGATCTACCGGGTGGCCGACGACCTCGCGCTCGTGTCGACGACCGACTTCTTCCCGCCGCTCGTCGACGATCCCGGTGACTTCGGGGCGATCGCCGCCGCGAACGCGTGCAGCGACGTCTTCGCCATGGGGGGACGGGTCATCACCGCTCTCAACCTCTCCGCCTTCCCCGAGCGCCTGCCGCTGCACGCCATCGCCGCGATCCTGAGTGCCGCCGCCGAGGTGGTGGCGGAGGCGGGCGGGACCGTGGCCGGCGGCCACACCATCCGCTCCGACGAGCCGATCTTCGGGCTCGCCGTGCAAGGTCTCGTGCACCCCGATCGCATCTTGACCAAGGGCGGAGCTCTGGCCGGCGACGTGCTGGTCCTCTCCAAGCCGCTCGGGACCGGGATCGTGCTCGCCGGCGGGGGAGCGGCCGACAAGGCGACGGCGACGGCCGGGATGCGAGCGCTCAACCGCCTCGCCTCGGAGGCGCTGCAGGCCCTCGGCTCGGAGACCCACGCCGTGACCGACGTGACGGGCTTCGGCCTCTTCGGCCACGGGTGGGAGATGGCCGAGCGGGCCGGCGTCCGGTTCGCCTTCGACGCCGGCGCCCTGCCGCTCTACGCCGGCGCCCTCGCCGCCGCCGAGGCCGGTACGAGGACCGGTGGCGACCCCCGCAACCGGGAGCACCTGGCCGGCAGGGTGGAGGTGGACCCCGCGGTCGGCGACGCGCTCGAGGCGATCGGCTTCGACCCCCAGACGAGCGGCGGCCTGCTCGCCGCGATCGATCCTGGCGCCGTGGGCCGAGCTCAGAGCGCTGGCTTCCACGTCGTCGGCCGGGTCGAGCCTGGCCCTGCCGGCGTGACCTTAGCCTGACCCACGTCGATCCGCCGATCCCCCTGCCGTGCTGGCGGTGCTCACCGGGGCAGGGGCGCGCCGTGCACCGCCAGTTCGGGGCCGGTGCCGCTTCCGGCCAGACTCGGGACATGCGCCTCACCTTCATCCGCCACGGGGAGCCCGCCTGGACCGTCGACGGCCGATCCGTCGACGACCCCGTCCTGACCGAGCGGGGCCAGCGCCAGGCCGAGCTGCTCGCCAAGCACCTGGCAGAGCTGTCCTGCGACGAGGTGCTCGTGTCACCTCTGGTACGTGCGCAGCAGACGGCGGTGCCGCTGCTCGAGGCGCTCGGGCTCGAGGGGGCAGACACGCCGTGGCTCGCAGAGATCCAGGCCCCGTCGTGGGAGGGCGCCCCCGAGGAGCAGGTGGTGCGCGCCTTCGCGGAGGGCCGCGCCAGGCCGATGGAGGAGCAGTGGGACGGGATCCCCGGCGGTGAGTCGTTCCGCGACTTCCACGAGCGGGTGACATCGGGGCTGACCGACATGCTCGCCGAGCGGGGCACCCGTCCGATCGGACCCGGTTCGCCCCTGTGGGAGGTGGACGCTCCCGGACTGCACGTGGTGATGGTCGCCCACGCCGGTACGAACGCGGTCGCCATCGGGCACCTCCTCGGCATCGACCCCGTGCCGTGGGAGTGGGAGAGGTTCGTGATGCGCCACAGCTCCGTGAGCGAGCTCGCGCCCTACGTCACTGCTGGCAGCTGCGCGTTCAGCCTGCTCCGCCTCAACGACGTCGCCCACCTGCCCGACGAGCTCGAGACCCGCTGAGGCCGCTCGTCCTGGCCCACCCTCAGAGCAGCGTGCCCTGCGGGTCGACCGGCACCGGGCGGTGGCAGCTGGTCCACGGCAGGTGGTCCATGAAGACCCACGTCCGCCGGTGGATGCTCGTGGGCCCCATGGCGTTGAGCGCGAGCTTGTGCCGAGGACACGGGTAGCCCTTGTTCAGCTCGAAGTCGTAGCCGGGGAAGTGCTCGGCCTCGGCACGCATCATGCGGTCTCGGGTCACCTTCGCGAGGATGGAGGCGGCGGCGATCGACAGGCACCGGCGATCGCCCTTCACGAGCCGGTCCGTCTTGCCGCCGCCGACGAAGTCCCAGCTGCCGTCGACGAGAACGCGGTCGGGCACGAGGCCCAGGCCGTCCAGGGCCCGGCGGGCGGCCAGCCGCTGGGCGGCGGCCATCCCGAGGGCGTCGCACTCCACCTGGGTGGCGTGTCCCACGGCCCATGCCTGGCACCACCCGGCGATCCGGTCGAACATCGCCTCCCGCTCGGGTTCGCTCAGCAGCTTGGAGTCTCGCACCTTGTAGACGCGGCGGTCCTTGGGCAGGACGGCAGCACCGACCGACAGCGGTCCGGCCCAGGCCCCCCGGCCGACCTCGTCGACGCCGACCACGACGTCCTTGCCGTCCGCCCAGAGCGCCCGCTCGAACGCGAGCGACGGGCTCGACGCCTTGAGCGCCTTGCGCAGCACGGGAGCGGTCACGGCCACCTGCCGACATTACCGGTGCCGCTCCACGCCGCCCGGCATTCGTCGCGGTGCTGGAGCTGGCGGAGCTCGCCGCCCCACCGCCAGTACGTGGGCGCATTCGAACTGGCAGCTCGGCGGGACGTCGAGGGGCCGGTACGGTCGGGACGTGCGCAGCCACACCGTCGTCCCCGCAGCCCTCGCTGGCTGGACCGTCTTCGTCTGGGGTACCCGAATCCGCAACATCGCGCGCGACGGCGGGAGCGCCCTCTCCCTGGCGGTTGCCTTGGCCCTCGTCGTGCTCGCCGTCGTGGTGGCGGTGTCGCTCCTGCGCGACGGCGCCCCCCGGTGGGCGGTGCCTGCCCTGGCGGCAGCCACCGTCACCGCGTGGGCAGTGCGGACGCCGCAGATCCTGCTCGGGGACCACGGCACCGCGTTCCGGGTCGTGCACACCGTGCTGGCGCTCGTCTCGATCGTCCTCGCCGTCGCCGCCGTGCGGTCCGACCGCTCCCGGGTCCTGGCCACCGCCTGACCCGCTGACGGCGCCTACGGCAGCGAGACGTCGAGGGCGAGGGTCAGGCACCGCACGCCGCCGCCCGCCTTCAGGAACTCACTGACGTCGGCCACGGCGACGGAGAAGCCCCACGCCTCGAGCTGGCGACCGACGCGTGGCGGGCAGCTCGTCATGACGACGTTCCGGCCGATGACGACGGAGTTGGCGCAGAACGTCTCCGCCTCGTGCACCTCGAGGGCGAGCGGCTCGGGGACGAGGCCGGCCACGGTCTCGGCACCGGCAGCGTCCCACACCCCCGGCGTCGTGAGGGCGTGCCGCTCGTCGAGTGGGCAGAACGTGATGTCGAGGTGGTAGAAGCGCTCGTCGGTGAGCCCCACCGGGCGCACCGGCACCCGGAGCAGGTCGGCGAGCAGCGGCTGGGCGCGCACGTCGCTGCGCCACTGGTGCCCCGACAGCAGCACGCCGCCGAACGGCAGGGCGTCGCCCGCCCCCTCGTGGGACACGTCCGGGGGCAGCTCGTGGACGTCCCAGCCGTGCGCGTCGAACCAGGCGACGTCGTGCGCCTCTTCACCCTGGCGCTCGGGGTTGCGGAACCGGCTCGCCACGAAGCGGTCACCGTTGACGAGCCCGGCGTTGGCGGTGAAGACGAGGTCGGGGAGACCCGCCTGCGGCTCCTGCAGCTCGATCGACGCGCCCGCATCCCGGAGCAGGGTCACGACCGAGTCCCACTGCGCCTGTGCCCGGTCGGGGTCGACGGGCACCTCCCCGTCCATCCACGGGTTGATCCGGTAGAGGACGTCGTAGTGCGCCGGCGGGCACATGAGGTAGCGCCGCCCCCAGGGGTTCGTCCCGTTCTCGGCCGCCGTCTCCGCCATCAGGCGCAGAGCCGCTCGGTGAGGTCCCGGACGAAGAGCCCGACGTCGGTCACGATTCCGAGCGCCTGGTGGCTCCCCCGGTCGGCGAGCTTCGTGACGACCGCCTGGTTGATGTCGACGCAGTACGTCTCCACGCCGGCCGGGAGGATGTTGCCGGTGGCGATGGCGTGCAGCGTCGAGGCGAGCATGAGCGACACACCCACGCCGGCGATGTGGCTCCGCATCTCGTCGATGGCGGCGACGACGTCGGTCCGCACGTCGGGGAGCGGACCGTCGTCACGGACGGACCCGGCGAGCACGAAGGGGATCGGCCGGCGCACGCACTCGTACATGACCCCGCCGGTGATGTAGCCGCCCTCGACGGCCGCCTCGATGGAACCCCACCGGCGCACCTCGTTGATGACCCTGAGGTGGTTGCTGTGACCGCCCTCGGTCGTGGTGCCGGCGTCGACGGAGATGCCGAGCGAGGTCCCGAGAACGTTCGACTCGAGGTCGTGGGTCGCGAAGCCGTTGCCCGCGAAGAGGACGTCGATCCAGCCGGCACGGACGAGCTGGGCGACGTCGGGTGCGGCACCGGTGTGGACCACCGCCGGCCCGAGCACGGCCAGCGTTCGGCCACCGCGCTCCCGGCACGCCCGCATCCGTGCCTCGACCTGGGCCACGAGCAGCGCCTTCGGCTTCTCCGACGAGACGTCCGAGCTCATGAACTCGAAACCCGCGACGTCGCGAGGCCGGGCAGGTGCCTCGACCCGCACGCCCGCCCCGCCCACCACGACGAGGTCGCCGACGGTGACCCGGTGCATCGGGCAGGTCCGGACGAGCGCGCCGGCGACGATCAGCGCGCAGTCCATCTCGGGGTGGGCCACGTCGTGCCAGCGCCCGTCGATGCGCACCTGCGTCGGCAGGTTCGTCGTGGAGTGGAAGCCGGCGGGGAGCACCCCGTCCACCTCGCACGCGACGAGCGTCGCGTCGGTGTCACCCACGCGGTTCGCCCCGTGCTGCTGGAGCTCCTCGAGCAGCGTGGCCATCACCGCGTCGTCGGGGGTCGTGACGGACAGGTGGGCGCGGCTGGTGTCGGCGTTCGTGCGGCCGATCTGCACGTCGAGCATCGTGTAGTCGGCGCCCGCGGCCACGATGGCGTCGAGGATCCTCGCGAGGACGAGGGAGTCGATGATGTGCCCCGCGACCTCGACCTCCTCGGTGACCATCACGGGACCTCTGGCTCGAGCCGGGGGGCGGCCTCTCGTCTGGCCACGACCTCGGTGATCGGGTGCTCGTCGGCGCCCACCGTGGGGACCTCCTTGAACGTTCCCGACCGCTCGTCGTAGAGGTTGCGAACGATCACCTGGATGATCCCGGCGGCGGGGATGGCGAGGAGCGCGCCGACGAAGCCGAACAGCTCGACGCCGACGAGCACGCTCACGAGGACGGTGAGCGGGTTCACGTCGACGCTGCGCGACATGATCGTGACCTGGAGGACGTGGTTCTCGAACTGCTGGTAGACGACGTAGAAGATGACCGCCGCGATCCCCGCCGGGGTGCTGTGCAAGAACGCGAGGCCGATGGTCGGGATGGCCCCGAGCGTGGCGCCGACGAGGGGGATGAGGTCGCAGAACGCGACGAAGAGGGCGATGACCTCGGCGTAGGGGACACCGACGATCCGCAGGAAGGCGTAGGTCGCGATGCCTGCGATGACGCTGATCAGCAGGTTGCCGAACATGTAGCCGCTCACCGCACGCGCCGCGTCGGCCGCGACGAGGCGCACCCGCTCCCTGTGCCTGGAGGAGATGAGCGCAAGGGACCCACGGCACAGCTCCGGGCCGCGGAGCAGCAGCAGGAACGTCAGCACGAGGACCGTCACGAACGCGAAGATGCCGTTGAAGAAGCTCCGCAACATCCCGAGCGCGGGGCTGCCTGCGCCGCTCAACGCCTCCTGCACCCGCTCCTCGTTGTCCTCCACGTACTCGGCGAGCTCGTAGCGCTCGATGAACCGGCCCACGGCGCCCCGGCCCTCGCGCGCGTCCTCGACGAGGCCGGGCACTGCGCTGACGAAGGTGTCGACCTGGTCGAGGATCGGCCGGATGAAGCTGTAGAGCAGCGCGACGAGGAGACCGAACCCGACGAGGAAGACGAGGGCGGTGGCGGGAGCCCTGCGGGCGCGCAGCCGGCGCTGGACGATGTCGACCGCTGGGGCGAGGACCACCGCGAAGAACCCCGCGACGACGAGCCAGGCGATGATCCTTCCGAGCTCGCGCAGCAGCAGGTAGCCGAGGTAGACGACGACCACGGAGGCGATCGTGGCGACGATGGTCCGCCACGGCACCGGGCGAGACGGATCGGGCTGGGGCAGCAGCGCGACCCCGTTGGGCTCGACCCGCTCGTCGCCGCCCGCCGATGCCATGCGCGGAGCGTAGCCATCGCCTGCATCGCCGACGTGGCTCTGCACTGGCCGCCGCGGTTACGCTCGCCCCGCCATGGGCCAGGAGATCACCGTCGTCGAGAAGCCGAGCGCCACACCGGGAGTGGTCCGCTTCGAGACCAACCGCAGCATCACCGGCATGGGCCACGAGCGCTACCGGAAGGGTGACGTGATCGTCGGTGACCGGCCCCCCGACGAGCTCGCCCGCCGGCTGTTCGCGAGTGGTGGTGTCGACGGCGTCCACATCTACTCGAACGTCATCACCATCGACCTCGCCAAGGGCGGCTCCACCGAGGGCCTCCGGGACCTGATCCACGATCTGTTCATCTTCTACCGGCCCGGCGTGGTCGCCGGGCCTGACGGCTGGGCGGTGCCTGCGGGCACGGCCGCCGAGCCTTCGACCTGAGGGGCCGTCCGCATCGGTTCACCGATGGTGCGGTAGACCGGAGGACGATGCAGACCGGAGCCTGGGAGGCGGTGCTCTCCCGTCTCGACGACGCAGCGTCCCTCTCCGGCCTGAACCCGGACATCCACCGCCTGCTGCGCCAGCCCCGGCGGGTCCTCGAGGTCGCCGTACCGGTCCGCATGGACAGCGGCGCCGTGGAGGTGTTCACCGGGTGGCGGGTCCATCACGACACCACTCGCGGCCCCGGAAAGGGCGGGATCCGCTTCCACCCGGACGTGGACGTGTACGAGACGACGGCGCTCGCCGCCGGCATGACGTTCAAGACCGCCATCCTCGACCTGCCCTTCGGAGGGGCGAAGGGCGGCGTCCGGTGCGACCCCACCCGGATGTCGCTCGGCGAGCTCGAGCGGCTGACCCGCCGCTACACGTGGGAGATCCTCCCCCTGCTCGGGCCGAACCGCGACGTGCCCGCCCCCGACGTGAACACCGACGGCAGGGTGATGGGGTGGCTCATGGACACGCTCTCGATGGCGCGCGGCGAGGACAGCGGGGCGTCCGTCACGGGCAAGCCGCTCGCCATCGGCGGCACCCGCGGCCACCAGGGCGCGACGGCGTCGGGCGTCGTCGTCTGCGTCCGGGCGGCGTTCGCGGAGCTCGACATACCCGTCCGGGGCAGCCGGGTCGTGATCCAAGGGTTCGGGAAGGTGGGCGGCCCTCTCGCCTTCCTGCTCCACTCGGCGGGCATGAGGGTTGTGGCGGTGAGCGACGTGCGTGGCGCGGTCCTCAACACCGGCGGACTGGATCCCTTCGCGCTGGCGGACCACGTCACCGCGACGGGATCTGTGGTCGACTTCCCGGGCGGTGAGCCGTTGGCCGACGAGGAGCTCTGGTCCGTCGACTGCGAGGTCGTGGTGCCGGCCGCACTCGCCGGCGCCATCGACGCCGCCGTCGCCCGGCGCCTGTCGACCCGGGTCGTGGTCGAGGCCGCCAACGGCCCGACCACCACCGACGCCGATCCCGTCCTCGAGGCCCGGGGCATCGTCGTGGTGCCCGACATCCTCGCCAACGCCGGCGGCGTGACCGCGTCGTACTTCGAGTGGGCGCAGAACCGCCAGGGCTACGCGTGGGAGGAGGACGTCGTCGCCGAGCGGCTCCGCCACAAGATGGACGAGGCGTTCCAGTCGGTGTGGGCTCAGGCGAAGATGCTCGACGTCTCCCTCCGGCGAGCGGCGTTCGTGGTCGCCGTCGATCGCGTCGCCGAGGCGATCGACGCCCGCGGCCTCTTCCCGTGATCGACCCGGGCGGCGACCAGCCCGAGCCCCCAGCTCACTGGGCCGCCGACGTCGTCACCACCGACGGCGGGACGGTGCACGTGCGACCGATCATCCCGGCCGATGCCGGCGCCCTCGTCGAGTTCCACGGCAGGCTCTCCCCCGAGACCATCCACTTCCGCTTCTTCTCACCTCGCCCTCGGCTGTCGTCGCGCGAGGTGGAGCGCTTCACCAGCGTGGACCACGACGATCGCGTCGCCCTCGTGGCCGAGCTGGGCGACGAGCTCGTCGCCGTGGCCCGTTACGACCGTCTCGCGGGCACGTCGTCGGCGGAGGTGGCCTTCGTGGTCAGCGACGACCACCAGGGGCGGGGACTCGGGACGTTGCTCCTCGAGCACCTCGCCGCGGCGGCTCGGGAGCGGGGCATCACCCGCTTCTTCGCGGACACGCTGCCCGAGAACCGGCGGATGATCGGTGTGTTCCGCGACGCCGGTTGGGTCACGTCGGCGAAGCTCCAGGACGGTGTCGTCCGCATCGAGTTCGCGATCGAGCCGACGGCGAGCGCGACCGCCGCCCAGCACGCCCGCGAGCAGCGCTCCGACGCCCGTTCCGTCGCCCGACTGCTCGAGCCGGCGTCGGTGGTGGTGATCGGGGCCGGCCGCGAGCCGGGGACCGTGGGGCACGACCTCCTCCGCAACCTCGTCGACGGCGGCTTCACCGGCGGGCTCCACGCGGTGCACCCGGAGGCTGACGAGGTCGCCGGCGTCCGCGCGGTCGCTTCGGTGGAGGAGGTGCCGGGAGACGTCGACCTCGCGGTCGTCGTCGTCCCGGCGGCAGCGGTCGCGGACGTGGTGCGGTCCTGCGCCCGCAAGCGGGTGGGGAGCCTGCTCATCGTGTCGGCCGGCTTCGCGGACGCCGGTGTCGAGGGGGCGGCTGCCGAGCGGCAGGTCGTCACCCTCGCCCGCCGCCACGGCATGCGGGTGATCGGTCCGAACAGCATGGGCGTCGTCAACACCGATCCCAGCGTGTCGCTCCAAGCAGTGATCGCCGGGGCGCCGGTGCTCGAGGGCAGCGTCGGCTTCCTCTCCCAGTCGGGAGCGCTCGGCATCGCCATCCTCGAGTGGGCGAGCCGGGTCGGCCTCGGCGTGTCGAGCTTCGTCTCCGTCGGCAACAAGGCTGACGTCTCCGGCAACGACCTCCTGCAGTGGTGGGAGGCCGACGAGCGCACCGACGTGGTCCTCCTCTACCTGGAGAGCTTCGGCAACCCCCGGAAGTTCGCTCGGGTCGCCCGCCGGGTGGGGCGCACGAAGCCTGTCGTGGCGGTCAAGAGCAGGCGACCGTCTCTCGGCGACGAGCGAGCGGTCGACGCGCTGTTCCAGCAGACCGGCGTGATACGCGTCGACACGCTGGAGCACCTGTTCGACACCGGACTGGTGCTCGCCAGGGGGCCGCTGCCGCCAGGACGGCGGGTGGCCGTCGTGGCCGCGGCCGGCGGGCCGGGACTGCTCGCCGCGGATGCCTGCGAGGCGGCGGGGCTGCCGGTCCTCGGCCTCGGTGAGGCGACCCGCGCGGAGCTCCGCTCCGCCCTCCCCGAGGGCTGCCTCGTCGCCAACCCCGTCCAGCTCGTCGCGTGGGCCACGCTCGAGGACCACCTAGCCGCGCTGCGCACCGTCCTCGCCGCACCAGAGGTCGACGCCGTCCTCGTGATCGTCACGCCGCCGGTGCGCGAGCGCGCACAGGAGCTGGCGGCCCTGGCGGATGAGGCGGCGGTCCACGGCAAGCCGGTGCTCGCCAACTTGCTCACGCCCGACGGCGACCTCGTCCAGGTCGGCCGGCTGCCCACGTTCCGCTCTCCGGAGGCGGCGGCCTTCGCGCTCTCCCGGGCGGCGGCCTACGCCGAGTGGCGGGCTCAGCCTGCGGGACGCCTCCCCGACCTCTCCGAGGTCGACGTCGTGGCAGCTCGCCTGCTCGTCGACGCCGCGTTGGCGGAGGAGCCGCTCGGGACGTGGCTGCCGATCGACGACGCCCTCGCGCTGACGTCCTACTTCGGCACCGCCACGCTGACGGCCGATGTGGCGCTCAGCGAGGACGATGCGGTGGCCGAGGCGGAGCGCATCGGCTACCCGGTGGTGCTGCGGCCTGCGGGCGGGGCGGCGCCGACCGGTCCGGGGAGCGTGCGGCGCGACCTCGAGGACGCGGGCGACGTGCGCAAGGCGTTCGAGGCGCTGGCCAGCGAGGCAGCGCCCGTCGGCGTCGGACCTGCGTTCGCGGTGCAGCCGATGGTCGCCGGGGCCGTCGAGCTCGTCGTCGAGGTGAAGCCGGAGCCGAGCTTCGGGAACCTGATCCGCCTCGCCGTGGGAGGGCCGTCCGGGAGGCTCGTGGCCGACGAGGCGCACCGGACCACGCCCCTCACCGACCTCGACGCGCGCGACCTCGTGCGCTCGCTGCGGACGGCCCCGCTGCTGTTCGGCGGCGAGGGCGGCGGCCCCGACGTCGGCGCCCTCGAGGACCTGTTGCTGCGGGTCGGCCGTCTCGTGGAGGAGCTGCCAGAGGTGGCCGAGCTCGTGTTCGACCCGGTCCTCCTCACCTCCCAGGGCGCCACGGTGGCGGGGGTGTGGGTGCGGCTCGCGCCCGTCCATCCGGGTCCGGAGCTGGCGGTGCGCCGCTTGCGCTGAACGCTGCCTGGCCGGAGCGGGCCCGGTCAGGTCGCGACGGTGCCGGTGTGGGCCTCCCAGCTCGCGTACATGGCCGCGTACCGCCCGCCGGTGGAGACGAGCTCGTCGTGGCTGCCGAGCTCCACGATCCGCCCGTCCTCCACGACGCCGATGCGGTCGGCGCGCATCGCGGTGGCGAGCCGGTGGGCGATGACGATCGCTGTCCGACCCTCGAGCAGCACGTCGAGGGCGTGCTCGATCTTCGCCTCGGAGCGGAGGTCGAGGTTCGACGTGGCCTCGTCGAGGATGAGGACCCGAGGCCGGGCGAGGAAGGCGCGTGCGAGCGCGAGCAGCTGGCGCTCTCCCGACGAGAGGGCGACGCCTCGTTCGTGGACGGCGGTGTCGATGCCGTCCGGCAACCGCTCCACGAGGTCGTCGATGCCCACGGCGCGGCACGCCTCGAGCACCTCCTCCTCGGTGGCGTCGGGACGGGCGAAGGCGATGTTGTCGCGCATGGAGCCGCCGAAGAGGAACGCCTCCTGGGGGACGACCCCGAGCTGGTGGCGCAGCGACGTGAGCGTGACGTCGCGCAGGTCGTGGCCGTCGAGGAGCACCCGGCCCTCGGTCGGGTCGTGGAAGCGGGTGACGAGCTTGGCGAGCGTCGACTTCCCCGCACCCGTCGGGCCGACGAGCGCGAAGGTCTCACCGGCCTCGATCGTCAGGTCGACGTCGGTGAGCACGGGACGGTCCGGCCGGTATCCGAAGCTGACGCTCTCGAAGCGGATCTCGCCCCGCACGGGTGGCAGCTCCGTCGCGTCGGGGTGCTCGGGGACGCTCGGCTCGGTGGCGAGCAGCTCGCGCAGCTTGGCGACCGACGCCTGGCCCTTCTGGTAGGTGTCGTACAGGTGGACCATCTGCTGGATCGGTGCGAAGAACGCCGTGAGGTAGAGCACGAAGGCAGCGAGCTCGCCGATCCTCAGCTCGCCGTCGAGCACCATGCGCCCGCCGACGAGCAGGATGAAGGCCTGGCCGGCGATGCCGATGAGCTCGACGCCCGGCCCGAAGATCGCTCCCACCCTGGCGGTCTCGTCGTTCGCCGACCGGTAGTCGCCGGCGACGTTGCTGTGCTCGACGATGTTGTGGTGCTGGCGGTTGTGGGCGGTGACGATGCGGATGCCGGACAGGTTCTCGGAGAGGTGGGAGAGGACGTCGGCGATGCGGTCGCGCACCGCGCCGTACGAGCGCAGCGACGCGTTCCGGAACCACCAGGTGAGGGCGACCATGCCAGGGACCACGACGAGGAGCGTGATGACCGCGAGCTCGACGTCCATGGTGAGCAGGATCACGGTGACGACGACGACGGTCAGGCCCTGCACGACCATCTGGACGAGGCCGTCCTGGAACAGCTGGGTGAGCGACTCGAGGTCGCTCGTCATCCGGGTCATGAGCCGGCCTGCCTTCTCCTCGGTGAAGAAGGGGACCGACAGCCGCTGGAGGTGGGAGAAGATCCGGACCCGTAGCTGGAACATGAGGCTTTCGCCGACGCGGCCCGCCCACGCGATCCGCGCCGAGCTGGCAGCGGCGTTCACCGCGACCGCCACCAGGTAGAGCCCGGCGACCACGACCAGCGTGGTGCGGCTGCCCTCCCGGATGCCGTTGTCGATGCCGACCTGGGTGAGCCGGGGCCCGACCTGCATGGCCACGGTCTCGATGATCACCAGGCCCAACACGCCGGCGACCGCGACCCGGTGCGGGCCGAGGAAGCGGCGGAGGGTGAAGGGCCTCCGGTCCGGGACGATGTGGCTGAAGTCGACATCCTCGGTCGCGGGGTGGTCGGGCTCGGTCTCGAGCAGCGCGTCGACCCGGTCCTGCAGCTCGGGAGGGATGCCCGCGAAGGGAAGCCCGTTGGCCGTGCCGGTGTGGGATCCGCCACCGAAGCCGACCATCCCGCTCCCGTGGCCGTGGCCGTGCCCGCCCCAGGACATCAGGCGTCCGCGTCGGGTCGGGTGGCATCGGTGGTGCTGACGAACCTCGTCGTCGCGGAGACCGCTGCGTCTCGCACCTCGGGCTCGTCGATGTGGGCCAGCACCTCGGCATAGCGGGGTTCGGTCGCCATCAGCTCGGCGTGCGGGCCATCGGCGGCGATCCGCCCCCCTTCCAGCAGGAGGACCCGGTCGGCGAGGGCGATCGTGGACAACCGGTGGGCGATGACGATCGTGGTCCGTCCGGCGCCCCGCTCGGCGAGGGAGCGGTGGATGCGCTCCTCGACGTGGACGTCGATCGCGCTCGTCGCGTCGTCGAGGATGAGGACCCTCGGGTCGACGAGCAGGGTGCGGGCGATGGCGATGCGCTGCCGCTGGCCGCCGGAGAGGGTGTAGCCCCGCTCGCCGACCTCGGTGTCGTAGCCGAGGGGCAGCTCGTTGATGAAGCCGGCGGCGTCGGCAGCCTCGGCGGCCGCCGCGACCTGTTGGTCGGTGGCGTCGGGGCGGCCGTAGGCGATGTTGTCCCTCACGGTGGTGGAGAACAGGAACGGTTCGTCCAGCACCATCGCCACGTGCGCCCGCAGGCTCGCGAGGGTGAGGTCGGTGACGTCGTGGCCGTCGATGCGGACCGAGCCCGAGGTGGCGTCGTAGAACCGGGTGAGGAGCCGGCCGAGCGTCGACTTGCCGCTGCCGGTCCTGCCCACCACCGCCACCGTCTCGCCGGGGGTGACGCGCAGGTCGAGCCCGTCGAGCACGAGGGGACCGTCGCCGTAGCGGAACGTCACGTTCTCGAAGGAGAGGTCGCTCGCCGGGTCGACGAGGTCGACGGCACCGAGCCTGTCGGCGATCTCCGGCTCCTCGTCGAGGACCTCGAAGATGCGGCCGGCCGACGCCGCTGCCCGCTGGCTCAGGAGCAGGAGGAAGCCGAGCATCCGGAACGGCGCCTGCAGCATCACGACGTACGTCGAGAAGGCGACGATCGTGCCGATCGTGACCTCGCCGTCGATGGCGAGGATGCCCCCGTAGAGCAGGACGAACGCCATGCCCAGGCGGGGGAGGTTCTCCATGATCGGTCCGTACGCGGCCCGCACGTCGATCTGGCGCACCGCCGCCCACCGGAGTCGCCTCGCCCGGCTCTGCAGGCGGGCGATCTGGGGCACCTCGGCGGCGAAGGACTTCACGACCCGGGCGCCGGTGACGTTCTCCTCCACCGTTGTCGCCACATCGGCGGCGCGAGCCTGCACGATCCACGAGATCGGGAACATGAGGTCGCGCATGCGGGCTCCCACCAGGTACACGAACGGGAGCGGCAACAGGGCGACGATCGCCAGCGGCGCGTGGACGGCGAGCATGAGGCCGAAGGCGAACACGAAGCTGACCACCTGCAGCGCCATGAGCGGCGCGAACGTCAGGAACATCTGCACCGAGCGGATGTCGGAGTTGGCCCGTGAGATGAGCTGGCCCGACTGGACGCGGTCGTAGAACGAGAACGACAGGGTGCTCAGCTTGGTGAACATGCCGACGCGGAGGTCGTACTCGAGGTCGTAGGCGATCGTGTAGAGGTGCAGGCGGTAGTAGTAGGTGGAGGCCCCGCGGATGACGGCGAGGCCGAGCAGCACCCACACGAACGGCATGACCTCGCTCGTCCCGCCCTCGAGCGTGCCGTCGATGCCGGCCATGAGGACCCGGGGGACCGCGACCTGGGCGACCATGGAGATGAGGGCCGCCAGCAGGGCCCCGATGAACACGTTCTTGCGGGCGAGCAGGAGAGGGCGCATGCGCGCCAACCAGCTGTCGCTGCGCTCGTGGCTGATCGAGGCGAGCGGCGGCCCGTACCTGGCGACGACGCCGAGCGGCTCGTAGGGCGAGTGCGCCACGTGGTGGTCTGGCCGGCCGCCGTCGGCGAGGCGCCGGAGGTCGCGGTCGAGGGCGGACGTCATCGGGCCGCGACTCGCCTGGCGACGGAGCGAGAAGGTTCGTCCATCAGGACTGTCAAGGTATGGGAAGGATCATCTCCTGACACAACGACGGACCCCGCCCCAGTGCGAACACTTGTTCGCTATGATGGGGGCTCATGGGAGCTGGTCCCGCCTTCGCCGCCGTCCAGGTGGCCCGCTCCTCCACGGCGAGCGACCTCGCGGCCCTGCGGCGGGCCGAGTCACTGTCCACCCCCACTGCCCTGGCGCGGACGAAGACCCTGCCGCTCGCCGAGGCGCTGCAGCCGCTCGTCCCTGGTGGTGCCCTCCAGCGGGGCACCACCGTCGGGGTCACGGGCCCCGGATCGACCACGCTGGCCCTCGTCCTGAGCGCGGTGGCGACGGCGGAGGGGTCGTGGGCGGCGGTGGCCGGCGTCCCCGCCCTCGGCCTGGCTGCTGCGGCAGAGCTCGGCATCGCCCTCGAGCGGCTGCTCGTGGTCGCCCGCCCCCCTGACGGTTCGTGGGCCGTGGTGGTCGCCGCCCTCCTCGACGCCGTCGACCTCGTGGTCGTCCGGCCCCCGGCCCGCCTCGCCTCCGCCGACGCCCGCCGCCTCCAGGCCAGGGCCCGTGAGCGGGGAGCCGTGCTGTGCGCGCTGGGCGGCACCTGGCCCCAGCCCTGCGACATCTGCTTCACCGTCACCGCCCCGGCCTGGGTCGGTCCCACCGGTGCCGGGAGCGGCCGCCTCGAGGCTCGCCAGGTCGAGGTCGTCGGCAGCGGACGAGGCGCCGCCTCTCGCGAGCGCCGGCTCCCCCTCTGGCTCCCCGGACCTGACGGCGCCATCTCCACGGTCGCCGCCCCCGCCGCCACCCACCCCACCCAGCCTGTGCCTGCCGGCCTCGCTGCCGTGAGCTGATGGCCACCCCCGTCCTTCGTCGCCCGGGTCGTGTCGGGGTCGACCTGCGCGACAGAGGCCGAGCGGAGGAGCGCGCCCGGTGAGCGGGCTCGGGGTGCGGACGCTCGTGGCGTGGTGCCCGGACTGGCCGGTGGTCGCCGCCGGGTTCCCGGTCGGCGAGCCGGTGGCGGTCGTGCACGCCAACCGGGTGGTGGCGTGCTCGGTGGCGGCGCGGGCCGAGGGGGTCCGGCGGGGACTGCGGCGGCGGGAGGCCCAGGGCCGCTGCCCCGGGCTCACCGTCGTGCCGGTCGACGTCGACGTGGAGGCCCGGGCGTTCGAGGCGGTGGCGGCGGCGATGGACGCGCTCACGCCCCGCGTCGAGGTGGTCCGACCCGGCACGCTCGCGTTCCCGACCCGTGGCCCGTCCCGCTACCACGGGGGCGACGAGGCGCTCGCCGCGCTCGTGGCCGGCCTCGCCACGGGCGCGCTGCCCGGGGGGGCGCCCACGGCCAGGGTCGGCGTTGCCGACGGTCCCTTCGCCGCCGGCCTTGCGGCCCGCCGCGCTCCGGGAGACCACGCCGACCCCGTCCCCGGTGCAGAGGTGTCGCGGGGACCACACCCGCCCGCACCGGGGATCGAGAGACGGATCCTCGTCATCCCTGCCGGGGCGAGCGCAGCGTTCCTCGCGCCGCTGCCGGTCGCCACCCTCGACGCTGTCGGTGCCGTCCGCCCCGACCTCACCGAGGTGCTCCGCCGGCTCGGGCTCCGCACCCTGGGATCGCTGGCCGAGCTGTCGGCGCGCGACGTGCTCGGCCGCTTCGGGCCCGAGGGCGAGCGTGCCCATCGCCTCGCCCGAGGTCTCGATGACCGCCCGCCCGCCCTGCGCACGGTCCCACCCGAGCTCGTCGTCAGCATCGAGCTCGACCCACCGGTCGACCGGGTGGAGACCGCTGCGTTCGTGGCCCGCACCCTCGCCGCAGAGCTCGCCGGTCGACTCGCCGCCCAGGGCCTCGCCTGCACCCGGGTCGCTGTCGAGGCGGAGACCGACCACGAGGAGGCCCGCTCCCGCCTGTGGCGGTCCGAGGGCGGGCTCGGTCCCGACGCCCTGGCTGACCGCGTGCGCTGGCAGCTCGACGGCTGGCTGAACGGGCCGTGGGGTGACCGGCCGACCGGTGGGATCCGCCTGCTGCGCCTCGTGCCCGACCAGGTGGTGGCCGACGACGGTCGCCAGCTCGGCTTCTGGGGTGGCGCCGCCGCGGCAGACGAGCGGGCCGCCCGCGGTGTCGCCCGGCTGCAGGGCCTGCTCGGCCCCGATGCCGTCACCGTCCCCGAGCGGCGTGGCGGCCGGGCACCCGGAGAGCGGGTGGTGCTCGTCCCGGCCCACACCGTCGCCCTCGGCACCGCTCGTCCCCGTCCAGATCCGTCGGTGGCGGCGCCGTGGCCAGGTCACCTGCCGGCGCCCTCCCCGACCCTGGTGCACGCCGAGGAGGTGGCGGCCGAGGTGCTCGACGTCGCCGGCGCACCCGTCGGCGTGACCGGCCGGGGGCTCGTCACCGCCGAACCTGCCTTGGTCGCCGTGGGCGGCGATCGGCCCGTCGAGGTCCGCATGTGGGCCGGCCCGTGGCCGGCGGACGAGCGCTGGTGGGACCCCGCCGCCCACCGCCGCCGGGCCCGCATCCAGGTCGTCCTGGCCGACGGTCGTGCTCACCTGCTCACCCTCGAGGCCGGCCGGTGGGCCGTCGAGGCGACCTATGACTGAGCCCTCGAAGTCACGGGTGAACTGCGAGCCTCCCCTGTCGAAGGGCACCTCCTCGCGAACCACGCCATGGGTAGGGCAGCGAACACGGCGCAGGACCGCTCGGACCGCCAGGCACCGAGGTCGAGGTGGCGCCACTGGGACGCCACCGAGCCGGTGTCGTCGCACTGCTCCTCGGCGCCCCCGCATCCATGCCGGAAGACCCCATTTTCGCCAGTGGCATGGGATGTCGCCCGCCCAGCTGCCCCTCAATCGGTGTGCCGGCTCCAACCTGGTGGATATGCCGCGGTGAAGCGGATCGGCCCTCGTGGCGGCGTTAACCCCGACACGCTGCGGGGGCGGTGCAAGCAGGCAGACATCGACGCCGGGCGCCGACCGGAAATCCGCGGACGCCGAGTTCCGCGGCAGCGCCCCTGAAGAGCCCCGAGGGGGAAGGCGGAGGCGAGTCCCAATTGTGCCGCTACGGTCTGCTGCCGAAGAAGCGGGCGTCGCCGAACGTGAACACGCCTCCGTCAGATCCGAGAAGCCAATAGCCGTTGCCCGACGGCGTTCTTGTCATCGCCGTGATTCTTCCTTGCAGGTCGATGTGGTCAGCGTCGCCGTAGTGACTCACTCCGGCAGTGGTGCCCGCGTACACGGTCCCGCGGAAGTCAGCGAGCCAAGCGCCTCTCCCCGACCGCGTACTTTCGACATCCACGAGGATTTCGTCGCCATGGGGAGTGACCAACTGGCCATCGGACACGGCGTCACCAAAGGCGAACGGCCCAAAGTTGGAATAGGTGATGAAGTAGCCGCTGCCTGATGGACTTGCAGCGAGAGCCACGGCCTCTGCTTCTTCGTTTGCAACCCGCCCGAGGAATGGGGCGTCGCCAAACCCGAAGACACCGCCGTCGGAAGCCAAAAGCCAATAGCCTCGGCCAGTCGGCGTGGGCTCAATGGCGACCACTGGAGCGACGAGAGGCAATTCCGCCGCACTTCCGTAGAACCGTGCCGTCCCAAACGTGAATACGCCGCCATCCGCAGCGGCGAGCCAGTAACCCTTGCCGTCCGGCGCAGCCGCGATGCCGATCATCGGCTCGTGCGGGAGCTCGAACCTGTCCCCGTGATGCTCGGCTGCACCAAAAGCGGCGACGCGACCGCTCTCTTGTGCAAGCCAGTACCCGTCGCCAGCTGGTGTCGTAGCCAGGTCACGCCACTCGCTCCAGTAGGGCGCAGTCGTTGTGGAGGCGGTTACGGAGGAGTGCACCGCGACAAGCAGCACGGCGGAGACCACGAAGGGAAAGGTGATTAGTCTGCCGCATCGACGTCGACCGGAGCGCGGTGTGCGACCGGCTTCGGGACGGCCCGGTTGTCTTCCGATCGGCCTCATCTCTCGGCTCCTCATCCGTATACGAGTAGGTCCTGGTGATTGCATCGGTTCTAACGACGTGACCGCCCGGCTCGACCAGCGCGTCCCTGGTCGCTAATGCGTGTGGTTCGTCATGAAGAGGATTTGGTCGAAGTCGTGTTGATCGCCGACGAGGTTGCCGCTCTGGGCAGTCAGCATGCACGTAGCCGGCGTCGGCGACTCCGTCCGATGCGCTAGCCCGAGCGCGTGACCGAACTCGTGGCAAGCAGTGTTGCGACGCTGGGCGCTCGTCGTGATGAACTGCGGGTTGAACTGGATGACTACTCGCCCGAAGTGGTTAGGGCTAACTAGCGTCCCCGCGAACGTGCAGCCCGCTGCGTTCGTCGTGTTGCCACACGGAAGCGGTGATCGCAGGCAGGCAGTTACACCGGCATAGGTCGGATTGGCGGCATCGCAGGAAGCCGCGCCGCCGAGGATGTAACCGAATTGGACGTGCGGCGTGGCGTTCCAACTGTTCAAAGCGTTGCCGATTTGCGTACCCCAGTCGGCCTGGCCAGTCTGATCGCGGACCCCGGGCGTCGCCTGCGCTGTCCCAGCAAGCCGCCCCCAGTGTCTACCTTGTCCCGCCTCATTGTGGTAGGCGGTCGCTGATGGAGCCACGGCGACGAGGGATGCGACGAGCGCGAGCGCGCCGACGCCCGCGGCAACCCGAGGGACGCGTCGGCGCCGGACGAAGCCGGGATCTGCATGGCGCGGACGGCGGCCAAACTGACGTTCCGCACTTCTGGTTGGGCTTATCGTCCCCCACTTCTGGGGGCCTGG
>JBBDQT010000092.1:0-7472 GCA_040905815.1 Acidimicrobiales bacterium
GAGATCGTCTGGATGAGCACCCAGGAAGCCGCCCGGCGCCTCGGCATCACCCCGAGGACGCTGTACCGCTTCGTGGACGAGGGCACCCTCGCCGCCTACAAGATGGGTCGGGTGTTCCGGCTCAAACAGTCCGACGTCGACGAGTTCATGGAGGCCTCGCGCATCCGTCCCGGGACGCTCGAGCACCTGTACCCAGAGCGCAAGGGGTGAGCGCCAGGGGTGAGGGCGAGGAGACGTGGGCGCTGCGGGTCTCCGGTCAACCCCGCTCGATGACAGCCTCGTCGACCGCCGCCGCCGACAGGTAGCAGAGCGCCCGGCGGTCACCGTCGAGTCGGAGCGTCACGACGTCGGCCCCGACCGCTCGCAGCTCCCCGGCCACGAGCTCACCGGCGGCGACGAGCGCGACTCGGGGCCGATCGGGGGCGAGACCGGAGAGGACCTCGACGAGCAGCAGGTCGAGCGGAGCCGGCCGGTCGCCGGTCGCCGAGACGTGTCGCTCGCCGGCGGCGGGGCGCACGGAGCTGATGGCGCTCAGCCGTATGCACACGTCACGGCGATCCTCGGCGCGCAAGACCACGAAGTCCGTCCCGACCGCCACCACCGCCCCGTGGCTGACCCGACCGAACCGGCTCCGGACGGCGACGCCCGAGCCTCGCTCAGCGAGGTCGAGCAGGGTGCCCGCCAGCGTCGCCTCCTCCTCCGCCAGGCGAAGGAGCCACCGCTCCCTCGTCCGGGCGGTTCCCTGGTCGCCGGCGCGGGCCTCGTCCAGGAGGTCCACGAGAGGGTCGAACGGCTGCACCCCCGGAGTGTAGAGCTGCTGCACTGTGACTTTCATCACGCTCCATGTCATCGTGTGCCAGGATGACCTCTGTGGAGCGGACCACATCCCTCGTGTTGGACGACGCCGGCGTGGCGGTCGTTCGCCACGTGGCACCGCCGGGCCCCGCGGCCGAGGCCTTGCGGCACGAGGCGGTGGTGCTGCACCGGGCGCGTGGTCTCGGCGTGGTCGAGCTGGTCGAAGCGGTGGACGAGGCCGACGGCGGCGCTGCGCTCGCCACGCGCTACGTCGCTGGCGGCACCCTCGACGACGTCGCGCGGGACCAGGGCGAGCGAGCCGCGCTCGCCGTGCTCGCCCGGGTCGCGGAGCTCCTGGCCCGCCTCCACGAGGTGGGCATCGTCCACGGGCGTTGCACCGCCGACCACGTCGTCGGCACCGGTGATGACATCGCCCTGTGCGGCCTGAGCGGAGCGATGTTGCACACGACGAGAGCGGAAGCGACCGCCGACACCGAAGGGTTCGCGCTGCTCGTGCAGGAGACGTGCAGCAGCGACAGCGACCTCGGTCGCCGAGCCCGCCGGGCGGTGGCAGGGCTCGCGACGTCGCCGCCCGCCACGAACCTCCGCGCCGTCGCCGGCGACCTCGCTGGCATGATCGACGTCCGCCCCAAGGCACCGTCGCCGCGCGGCTCGCGGCCTGACCGCGCCGGCAGTCCCGCCCGGCGAGCGGTGGCAGCCGCCGCGGTGGCCGTCGGGGTCGGCCTGCTCGGCGGCCTCGCCATGACCGGCGCCGACGCACCGGACGAGCGCGGCGCGTCGGTGGCCGTGCCCTCTGGTGACGAGGTGGCGGAGGGGGCCCCCGAGCGGACCACGACCGTGCCCCCCGCCGAGGAGGCCACGCCGCCGGTGCAGGTGTGGCCAGAGCCCGAGGAAGCTGCTGCACCAGCGGTGACGACGCCGGCGGCGGCCGGCGTGGTCGAGCACGGCGGGATCCGGTACCAGGTGGGCGCCGCCGGTGACCTCGTGGTGGTCGGAGACTGGGACTGCGACGGGCTCGTGACGCCGAGCGTCGTCCGGCCCGCCGACGGCTCTGTCTGGCTGTTCCCCGGCTGGGCGGCGAACGGCGAGGTGCTTGTGGCCCGCTCCCTCGGGTTCGCCTCCTCGCCGGTCGCCGCCGCAGCCGCGCCCACGCCCGAGGGGTGCCACGTCATCACCGTCACGACGGCGGACGGAAGGGAGATCGTGATCCGCCCCGGTTGAGCGGCGCCCTCCAGGGCGGTGCGCTCAACGGAGCCGGACAGCGACCTCGTTGGCGAGGAGGCGGCCCTCGAGGGTGAGGGTCGCACGACCGGCCTCGCGGCGCACGAGCCGGTCGAGGTCCTCGTCGTCGGGGACCGCGCCCTCGGGCACGCCGCCCCTCGTCCGGAGGGCGAGCTGGAGGCCTTCGACCCGCCGGGCCTCGGCGTCGAGCACCTCGTCGGAGGCGATCGTCGGGCGGCCCTCGTCGACGAGGGCGATGTAGCGCTCGGGTGTGCGCACGTTCCACCACCGACGACCGGACTCGTGGGAGTGGGCCGCGCACCCGAAGCCCCGGTAGTCCCCCTGGCTCCAGTAGATGGCGTTGTGCCGGCACTCGTGGCCCGGCCGCGCCCAGTTCGAGACCTCGTAGCCCACCAGGCCGGCAGCGCCGAGGGCAGCATCAGCGACGACGTACTTGTCGGCCTCGTCGTCGTCATCGGGGTGTCGTGCCAGGTCCTCGGCGAGCGGCGTGCCGGCTTCGACGGTGAGGCCGTACGCGCTCACGTGGGGCGGCTGGAGCGCCAGGCTCGCGTCGAGTGTCGCCGCCCAGTCGACGACCGACTCCCCCACCGCGCCGTAGATCAGATCCATGTTCCAGGTCGGGAAGCCGACCTCGCGGATCGCCTCGACGGCCAGCGCCACGTTGGCCGGGTCGTGCGTGCGCCCGAGGGCGGCGAGCACGTGGGGGACCATCGACTGCACGCCGAGCGAGATCCGGTTCACGCCGCAGTCCCGATATCCCTGGAGCTGGTCGAGGTCGACGGTGTCCGGGTTGCACTCGACGCTCACCTCAGCGCCGGGATCGAGGGGAAGGGCGGCGACGATGGCTGTGAGCTGCTCGGCGCTGAGCAGGGACGGGGTGCCACCGCCGAAGAACACCGTCGTGGCGACCGGGAGGCCGGCGTCGGCCGCCGCCCCGATCTCCCGCACGACCGCGTCGACGTAGTCCGCGATCAGATGTGGCCGATCGTCCCAGGTCGCGAACGCGCAGTAGTGGCAGCGCACCTCACAGAACGGCACGTGGACGTAGATCCCGAAGGGTGCCTCCTGCACCCGGCCAGGCTACGGGTCGGCGGCGGAGGGCCGTTGGGCGGCGCGCCGTGGGATGGCGCGCCTCAGGCGGACACCCGGAGGCCGAGCTCGGTGAGGCGGGAGCGTGCCCCGTCGGGGTCGGTGTCGAGGAGGACGGCGATCGCCCGGACGTCGTCGCGCCGCACGGTGAACACCCTGCCGTTGAAGTCGCCTCGCTGGACCTGGATCATCTCGAGGTAGCGGCGGAGTAGGCCGCGCGCCGGTTCCTCGAGCAGCTCGACCCGCTGCAGGTCGATGACCACGGGCTCGGGCCGTCGGCTCCCCTCGGGGTTGTCGAGGTCGATGACCGCCGACGCCCGGTCGGACACGCCGTCCCGGGGCAACAGCTGGTCGACCGGCACGCTGTACTGGCGAGCCAACCGTTGGAGGCGGGGTACGGAGATGGCTCGTTCGCCGCGCTCGTACGCCCCGAGGACGGAGGCCTTGAACTCCTGGTCAGAGACGGCCTCGACCTCCTGGAGCGACAGGCCCTTCTGCTTTCGGATGGCCCGCAGACGGGCACCCACGTGGACCGCGTACCTGCGGTTGATCGGCTCGATGTCGGTGGCCTCGGCGCTCATGGGCCCACCTTGCCCACTTCCGTCGGAAAGTGACCACGCTCCGGGTCATGACGACCACAGGCGTCTCCGGACCCTCAGCGGGGACGGTCGACCGGCGCCACGACGCCGTCCCGCATCCCCGAGAGGAGGGTCCCCGCCGCCATCGCGGCGGTCTCGGCACGCAGGACGAGGGGGCCGAGACGCACCATCGAGTGCGCCACCGCCCGCTCCTCGGCGGTGAAGCCTCCTTCGGGGCCCACCACGACGGTCGGGTGCGCGAGCGACGGCGGGGCACCGGACGGATCGGCCAGCGCCGAACCCGGCGAGGAGAGCAGGGTCGCCACGTCGGTGAGCTCGGTGACGGTCGGCAACCACGCCCGTCGGGACTGGACAGCGGCCTCCCTCGAGACGCGGCGCAGCCGCTCCAGGTGGCGAGCGGCGCGCTCGCCCTCCCACCGGGCCACCGACCGGTGGGCGTGGAAGACCGTGATCCGGTCGACGCCCAGCTCGGTGAGCTTCTGCACCGCCAGCTCGGGCCGTTCGCCCTTCGTCACCGCGAAGGCGATCGTGATCAGCGGGGTCGTCGCCGGGACGTCCCTCACCTCACCGGTCGGATCCAGGTGTCCCCTGTCCCCGAGGGCGCAGAGGCGCCACCGGCCCCGCCCGTCGGCGACGGAGACGGCGTCGCCGGCGCGCAGCCGGAGCACCCGCTCGAGGTGGTGCTGGTCGTCGGGCCCGAGCACCGGCGCCCCCACGTCGTCGACGAAGGCATGGGCGGCAGCCCCTGCAGCGGCCGGGGTCGGCGCAGCGGTGCCGGCTACTTGAACGCGCTCCTGATCCGGGAGAGGAGCCCGGCGTCAGCGGGCGCCACGTCCTCACCTCGCAAGCTGGCGAGCTGGCGCAGGAGCTCCTCCTCGTCCCGGTTCAGCGGCGTGGGCGTGTCGACGACGACCTCGACGAGGACGTCGCCACGAGCACGACCGTCGACGCGCGGCACGCCCCTGCCCCGCAGGCGGAAGACACGTCCGGTCTGGGTGCCGGCGGGGACGACGAGATCCTCGACGCCGTCCAGGGTCTCGAACGCGATGTGCACGCCGAGCGCTGCCTGGGTGACGGGGAGGTGCAGCTCGTGCACGAGGTCGAGGCCGTCACGGGTGAACCGGTCGTGCGGGCGCACGCGAACGTGGACGTAGAGGTCGCCGTTGGGCCCGCCGAGCGGACCGGCAGCACCCCGTCCCGAGAGCCGAAGCGTGTTGCCCTCGTCGATGCCGGCCGGGATGTCGACGCTGTAGGAGCGCTCCCCGGTGCGCCGACCCTCGCCCCGGCAGTCCGGGCACGGGTCGGACACCGTCTTGCCCAGGCCGCCGCAGCGGGGGCAGGGGCCGGCGGTGACCATCTGCCCGAGGATCGACTGGCGGACGCGGCGGACCTGGCC
The DNA here is from genome assembly GCA_040905815.1 of Acidimicrobiales bacterium. Taxonomy (GTDB): domain Bacteria; phylum Actinomycetota; class Acidimicrobiia; order Acidimicrobiales; family CADCSY01; genus CADCSY01. The sequence continues at coordinate 5,143 of JBBDQT010000092.1, forward strand.
CGCCCCCTGGCACTCGGCGCACGTCACCGGTGCCGTGCCCGGCGCCGCCCCCGTCGCCTCGCAGGTGTCGCAGTGCACCGGCGCCCGCAGCTCGACCTCGCGGGTGACGCCGAAGACGGCCTCCTCGAAGCTGATCTCGACCGCCATCTCCATGTCGGGACCCGCAGGAGGTCCACCGGCCTGGCCGCCGCGTCCGCCGCCGAAGCCTCCACCACCGCCTCCGCCTCCGAAGAACGCGTCGAAGATGTCGCCGAGACCGCCGCTGCCGAAGCCGGCGAACGGATCGCCACCGTTGCCACGGGCTGCGCCTTCGGGACCGAACGTGTCGTAGCGGCGCCGGCGCTCCGGATCGGCGAGCACCTCGTAGGCGAGCCCGATCTCCTTGAACCGCTCTTCGGCGGTGGGATCGGGGTTCGTGTCCGGGTGCAGCTCCCGCGCCAGGCGTCGGTACGCGCGCTTCAGGTCCTCCGGTGTCGCCCCGCGATCCACCCCAAGCAGCTCGTAGTAATCCGCCACCTCAGCCCTCGCTCAGGCGCTTGCCCAGGCGGCGGGAGACGAGGGCCACGGCGGCGAGCGCCTCCGGGTAGTGCATGCGGGTCGGTCCGAGGACCCCGACGGTGCCCGCCTGCTCGCCTTCCACCTCGTACGGGGCGACGATGAGCGAGCACTCCGAGAGCGGCTCGAGGCCGTGCTCGGTGCCGATCGCCACGGACAGGCCTCGATCCACGACGTCCTTCAGGAGCGTCACCACGACGTACTGCTGCTCGAGGGTGGCGAGCACCCGACGGACGCTGTCGACGGCGTCGAACGCCGCGGCGACGTTGGCGGCGCCGCCCACGTAGACCTGCTCGGGCTCGCCGTCATGCGCCTTGCCGAGGGCGGCGACCGCGGCCGTGCACACGTCGTCGAGCACACCGTCACCGGTGGACGGAGGCGAGGGGAGATCCGAGAGCGTCCGCCCGACCAGAGATGCAGAGAGGTGGACGGACACGGCGCCGATGAGATCGTCACCGAGATCGTCGGCGAGGTCGACGGTGGCCTTCTCCACCGTGCCGTTGGCGAGCACGGCCACGATGAGCGCGGTGCGGGGGGCAAGGCCGACGAGCTGCACCGAGCGGATCCCCGTCTCCTCGTGGGGAGGGCCGACGACGACGGCCGCGTAGTCGGTAAGGCTCGACAAGAGCCGGCTCGTGTCCTGCAGCATCTCCTCGAGCGCGCCGTGGGCGGACGCGAAGAACCGCTGCACCAGCTGGCGCTGGCCCGACGCGAGGGTCGCTGGCCCCACCATGCCGTCGACGAAGAACCGGTAGCCCTTGTCGGTAGGGATCCGGCCGGCGCTCGTGTGGGGCTGGTGCAGGTAGCCCTCCTGCTCGAGCGCGGTCATCTCGTTGCGCACGGTGGCGGGGGACACCGCGAGGCCGGAGCTGCGCGCGACCCGGCCAGAGCCGACCGGCTGTGCCGTCTCGATGTACTCCTCCACGACGCTGCGGAGGATGGCAGCTTTGCGCTCGTCCACCTGCTGTGCTCCGCCCCTCGGCATTCGTTGGCACTCGATCCTAACGAGTGCCAACACCGGACCCCAAGATGCCCTCGTCCGCACCTCGCTCGTAGCACGCCGAGCGGTAGCATTTTTCGGGATGGGAACCCGGGACCTCGATGGCCGCACCTGAGCTCGCCGCAGACCAGCAGCCTGGCGCGCCCGCACCTGCACTCGCCCCCGGTGAGCGAGCCGCCGCCGTGCGGAGAGCCCGCTGGCTCAACGCCGCCACCATCGGTTGGAACGGCGTCGAGGGCGTGGTCGCGGTCGTCGCCGGCATCGCTGCCGGATCGGTGAGCCTCATCGGCTTCGGCGTCGATTCGGGGATCGAGGTGTCCGCCGCCGTGATCCTCACCTGGCGCCTGCGCCAGGAGCGCTCAGGGACCTGCACGCAGGGAGCAGACGCCTGGGCGACCAAGGCGATCGCAGTGAGCTTCGCCGCCCTCGCCGTCTACGTCGCGGCAGAGGCGGTCCGGGTCCTCGCCAGCGCATCAGCGCCCGACGCGAGCATCCCCGGCGTCGTCCTCGCAGCGCTGTCGCTCGCGGTGATGCCGTTCCTCGCCCGCGCCAAGGCGCGGCTCGCCCCCGTCCTGGGCTCGGCTGCTGCCGTCGCCGACGCGGCCCAGACGAACCTGTGCGCCCTTCTCTCCGGCGTCGTGCTCGTCGGCCTCGGGGCGAACGTGCTCGCCGGCTGGTGGTGGGCGGACCCCGTCGCCGGCCTCGTCATCGCCTTCCTCGCCGCCGCCGAGGCCCGAAGGACCTGGCGCGCCGACTCCCTCGCCGACACCTGCTG
>JBBDQT010000093.1:0-7449 GCA_040905815.1 Acidimicrobiales bacterium
GGATCTTGACGACAGCCGCGACCCTCTTCTTGGCCATGGTGTGAGCCTGCTTCCTGCAGATGTTGGGAGACGAGCGCGCCTGGCGGCGCACCGTTGCGACCGACAAGTCTGCCGGTCACGGCCGGTCGAGGGCAACTCGTGGCCCGACCGGTGGGTGCCGCGAGAGGACGATCCGGCGGAGCCGGTCGTCCGGCAGCACGCCAGCGGACCATCACTGGCGCACACGGCTAGAGCTTGGCGACCTCGGAGAACTCGAGCTCGACGGGGGTCTCGCGGCCGAAGATGTTGACGAGGACCTTGACCTTGAGCTGGTCGGCGTTGATCTCGGCGATCTGGCCGGAGAAGTCGGCGAAGGGGCCCTGCTTGACGCGCACGCTCTCACCGACCTCGTACTCCATCTTCGGCTTCTGGCGCCGCTGGGGCGTGTCGGCGTCGTCCTCGTCGGGCTCGGCAAGGGCGGCCTCGACGTCCTTGCGGCTGAGCGGGACGGGAGCGCCGCCGGAGCCGACGAAGCCGGTGACGCCGGGGGTGTTGCGGATGACGTCCCACGAGGACTCCTCGAGGAAGCACCGCACGTAGAGGTAGCCCGGGTACACCTTCTTGGAGACGACGACCTTCTTGCCGTTCTTGAACTCGACGACGTCCTCCATGGGGATGGCGATCTCGAAGATCGTCTCCTCCATGTTCATCGACGCGATGCGCGAGGTGAGGTTGCTCTTCACCTTGTTCTCGTAGCCCGACTGGGTGTGCACGACGAACCAGTCACCTGGCTTGTCGTAGGGGCTCACCTTCGGCTTGCGGGGCTCCTCCTCGACGAGGTCCTCGGCGTCGACGACCTCGGCCTCGGCGATGGGGAGGTCGTCGACCGGCGTGGTGTCGACCAGCTCGGGCTCGTCGGGGTCGGCCACGGCGATGTCGCCGGCGCTGCCGAGCAGGTCGAGGTCGACGGCGTCGTCACCGCCAGGGGTGGCGAGGTCGGGCGAGCCGTGGGTGGCGGCTGCCTCCTCGGTCGTCATCTCGGTGCCGGCGTCGGCGCCGGACTCGTCACCTGCGGGGTTGTCAGACATCACGCTCACGAATCGAAGAGGGAGAAGACGCCCTTGGCGAACACGTAGTCCAGGGCGAAGATCATGGTGGTCAGGACGATGATGGTGAGCAGCACGATGATCGAGTAGCGGACGACCTCGGGCCTGGTGGGCCACGCCACCTTGCGGAGCTCGCCGCGCACCTCGCGCACGTACTGCTTGGGCGGGGTGCGCTTGTCCCGCTGCTGGGTCTGCTGGCGCTGCGCGGCCTGCGGCTTGGTGCGGACCGGCTCGCCGTCAGGCCCGAGCTCCCCTTGGCGCTGGAGCATGCGCTTCGTCTCTCGGTTCATCGCCATGTCGGCCACCCGTGTCGTCGAACTGTTCGTGCTGCTTGGACGCGAGCCCACCCCCGATCGGGAGCAGGGCAGGAGGGACTCGAACCCCCAACCGTCGGTTTTGGAGACCGATGCTCTGCCAGTTGAGCTACTGCCCTCTGCGCTTCGCCCAACGATAGCCCGCCCGCGCCCTGCCTCCCCCGTCGGGTTCCATCAGCGGCTCCCGTGCCGCTCACGGCTGCGGAGCACGAGGATCGCCCCGGCGCCCACCGCAGCGGCGCTCGCCATGGCCGCGCCACCGAGGACCGCGGGGCGCCTCCCGCTCAAGAGGGAGCGCACCGCCGAGCGCTCGCCCGCCTGCTCGAGGCCGGCGAGGATGTCGGCCGCGAGGCTCGGGCCGGGCGAGAGGACCTCGGTCCGCAGGGTGTGCAGGACCTTGATGAGCTTGCGGTACTGCGCCAGCTCGGCCTGGCAGCGGAGGCACGACTCGACGTGGAGGTTCGCCCGCTCGTCCAGCGCCTCGCCGTCGGTCGACGCCGAGAGGACGCGGGCGAGGTCGTCACAGCGCACGGGCATCCGCCCCGTCCTCACCCGGGAGTGGGAACAGCCGTTCGCGGAGGCGCTTGCGGGCCCGGTGGAGGCGCACCTTGGCAGCCGCCACGGAGATGCCGAGCTCGGCGGCGATCGCCTCGTGGGGCAGGTCGTAGACGTCGCGCAGGACGACGACGGCCCGCAGGCGGGGCGGCAGCTCGGCCAGCTCGGCGGTCAGGCGGTCGCGCAGGGCGTTGGACTCCGCCATGAGCTCGGGGCTGTGGCGGGGGTGGTCGTCGGTGACGGCGTCGTCGTCAGGGAGCTCGTCGTGGCGGTGGCGCAGCCGGCGGCCGAGGTGGGTGGCTGCGCAGTTCGCGGTGATCCGGTGCAGCCACGTCGAGAACTGGGCGTCGCCCCTGAAGCGCTGGATCCCGCGGAAGGCGCGCAGGTACGCCTCCTGGGCCACGTCCCGGGCGTCCTCCTCGTTGCCGACGAGCCGGTGGGCGAGGCTGTAGGTCTCCGCCGCGGTCGCCCGCACGAGCTGCTCGAACGCGAGGCGATCGCCCTCGCGCGCCGCGGAGACGAGCTGGGTGAGCTCCTCGTCGACCGGCGACGTGGTGGTCCTCGGTGCAGCGTGGGGGATGACCAAGGCCGGCACCTCCTCTGTTCGGACCTGCCGGACCTGCCGGACGGGGCGGAGTCCGGTCGCCGGAGCGCTTACCTGGTCTCCTTGTGGGTGGTGTGGGAGCGGTCCCACCGGCAGTACTTCTTCATCTCGATGCGCTCGCGGTCGTTCTGCTTGTTCTTCATCGTGATGTAGTTGCGCCGCTTGCACACCTCGCATGCGAGGGTGACCTTGATGCGCTTGTCGCTGGCCATGAGGACGTTCCTTGTCTCCGGGTGGTGCCTGGTAGCGGCGGCTGGACTCGAACCAGCGACCTCTCGATTATGAGCCGAGCGCTCTCACCAACTGAGCTACGCCGCCTGGAGAGCCCCCTGTCAGAATCGAACTGACGACCTTTTCCTTACCATGGAAACGCTCTACCGACTGAGCTAAGGGGGCGCGCCACGCGAGTGGGGGCGTCCGCAAGCGTAGCGGCCCGCAACGCTGCGCTCACAAGTCGAGATCTTGGCTCAAGGTCGCGCCCGCGATCACCGATGCAGCGGTCGTGCAGTGCGCTCGCCTCATCCTTGAAGCGGGGCCGAACCACGTGACGGTCCCGTTCCACCCCCGGCTCACCGTCGTCGCGGGCGGCGGGCGAGCCGAGCGAGAGAGCCTGGTGGCCGAGCTCATCGGCGCACTGGTCGGAGGACGGGGCGGGGCGCACCTCGAGGTCGTGGACGCCACCGGCCGCCACCTCGCGGTGGTGCGCCCGCCGGACGGGGACGACCGCGTCATCGACCTCGCCACGAGGACCGACGTGACCGACGAGCTGCGGGGTGCCGACGGCGGCATCGACCTGCTCGCCCGGCTCGGGGTTCCCCGCACCGACGCCCGGCGGCGCCTGCGACTGCGGGCCGACGGTCTCCAGGTCGAGGAGCGGGGCGACGACCTCGTGGTCCACCTCGCCGGCCGACCCCAGCAGCGCCTCTGGCGGGCGGCGACGAACGTGCGCGACGCGGAAGCGTGGGTCGCGGCCGAGGCCGAGCGAGCGGGTGCTGCGCCGGAGGACGCCGAGGTCGTCGCCGCGGTCGAGCTGCGCCACCACGAGCTCGAGGCCGCCGAGGCGAACCACGAGAAGGTGCGCCACCTGGCGATCTTCGTCGGCGCGGCGTGCGCGCTCGGTGCGGTGCCCGCCGCCCTCCTCGTCCGGTGGACCGCCCTGCCCTTCGTCCTCGTGGCGATGGTCACCACCGGGCTGTCGATCATCCGCCGCCGGCAGATGGTGCGAGCCCGGGTCGCCGAGCGGCGCGCACTCGAGCAGGCCGGCGCGGCGTCGTACGGGGGGTTCAACCTCCAGCGGGTCAACGCCATGCTCGCCGGCACGAACGCCGAGCACCGGCTCGCCGAGGCCGCCGAGGCCCACCGCCAGGCGCTCCTCGAGTGGCGCCAGGTCGCCGGCGACGTGGAGCCGGAGACCGCTGTGCGGCTCAAGTCACGCGTCTCCGCCGCGATCGGCGGCATCGGCCTGGACGGGGACGACAAGCGTCGACCCATCGCCGACGGTGGGTTCTCGACCGGCGCGAGCACCGCCGCCCTTGCCCGCGCCCTCACCACCCGCCTCGCCCAGCAGTCGAGAGCGGGCGCCGGACGCCAACCCCTCCCCCTCGTCCTCGACGAGCCGTTCGATGGGCTCTCGGGACCTGTCACCCGGCAGCTCCTCGAGCTCGTCCTCGCCGCCGAGGGCGTGCAGGTCCTGCTCCTCACCGAGGACGAGACCGTCACCGCGTGGGCGCACCAGCGTGCCGCCACCGGCCGCCTCGCCGTCCTCTCTCCGACTCCCGACCCCGCGCCGGCTCCCACGCCCACCTTGGCCCCGTCCGGCCCCCCGGCCAAGGTGACCGCCGGCGCCCTGGCCTGAGCCCCGCCCCTTCGAGCTGGCGGCGCTCACCGCGCCACCAGGCGCGCCCTCCACCGCCAGGACGGGTTGGGGGGACCATCGCCAGGGCGGGGTGCGGGAACCGGTCACCGTAAGGTGCGCCCGTGGAGGTGCGGGTGGCCGAGGAGCGTGACGGGGAGGCGATCCGGGCCATCTACAACCTCGAGGTCACGACCAGCACGGTGACGTTCGACCTCGTCCCGAGGACCGCCGAGGACCAGCGCGAGTGGCTCGCCGCCCGGTCAGGAGCCCACGTGGCGCTCGTCGCCATCGGCGACGACGGTGAGGTCGCCGGCTTCGGCTCGCTGTCGCCGTACCGGGACCGTCCCGCGTACCGCACGTCGGTCGAGGACTCGATCTACGTGCGCCGGGATGTCCAGGGGTTGGGCGTGGGCAGGCTGCTCCTGGGCTCGCTGCTCGACGCGGCGACCGCCTCGGGGTTCCACGCCGTGCTCGCCCGGATCGTCGGCGGGCACGAGGCCTCGATCGCCGTGCACCGCGGGCTCGGCTTCGACCTCGTCGGCACCGAGCGCGAGGTCGGCCGGAAGTTCGGGCGGTGGCTCGACGTCGTCATCATGCACAAGCTCCTGTAGAGGGGACCGCTCCCTCGGAGGCCGGCACCCGGCTGGGTTGGAGCGATTGTGCCACCTAGGTTGGAAAGGATGGAAGCCGTTCGCCACTTCGACGGAGCCAGCGCCGCAGAGAGCTGGGCCGAGCGCTACGCCTCCGTTCGCTCCCTCACCGAGGCGATCGCCGAGCCGCTCTCGGCAGAGGACCAGACCGCCCAGTCGATGCCGGACGTGAGCCCCACGAAGTGGCACCGGGCCCACACGACGTGGTTCTTCGAGGAGTTCGTGCTGGGGCCGCATGTGCCCGGCTACGAGCCGTTCCACCCGGGCTACCGGTTCCTCTTCAACTCGTACTACGAGGCCATCGGCCCGAGGCATCCCCGAGCCGAGCGGGGAGCGGTGACGCGGCCCGGGATCGAGGAGGTCGCCGCCTACCGCCGCCACGTCGACGACCGCGTGATGGAGCTCGTGGCGGGGTCCCCGGCGACGGAGGTCCTCCCGCTCGTCGAGCTGGGGCTGCACCACGAGCAGCAGCACCAGGAGCTGGCGCTCATGGACATCAAGCACGTGCTGTCGCGCAACGTGCTCGACCCGGTCTACCGGCCTCGGCGGGCGGGCATGCCGGCAGCGGCCCCCCTCGTCTGGCACGAGCACCCCGGCGGGCTGGTGCGCGTGGGTGCTGAAGGCGTCGGGTTCACGTTCGACAACGAGGAGCCCCGCCACCGGGTGCACTTGGAACCGTTCGCCCTGGCGTCACGGCCCATCACAGCCGGGGAGGTGCTCGCCTTCATCGACGACGGCGGCTACGAGCGACCCGAGCTGTGGCTCGCCGACGGCTGGGCCACGGCGCAGACCGAGGGCTGGGAGGCGCCCCTCTACTGGCGCCACGATGGCCCGTCCGAGGGATGGTCCCACTTCACCTTCGGCGGCCGACGGTCGGTGGACCCCGAAGAGCCGGTGTGCCACGTCAGCTACTACGAAGCCGACGCCATCGCCCGCTGGTCGGGAGCCCGCCTGCCGACGGAGGCCGAGTGGGAGGCCGTCGCCGGAGCACAACCGGTGCGGGGAGCGCTGCTCGACCTCGACGTGCTCCACCCCCAGCCTGGCGCGGCCCACGCGGGCACGGTCGCCCAGCTCTACGGTGACGTGTGGGAGTGGACCGCCAGCGCGTACCTCCCCTATCCGGGCTTCGCACCGGCCCCCGGCGCCGTGGGCGAGTACAACGGCAAGTTCATGGTCAACCAGCAGGTGCTGCGGGGCGGGGCCTGCACGACGCCCCCCGATCACATCCGCCCGACCTACCGCAACTTCTTCCCGCCCGCCGCCAGGTGGGCGATGAGCGGGCTCCGGCTGGCCCGGGACGCCTCGTGACGGCTGCGGAGCCCACCATCGACGTCCACGTCGCGGCCGATGCCTGGCGCCGGGAGCAGGCGGAAGCCGCCCGAGCGTCGCTGACCGACGAGCCGCCGTGGTTGGACCCGGTCTGGTTCTACGACGAGCACGGCAGCGAGCTGTTCGATGCCATCACCCGGCTGCCCGAGTACTACCCGACCCGCGCCGAGCGCGCCCTGCTCGGCGCCCACGCCGCTGACATCGCCGCCGTCGACGCCGACGTCCTGGTCGAGCTCGGATCGGGCACGTCCGACAAGACGACGGTGCTCCTCGACGCGATGGTGGCCTCCGGCGGCCTGAAGCGGTACGTGCCCTTCGACGTCAGCGAGGAGACCCTCCGCGCCGCCGCCGGCGAGCTCGCCGGCCGCTACCCGTCGATCGACGTGCACGGTGTGGTCGGCGACTTCCACCACCACCTCGACGCCATCCCGTCCGGCGGCCGTCGCGTGGTGGCGTTCCTCGGCTCCACCATCGGGAACCTCCGTCCCGACGAGCGTCGCCGGTTCCTGGTCGACCTCGACGAGGTCCTCGACGAGAGCGACCTGCTGCTGCTCGGGATCGATCTCGTCAAGGACCCGGCTCGCATGGTCGCCGCGTACGACGACGCCACCGGGATCACGGCGGCGTTCAACCGCAACGCCCTCCGGGTCCTGAACGGGGCGCTGGGCGCCGACTTCGACCCCGACGCCTTCGACCACGTCGCCGTCTGGGACCCGGAGGAGTCCTGGATGGAGATGCGACTGCGGGCCCGCACCGAACAGGTCGTCGTCGTGCCGGGCATGGCCGCACCGCTCCGCTTCGCCGCCGGCGACGAGCTGCGCACCGAGATCAGCACGAAGTTCACCGTCGACGGCATGACCGCCGAGCTCGGGGAGTGCGGCTTCGCCGTCGAGTCGACCTGGACGAGCCCGAACGACGACTTCGCCCTCGTCCTCGCACGCCCTCGCTGCTGAGCGACGCGCCCCCGCCGCCCCGTGCAGCAACGAGACCAGGGTGGGCCGGGGAGGATTCGAACCTCCGAAGGCTGAGCCGGCAGATTTACAGTCTGCTCCCTTTG
>JBBDQT010000094.1:0-7442 GCA_040905815.1 Acidimicrobiales bacterium
GCCTCGGCCCGGTAGATGGCGTAGAGGATGAGGGCGAGGATGGCCAGGTAGACGGTGATGACGATGGTGGCGCGCCGGGTCCTGAGGCGCTCCTTCAGCTCCCGGTCGAGCACGGGGTTGCGCAGCGCGGAGAGCCTCACCGGACGTCGCCCTTGGTGATGCGCATGAACAGCTGCTCGAGACCCCGGTCCACCTCGGTGAACTCGAGCACCTGCCGCTGCTCCTCGACGAGCAGGCGGGTGAGCAAGCCCTGTTGCTCCTCGTCCGAACCCACCGTGAACGACTCGTCGTCACCGTCGGCGAAGCGCACCCGCACGACGCGGCCGCCGCCGAGCGTGTCGCCGATGCTACGCGGTGTGCCCACCGCGAGCAGCCGTCCCGCCTCCATGATCGCCACCTCCGAGCACACCTCCTCGAGCTCGGCGAGGATGTGCGAGCTGATGATGACGGTCTTGCCCATGTCCCGCAGCTCCCGCAGCAGGTCGCGCAGGTCCACCCGAGCACGAGGGTCGAGACCGCTCGCCGGCTCGTCGAGCACCAGGACCTTCGGGTCGTGGACGAGCGCCCGCGCCAGGCTGAGGCGCTGCTTCATGCCGCGAGAGAGGGAGTCCACCATCGAGTCCCGCTTGCCCTCGAGGTCGACCAGCTCCAGGAGCCCCGCCACCAGCGAGGGCCAGGTCCCTCGCGGGACCCGGTAGGCGGCGGCGAAGAACTCGAGGTACTCCTGCACCCGGAGGTTGTCGTACACCCCCATGACGTCGGGCATGTAGCCCATCGACGCCCGCACGGCGCGGGGGTCGGCGGTCGGGTCGGCGCCGGCGACGCTCACCGTGCCCGCCGACGGCGCCAGCAATGACGCGAGCACGAGGAAGGTGGTGCTCTTGCCGGCGCCGTTCGGACCGATCAGGCCGAAGATGGTCCCTGCCGGGACGGCGAGGTCGAGGTCGCGGACGGCGATCAGGTCGCCGTAGCGCTTCGTGAGGCCATGCACCTCGACGGCGAGCGCAGGTGCGGGTGTCACCTCACCGGTCGGCGCCGCCTCGACCGTGCTCACGCCGCTCCCCGGACCGTGACGGCATCGACAAGGGGGATGAGGAAGGGATCGACGTGGCCGTCGGGCCCCGGCGTTCCTCTGATCCAGAGCACGCCACCTTCGGCCGCACCGGCAGGGAGCCTCCGGTCCGACGACGGGCCGAGGAAGCCCTCGAAGTCGGGTGGGCCTGCCACGCCGGCTGGTGCGCCTCCGCCGGCCTCCAACGGGTGCCACGCGCCGTCCCGCCAGACGTCGAGGGCGAGGCCCTGCTGCGGGGCCCGGAGCACCAGGGCAGCGGTGTCGAAGTCGTCGCCTCCGTCCGGCGCGGTGAAGCGCCAGACGAACGAGCCGCCCGAGAAGCCGCCGTCGTGGCTGACGGCGGAGCGGACGAGCTCGGTTCTCACCGACCCGGGCGTGGCCGGTCCCTCGCTGGCGACGGCGGCGATCGAGACCACGAGCGTTCGCCCCTTCAGGGTGCCGGGAACCCTGCTCACCGGCGGGACGAAGTCGCGGGTCCAGCCTCCCACCACCAACGAGCCGGGCGAGCGGAAGCCGGCGGGGGAGCGCGTCTCGAAGGCGTCCCAGAGCGCGAGCGAGACGGCGCTGGACCGGTCCGGCGGGCGGTCGAACCGCGCGACCTCCAGCCACAGCCCGCGCCCGGGTCCCATGAAGGGGTCGCCGCGGTCGCCGCCGACGTCGAGGGGGAGCTGGAACGTCGCCTCACCACCGGCCGAGATCCTCCCGACCCGAGTGCCCTGCTGCCCTTGCAGCACGCCGACGTCCTCGAGGTCGAAGGGCAACGTGCTGCGGAGCGTCCCCTCGATGTGGTCTCCCGTGGCCGTGGCCGTGATCTCGAGCCCGCCCTCGAGCGCCACCGGCCCCGTGGCGGCGGTGATGCCGAACTGGCCCGGCTGCAGGCGCTGGCGGAGCTCCAAGCCGTCGTTCGTCTGGCCTGCCACCACCGGTGCCGTCGGACCGAAGAACTGGTTGCCGCTGGGCACGACGGACCAGCTGGCGGGGAACGACGTCGTCACGGTGCCACCGGCGTTCGACACCGCGCCGAGATGAGTGGTGGCGCGGACGCCGACGTCGGTCAGCGTCAGCACGGTCCCGTGGGAGGTCACCGCGTCGTCTCTGAGATCCCGGCCGGCGAGGTAGCCGACGGCGGTGAACACGAGCGACACGAGTGGCAGGACGAGCCACCCGAGCTCGCCCCGGCCCATGCGGCGCAGCACGGTGAGGGTGAGGGGGACGGCGACGAGGACGTAGGCGAGGAGGAATCCGACGAGCCAGCTGAGCTGGGGGATGCGCAGGCCTGCATCGAACGCCAGCGTGGCATCCATCGGCTCGTGGTTCCCGAACCGCTCCGACGGCGTGCGCCCAGCCGGTGTGGGCTCCACCAGACCCGTGAAGGCCCCCGCGGCCATGGCGCCGCCGGTCGAACGCACCTCGCCGAGGCCGGCCCGGCTCCGCCCGGCCTCGGCTGGTTGCCACGGGGCTGGGAGACCTGCCACGTCGGAGCCGGCCGGGTCATCGACCAGGAGCCGCCCGCCCCCCGCGACCCACGCCAGCACCTCGGCCTTCGCGTCCGACCCGAGCGAGCGGAGCTCACCGGGGGCCACGCCGAGGACGTCGAGTGACGACAGCGCGGCCGGCGTCGCGAGCGCGGCGGGATCGACGGCGGAGAACTGTGCCGTGCCGACGTCGACCGCCAAAGGTGCGGTGCCGGGCAGCGGCCGGCCGTCGAGGACTCCCGGTAGCAACCCGACGAGCTCGGTGTCTCCTGCGGATTCGGCTCGGGAGCGCCCCTCGACGAGGCCACTTCCCTCGAGCGATGCCACCACGTCCACGCCGACCGGGTCGATGGCGGTCGGGACGACGACCAGGTACTCCTTCGTGCTGCCGCCTGGCACCTCGACCGGCACGACGACGCTCGGCACGGTCATGAACCCCCGGGTGTCGACCGACACCTCGAGGTCGCCGCGCACCAACCGGTCAGCGGCGACCCGGACCCGGACGGGCATCCCCTCGCCGGGGTGGTACCGACCGGACCAGCCGACGTCGAGCTCGATGCCCGGCCGCGGCTTCTCCACGGCCACGGCTGGCTGCGGGGTCCCCGAGAGGGACAGCCCGCCGAGGGACGCAACGACGACCAGGCACCGCCACGACCGCATGCTCCTCAGACGCTGTGGCGGTGCCAACGGTTCCCTGTTCGCTGGATCGGAGGCGAATTGTGACAGACCCTGGTCCCGCCCGCCTCGCGGCCAGCTGTCGGGGGTTGCTCAGGCGTGGCGGCCTTCCAGGCGTCGCAACGGCGGCAGCGTCGGTGGTGGCTGCTTGCGCGGTGGCAGCTCTCGCAGGAGGTCGGTGGTGGCGCCGGCGATCACCTCCACGGCTCGCTCGAACGCCTCTGCGGTCGCCGCAGACGTCGTCTGAACGCCGCTGACCTTGCGCACGTACTGGCGGGCTGCGGCCTCGACCTCCACCGGTGTCGCCGCCGGCTCGAGCCCCCGCAGCGTCGTGATGTTCCTGCACATGGGGGAGGAGGCTACGGGCGCTCTCGCCTCGCTGCTCGAACGCCGCCGGGGGACCCGTCGCGTCCCGTTACCGTCGGTGGATGCTCGCCGTGACCGCCGTCGCCTTCCACCCCGACGACCCTCTCGCCGGCCTCGAGGTCGGTGACCGCCCCGCGCCCCAGGCCCCCGACGGGTGGACCACGGTCACCGTCAAGGCCGCCTGTCTCAACCACCACGACCTGTGGACGTTGCGGGGGGTGGGCATCAAGGAGGAGCGGCTCCCGGTCGTGCTCGGTTCCGACGCCGCCGGGGTCGACGCCGACGGCCGGGAGGTGATCGTCCACTCGGTCATATCCGGTCCGGGCTGGTCGGGCGACGAGACGCTCGATCCTCGTCGGTCGCTCCTCTCCGAGGTCCACGACGGCACGCTCGCCGAGCAGGTCGCGGTGCCCGTCCGCAACCTGGTGCCGAAGCCGGCGGCGCTGACGTTCGAGGAGGCGGCCTGCCTGCCGACGGCGTGGCTCACCGCCTACCGGATGCTCTTCACCAACAGCGGGGTGCAGCCCGGTGGCACCATCCTCGTGCAGGGCGCCGGCGGCGGCGTCGCCACCGCGCTCATCGCGCTCGGCCGGACCGCCGGCTTCCGGATGTGGGTCACCAGCCGCAGCGAGCAGAAGCGCTCCCAGGCGCTCGAGCTCGGCGCCCACGACGCGTTCGAGTCGGGCGTCCGGCTGCCGGAACGGGTCGACGCGGTGATGGAGACCGTCGGTGCCGCCACCTGGAGCCACTCGCTCAAGGCGTTGAAGCCGGGCGGCACGCTCGTCGTCTCCGGCGCGACGAGCGGCGCCGACCCCTCAGCCGAGCTCAACCGGGTGTTCTTCCTCCAGCTCCGTGTCATCGGTTCGACCATGGGGTCGCGCGAGGAGCTCATGCGGCTCGCGTCGTTCTGCGGCGTGACCGGCGTCCGTCCCGTCATCGACACCGTCCTGCCACTCATCGAGGCCCGCGCCGGCTTCGAGCGCATGGCCGGTGGCGACCTCTTCGGCAAGGTCGTCTTCACCCCGTGACGCTACGGGCACCGACGTAACCTCGCCTGATGCGCCCGTTCCGCTTCGGCCTCCAGACCTCCAACGCCCCCGACGCCAAGTCCTGGCGCGACAAGGCCCGCAAGGCCGAGGACCTCGGCTACGCCGCGCTCTACATGCCCGACCACTTCACCGACCAGTGGGGCCCGCTCGTCGGGCTCACGGTTGCCGCCGAGGCGACGAGCACGCTCCAGATCGGAGCCCTCGTCCTCGACAACGACTACCGCCACCCCGTCGTGCTGGCCAAGGAGGTGGCGACGCTCGACCTCGTGAGCGAGGGCCGCTTCATCTTCGGTCTCGGCGCGGGCTGGATGCGCACCGACTACGAGCAGTCCGGCATCCCCTACGACGAGCCGGCCGTTCGTGTGGACCGCTTCGAGGAGTCGGTCGCGATCTACAAGCAGCTGTTCCGGGACGGCGCCGCCACGTTCGAGGGGAAGCACTACTCGATCGACGGCGCGGTGTGTGAGCCGCGTCCGACGGCTGGCGGCCCCGTCCTGTTGATCGGAGGCGGCGGCAAGCGCGTCCTCAGCCATGCCGCTCGCGAGGCCGACATCGTGGGCGTGAACCCGAACCTGCGGTCTGGTGCCACCGACCAGGCCACCGCCCGCTCCGCGGTAGCGGACATGGTCGACAAGCGCATCGGGTGGATCAAGGAGGCGGCTGGCGACCGCCTCGACGAGCTCGACCTGCAGATGCTCACGTTCATCGTCGCCATCGGCGGGGACCGGGACGAGATGGCCAAGGCCATGGGCCCGGCGATGGGCCTCACCGAGGAGCAGGCCAGGGAGGCGCCGCTCGCCCTCGTCGGCAGCGTCGACGAGATCTGTGAGCAGCTCCAGGAGCGGCGCGAGCGCTGGGGCCTCAACGACTGGGTCGTCCACGACCCCGAGGTCGACGCCTTTGCCGAGATCGTCACCCGGCTCGCCGGCACCTGAGGCGCAGCGGGCGCTCAGGGCAGCGTGGGACGGTCGGCGCGCCGCCGCCAGACCCACAGCGCGGTCAGCGCGACCGTGATCGCGGTGAGCGGCACGACGTTGTCACCGGCAAAGGAGACGGTGGCGGCGATGGGGGCGGCCGCCTCCGCTCCGAAGATCCTCAGCGCGGCGAGGGTGGCGAGCGTGCCGAGCACGTTCAGGGTGAGGAAGGTGAACGGCCCCATGCCCGAGACGCCGGCGAGGAGGCACACGACCCCCCCCGGCGCGATCGCCACGAGCGGGTAGCCGAGCAGACGGAAGCGACGGCGCACGAGGTCGAGCCAGCGCCCCCCGCCAGCCTTTCGCTCCACCCAGGCGAGGGCGTCGTCGCCGTGCCAGCGTCCGAGGAAGTAGAGGAAGGGGTCTTCGACGAGGCGTCGGAACAGGCCGATGAGCACCCAGGGGACGACCGCCACGGAGGTCGAGGTCAACAGCAGGTGCCGGGTCGTGGCGTTGAGCGCGAGGAGCACCGCGGGGTGGTCCTCGACGAGAGCAGGCGCCAGCGCGTTGCCGAGCAGCGCTGCGCCGAAGACGGCGACGAGCGGCAGCGTGAGCAGCGGGAGGGACCCGCGCCGGCTCGAGCCTCCCCGGCTCCCGGCATCCCCGCCATCTCCGCTCGCAGCCACCGGCCGACGCTACGGCCACGGCGGGATGTGCCGCGGAGGCCACCCGAGGTCTCTCCTCCTGAGAGGCTCCCTTCGGGCTCATTGTGCAGAAGGTGCTCTTGCCGACCTCGGCTTCCTTGGAGGATCATGGAGGTCCGTTGAGCCTCCAGCGGTCATCCACCGACCCTGTCGGAGACCAATGTTCAGCGCCACCATCACGGAGCGCACACCAGAGACCGTCATCCACCTCGAGGGCGACCTCGACATCGCCGCCACCCCGCACCTCGTCGGCGTGGTGCAGGGTGCCATGAACGCCGGCTACCGGCGCATCTCCCTCGACCTCGAGGACGTCAGCTTCGTCGACTCGACCGGTCTCGCCTGCGTCGCCCGCCTGACGCGCCGGGCGTCCGAGCTCGACATCGACCTCGTCCTGCGCCATCCGAACGACCTCGCCGCACGGGTTCTCGAGGTGACCGGGCTCGACACGGTCATCGACATCCGCACCGGCTGAGAGTCCGAGCTCGGGCCGCAGCTCCGGTGTCCACCACGCCTGGTATCGTCGTGGGGCTCCGCCTGCTGTTTGGAGACGTCTCGCTCCAGCCCCGGGCCCCTCGTCCTCTTCTCGAAGGACCAACGTGCCCGCCGACGATGCGCTCTCGCTCGACTCCACGTTCGGCGCCTCGGTGCTCGAGGCGTTCGCAGAGACGACGCAGCACCTCTACGTGTCCTGCGACCTCGACGAGACCCTGAACCGGGTCACCACCACCGCGACCGAGACGATCGAGGGATGCGAGGTGGCGAGCCTGACCATGAAGGAGGGGAGCGCGCTGGTCACGAGGGCCCCGACGGGCGAGCTCGCGCTCCGGGCGGACGAGCTCCAGTACGAGGTCGGCGAGGGACCGTGCCTCGACGCCGCGACCCACTGCGGTCTGGTGCACACCCCCGACAGCGCCCACGACGACCGGTGGCCGGTCTTCTCCAGGCGCGCCGCGACGGAGATCGGTGTGGGCGGCATGCTCTCGTGCCAACTCGCGGTCGGCACCCCGCGCGGTGCGCACTCGCTCGGGGGCATCAACCTCTACGCCACCCGGCCCAACGCCTTCAGCGACGCCGACGTGATGCTCGCCACGCTGTACGCCGCCCACGCCGCCGTGATCGTCGACGCCGCGAACCGGGAGCTCCAGCTGCGGGAGGCGATCGCCTCCCGTGACGTCATCGGGCAGGCG
>JBBDQT010000095.1:0-7425 GCA_040905815.1 Acidimicrobiales bacterium
TCCCCGACACCGGTCGGGACTCGGACCCGAGCTCCGGTGACGAGCCGGACCCGTCGCCCGTTCCCGATCCGCAAGGAGTGATCGACAAGACGGTGGGCACCGTGGCAGGGACGATCGCCGTGGTGAAGGAGACTGCCGAGAAGAGCGCTCCGGCCTCGGCCCCCGCCCAGCCGGTGACGTCCGCTGAGCCCGTCACGTCCGCGGAGCCGCTCAAGGCTGTGGAGCCCGTCACGTCCGTGGCGGCCGTCGAGGCCGCCGCCGACGACGTCGGCCTCTAGCCGACGTCCGCCTCTCCCCTCCGGGGGAGAGGCGAGGTCAGCGCCGCCGGATCGTCGTCCCGGTCGGCCCGTCCTCCACCACGTAGCCGAACGCCACGAGCTCGTCGCGGGTCGCGTCGGCGGCGGCCCAGTCCCGGGCGGCGCGCTCCTCGTCCCGGCGGCGGGCGAGCGCGAGCGCCGCCGGGTCCGGTCCTGGCACCCGGTCGGCGATGGCGAGTCCGACGGCATCCGCGAGCGCCCGGATCGTGCCGAGCGCCGTGGCCGCCGACGCGTCGTCCTCGGTGTCGAGCACCGTGTTGGCGTGACGGACCTGCTCGAACAGCAGGCCCATGGCCGGCGGGGTGTTGAGGTCGTTGTCCATGTGTCCCCGGAACAGGTCGAGGACCTCGGCGTCGGGGTCCCCCGGCTCGACGCCGACCTCCGACGCCCGCCGGAAGACGGTGTCGAGGCGGCGCAGCGCGACGCTCGCATCCGCCATCTCCGACTCGGTGACCACGACGGGGCTGCGGTAGTGCGACCGGAGGACGAGCAGGCGGTAGGCACGGGCGTCGTAGGTGCGGAGCAGGCTTGCGAGGTCCGAGGCGTTCCCGAGCGACTTGCCCATCTTCTCTCCGTCGGCCACCACGACGAGACCGTTGTGCACCCAGTGCCGGGCGAACTCGCGGCCGAGGGCGACCGCCTGGGCCCGCTCGTTCTCGTGGTGGGGGAAGGCGAGGTCGAGCCCCCCGCCGTGCAGCTCGAAGCCGTCCCCGAGGAGGTCGAGGCTCATCACGACGCACTCGGTGTGCCACCCGGGCCGGCCGTCGCCCCAGGGCGAGGGCCACGACGGCTCCCCCGGCTTCGCCCGCTTCCAGATCGCGAAGTCGAGCGGCGACCGCTTCGCCTCGTCGACCTCGATGCGGGCCCCCGACCGGAGCGACTCGAGGTCCTGGCGGGCGAGCAGGCCGTACCCGGGCACGTCGGCGACGGAGAGGTACACGCCGTCGTCCGTCTCGTACGCGGTGCCCCGCTCGACGAGCTCGCCCACGAGCTCGCCCATCCGATCGATGTAGGCGGTGGCGTGGGGGTCGTCGTCCGGGCGGCGGACGCCCAGCCGGTCCATGGTCTCGTACCAGGAGGCCTCGAACTCCGCCGCCACCTCGGTTGCGGCGCGGCCCTCCCGCTCGGCGCGGGCGATGATCTTGTCGTCGACGTCGGTGATGTTCGAGACGTAGCGCACCTCGAGGCCCGTCCACTCGAGGTAACGGCGGAGGACGTCCCACACCAGGCTGAACCGACCGTGGCCGATGTGGGGAACGTCGGAGACGGTGACGCCGCAGACGTAGACCGACACCCTGCCGGGCTCCCGGAGCTCGAGGGGCCGGACGGAGCCGGTGGCGGTGTCATGCAGGCGGAGCACCGACTGAGGTTAGCGAGGACCACCGTCCGCTCCGGAAGCGCTTTCCGAGCCCGCACCGGTGGCCGGTAGCGTCTCCGCCATGGCCGAGGTCCCCGAGAAGCCCACCCTCGACGGGCTCGAGGCGCGCTGGCGCGACCGCTGGGAGCGCGACGCCACCTACCGCTTCGACCGGTCCAAGGAGCGGTCGGCGATCTTCAGCATCGACACACCTCCCCCCACCGTGAGCGGCTCGCTGCACATGGGGTCGGTCTTCGGCTACGTCCAGACCGACTGCATCGCCCGGTTCCGGCGCATGCGGGGCGAGGAGGTCTTCTACCCGATGGGATGGGACGACAACGGGCTGCCGACCGAGCGCCGGGTGGAGAGCTTCTTCGGCGTCCGCTGCGACCCGTCCCTCCCCTACGACCCCGCCTTCGAGCCACCGGCGGAGCCGGACCGCAAGCGCCCCGTCCCCTGCTCGCGCCCGAACTTCGTCGAGCTGTGCCTGCGCCGCACGGCCGAGGACGAGCTGGTGTTCGAGGACCTGTGGCGCCGGGTCGGCCTGAGCGTCGACTGGACCCTGACGTACACCACCATCGGCCCGAAGGCCCAGCGAGCCAGCCAGCGCGCCTTCCTCCGCAACCTCGCCCGCGGCGAGGCCTACGCCGCCGAAGCACCGACCCTCTGGGACGTCACCGACCAGACGGCGGTCGCCCAGGCAGAGCTCGAGGACCGGGAGCAGGCCGGGGCCCTCCACCGCTACGCCTTCCGGGCCACCGCAGGCGGCGAACCCGTCACCATCGAGACGACCCGCCCCGAGCTGCTCCCCGCGTGCGTCGCGCTGGTGTGCCACCCCGACGACGACCGCTACCGGCACCTCGTGGGGAGCACGGTCACCTCGCCGCTGTTCGGCGTCGACGTGCCGGTCCACACCCACGAGCTCGCCCAACCGGACAAGGGCACCGGCGTCGCCATGATCTGCACCTTCGGCGACGTGACCGATGTCATCTGGTGGCGCGAGCTCGACCTGCCGGTCCGCAACATCCTCGAGCGCAACGGCCGCCTCCGGCCCGAACCGCCCGACGCGATCACGACCAATCCCGGTCGCGCCGCCTACGCCGAGCTGGCGGGCAAGACCACCAAGCAAGCCCAGGTGCGCATCGTCGAGCTGCTCCGCGAGGCGGGCGAGCTCGAGGGCGAGCCCCGCCCCATCACCCACCCGGTGAAGTTCTACGAGCGCGGCGACCGCCCGCTCGAGATCGTCACGAGCCGTCAGTGGTACATCCGCAACGGCGGACGCGACGCGGACCTGCGCAAGGCGTTGCTCTCCCGCGGCGAGGAGCTGAAGTGGCACCCCGGTTTCATGAAGTCCCGTTACGACAACTGGGTCGGCGGCCTCAACGGCGACTGGCTCATCAGTCGCCAGCGCTTCTTCGGCGTGCCCTTCCCGCTCTGGTACCGCATCGGCGCTGACGGGTCGGTCGACCACGCCGATCCCATCGTGCCCGACGAGGACCTCCTGCCGATCGACCCGTCGAGCGACGTCCCCCCCGGGTTCACCGCCGACCAGCGCGGCGTTTCCGGCGGCTTCGTGGGCGACCCCGACATCATGGACACGTGGGCGACCTCCTCGCTGTCACCCCAGATCACGTGCGGCTGGGAAGACGACGCCGACCTGTTCGGCCGCACATTCCCGATGGACCTCCGGCCCCAGGGGCCCGAGATCATCCGGACGTGGCTCTTCGCCACCGTCGTGCGCTCCCACCTGGAGCACGACGTGCTCCCGTGGTCCGACGCGTCGATCAACGGGTGGATCCTCGACCCCGACCGGAAGAAGATGTCCAAGTCGAAGGGCAACGTGGTCACGCCTGTCGACTTGTTGGAGCGGCACGGCTCGGACGCCGTCCGGTACTGGGCGGCCAGCGCCCGGCCCGGCACCGACACCGCCTTCGACGAGGGCCAGATGAAGGTGGGCCGGAGGCTCGCCATCAAGCTGCTCAACGCGTCGAAGTTCGTCATCGGCGTCGGCGAGGGGGCAGCTGACGTGGACCCCGACGCGGTGCGCCAACCCCTCGACCGGGCGCTGCTCGCCGAGGTGGCGGACCTCGTCGACGAGGCCACCACCGCCTTCGAGGGCTACGACTACGCCCGGGCCCTGGAGCGGACCGAGGCGTTCTTCTGGACGTTCTGCGACGACGCCCTCGAGCTCGTCAAGGGCCGGGCCTACGGGTCGCTCGGCCCGACGGCGTCGGCGTCGGCGACGACGGCGTTGCGGCTGTCTCTGTCGACCCTGCACCGCCTCTTCGCGCCGTTCCTGCCCTTCGTCGCGGAGGAGACCTGGTCGTGGTGGCAGGAGGGGTCGGTCCACCGTGCCCCGTGGCCTGACGTCGCCGAGCTGCGGGCCTCCGCCGACGGGGCCAACCCGCTCGTGCTCCAGGTGGCGACAGCGGCGCTCGCCGAGGTCCGCAAGGCGAAGACCACCGCCAAGAGGTCGCTGCGCACCGAGGTCACCGCTGCGGTCGTGCGCGACCGTCCGGAGCGGATCGCCGCGCTCCGCCTCGCCGCCGACGATCTCAGGGAGTCCGGCCGGATCGTCTCGCTGGAGCTCGTCGAGGCCGCCGACGGCGAGCCGTCCGTCGAGGTGTCCCTCGCTGAGCCCGAGCCCGCCGCCAGCTGAGCGCGCTCAGGTCGTCGACCGGTCGCTCCCGCTCCGCTCGGCTCCTGCCTGATCCGGCTCGGCGCCCGACCCCACCGTGGCCTGCCCGCCGTCGGCCTGTTCACCGTCGACCTGCCCGCCGTCGGGAAGCATCGCGCCACTGGGTCGGACCCAGACGGTCCGCTGAGGGAACGGGATCTCGATGCCGGCGTCGTCGAGCGCCAGCTTCAGGCGCTGGCGCAGCTCGCGAAGCACCTTCCACTGGTCGGCAGGCCGGGTCTTGACGACGAGGCGGATGGCGATGCCATCGGCGCCGAAGCGCTCGACACCCCACATCTCCGGCTCGTCGATGACGCTGACCCGGTACGTCTCGTCCCGCCACAGGTCATCGGCGACCTGCTTGATGACCTGCTTCGCCTGGGCGAGGTCGGTGTCGTAGGCGACCTCGACGTCGAGCAGCGCTCGCGACCACTCCTGGCTCTTGTTGCCGACCCGTGCGATCTGGCCGTTGGGCACGTGCCACACGGTGCCCTCGACGTCGCGGAGCCGGGTCGTGCGCAGGCTGACGCCCTCGACCACGCCCGCCGCTTCACCGCAGTCGATGATGTCGCCGACCCCGAACTGGTCCTCCAGTAGCATGAAGATGCCGGACAAGAAGTCCTTGACGAGGCTCTGGGCGCCGAAGCCGAGCGCCACGCCGACGATGCCGGCCCCGGCGATGAGCGGGCCGAGGTTCACGTTGAACTCGCTCAAGACCATGAGCACCGTGATGGTCCACACGACGGCTGTGGTCAGGCTGCGGAGGACGGCGCCGATCGTGCGGGCCCGCTGCCCCGACCGCATGTTCACCGGGCCGGTGCTGAGCAGTGCCGCCGGCGTGCGCTCCCGGAGCCGCTCGATCGTGCGCTTGCCCGCAGCGGGGTCGTCGAAGCTCTGGACGAAGCGGCGGATGGCGCGCCGGGCCAACCGGTTCACCAACATCGCCAGGACGACGATGAGCAGGATCTTGAGGGGCTTGGCGAGGAGGAAGTCGCTCAGCGTGGCGAAGGTCTTGTTGGAGGTGGTCTCCCAGACGAGCGAGCAGATGCGGCTCGGCTCCGTCCCGCAGGCCTCGGCGGTCCCGGGGCTGAGCTGGCCGAGCACAGGCACGGCGGTCGTGAAGCTCATGGGTCCCAACCTAACGAGGTGTCGGGCCGCATCCTGAAGGGCACAGAACAGAGACGAGAGGACCGAGCGGGCGGAGCGGGGACATGCCAGCGAGCGAACAGGACATGGAGCTTCCCGCCGCTCCCGCCAGCGTCGGGAGCGCGAGGCGCTTCGTCGGGGGGCTCTTGGAGGACTTCGACGCGACCTCCGTGTCGGACGTCGCGTCGCTGCTCACGTCGGAGCTGGTGACGAACGCCATCGTCCACGCCGGCGGCCGGGTCCGGATCCGGGTGACCTGCGAAGAGGGCATCGTCCGGGTGAGCGTCGAGGACTCGAGCAACGCCCGGCCGTACCGCCGCCGGGCGACCGAGGCCGCCGTGACCGGCCGGGGCTTGACCCTGGTCGAGGAGCTCGCCTCGAGCTGGGGGGTGGACCCCCTACTTGACGGCCGGGGCAAGTCCGTGTGGTTCGAGCTCTGCCCTGATCGGCGGCCCTAGCCCGCAGGGCGGACGACCACCTCCTCGATGCCGAACCCGTCCATCTGGGTGACCTCCACCACGTGGCCGTCGATCGTGGCGGTGTCCCCGACATCGGGGATCCGGTCGAGGGTGGCGATGATCCACCCGGCGACGGTGTCCCAGTCCCCGTCCGGGAGCACGACGCCGGTCCGCTCCGCCAGCTCGTCGGGGCGCAAGGTGCCTGCTGCCACCCACGACCCGCCGCTGAGCCTCCGCAGGCGGCGGGCACCACGGTCCGACTCGTCCTCGAACTCGCCGATGAGCTCCTCGAGGACGTCCTCCATGGTGACGAGGCCGGCGACGGTGCCGAGCTCGTCCACGACGACCGCCAGGTGGAGCCGCTGCTCGCGCATGTCGAGCAGCAGGTCTTCGAGGGCGTGGGACTCGTGGGTGACGAGCACCGGCCGCACGAGCGACCGGGCGGTGGTCACCTCCCGGGCGTCATCCTCGAGGAGCAACAGGTCCTTCACGTGCACGACGCCGGGGACGTGATCCAGGTCGTCTTCGTAGACGAGGATGCGGCTGCGGCCCGACTCGCTCGCCACCCGCTCGATCTCCTCGACACCGGCGTCGGACTGGACGGCGACGATCTCCCGGCGCGGCGTCATGGCCGACAGGGCGTCGAAGCCGGACAGCTCGAGCGAGCGCGACAGCAGGTCGTGCTCCTGCTCGTCGAGGGTCCCCCGGCCGACGGACTCGTTCAGCAACAGGAGGAGGTCGCTCGGGGAGTGGGCGAGCGCCAGCTCGTCCTGGGGCTCCACCCCGCAGAGCCGGACGACGACGTTGGCGAGCCGGTTGAGCAGCCGGATGAACGGCCGCAACACAAGTGCGAACGCACGGAACGGGCGTGCCAGCGCGAGCGCCGAGCGCTCCGGGTGCGAGATGGCCCACGACTTCGGCGCCATCTCGCCCACCACCATGTGCAGGAACACCACCAACGAGAGCGCTATCGCGAAGGCGATGGCGTGCCGGGCGCTGCTCGGGATGTCGACGCCGGAGAGGGCACGCTCGATCACCGAGGCGACCGCCGGCTCGGCGACGGCACCGAGGCCGAGGGATGCCATCGTGATGCCGAGCTGCGCGCCCGCGAGCATGAGCGACAGCTCCCGGATGCCGGCGATGGCGTGGCGGGCACGCCGATCGCCCTGTTCGGCGAGGGTCTCGATCCGTGCCCGGCGCGCCGCCAGGAGCGCGAACTCGGCGGCCACGAAGAAGCCGTTGGCGCCGAGAAGCGCGATGCCGACGACGAGCGCGACCGGGGTGCTCACCTCACCGCCTCATCATCGTCCGCGGGGGCAGGAGGAGCGGGGGGACGGTCGTGCGCGAGCAGGATCGCGGTGACCGCCCAGCCCCGCATGTCGACGACCTCGATCCGGCAGCCGTCGAGCTCGACGGAGTCGCCGGGCGACGGGATGCGCCCGAGGCGGTCGAGGACGAGGCCGGCGACGG
>JBBDQT010000096.1:0-1213 GCA_040905815.1 Acidimicrobiales bacterium
TGTGCCAGCGCACGCCCAGGGTGACGAGGCGGACGAGCATCAGCAGGGCGATCGCGGCCCACAGCCAGCCGATGCCGAGGTCGAGGAGGCGGACCGCGACGGCGACGGGGACGAAGGCGACGGCGGCGACGGTCATCGCCCAGGCCAGGTAGCGGAGGTCACCCGCTCCGATCAGCACGCCGTCGAGCACGAAGACGATGGCGTTCACGGGTTGCAGCACGGCGACCCAGAGCAGGAGGAAAGAGGTGAGACGGATGACCTCCTCGTCGCGTGTGAACAGCTGCGGCAACACGCCCGAGAGCGCGGCCACGACCACCGCGAACACGAGCCCGGCGGCGATGCCCCACTCGACCATCCGGCGGGACGCCGCCCTGGCACCGGCGGCGTCGTCAGCGCCCAGGAGGCGTCCGACCATGGCCTGGCCGGCGATGGCGATGGCATCGAGGACCAGGGCGAGGAAGCTCCACATCTCGAAGGCGACCTGGTGGGCGCCGAGGTCGACGACGCCGGTGCGGGCCGCGACCGCGGTCGCGACGAGCAGGCTCGCCCGCAGCGCCGCGGTGCGGACGAACAGGTCGCGGCTGACGGTGGCGAGGGTGCCGAGGGCAGCGCGGTCCGGTCGCACCGAGACGCCGGCGGCGCGCACGTGCCGGGCGACGATGGTGACGTAGACGGCGGCGGCGCCGCTCTGGGCGAGGACCGTGGACCACGCCGAGCCGGCGATCCCGAGGTCGAGGCCGAAGACGAGCACGAGCTCGATGACGAGGTTCGCCACCGCCGAGCCGATGGCCACGGCGAGCGGCGTGCGCGTGTCCTGCAGCCCCCGCAGGTAGCCGGTGCCGGCCAGCACGAGCATCAGGCTCGGCACGCCCGCCATGCTGATCCGCAGGTACGTCAAGGCGAACGGCGCCACCTCGGGCCCGGCTCCCATCAGTCCCACCGCGGGCTCGGCGAGCGCGAGGCCCACCCCGGCCAGCACCACACCGATGGCTCCCGCCAGCCACAGCGCCTGCACCCCCTGGGCGGCTGCACGCGCCGGCTGCCCGGCGCCGAGCAGGCGGGCGACGGTCCCCGTGGTCCCGTAGGCGAGGAAGATGAAGACGGAGTAACCGGTGAGAACGAGCGTGGCGGCGACGGCCAGGCCGCCGAGCTGCGGGGTCCCGAGGCGGCCGACGATCGCCGTGTCGGTGAGGATGTAGAGCGGCTCGGCGGC
>JBBDQT010000097.1:0-1207 GCA_040905815.1 Acidimicrobiales bacterium
TGCCGTGGCGGCACCCGACGCTGACGGTCGTGTACACGACCAGCTCGCTGCAGCTTGAGGCTGCAACGCTCGTACCTGCCGAGGGGCGTGGCGACGCGAGCGTCATCGTTCGGTGGACGAGCGACGCGACGCTCCTCTCCCCTGCCCCACGGTGGCCACGCGAGGTCGACGGCATCCCGATCACCGATCCGGTGCAGCAGTGGTGGGACCTGCTCGACCTCGGCGGCGAGGATCGTGAGGAGGCAGCCGATCGCCTTCGTCGAGCCATCCTCGACCACGCGATCCCGCAGCGACCGTGACCGCTCCCAAGGTCGTCCTGGCCAGCCTCTCCGCGGCGATGGACGGCGGCTTCACCGCCATCGCCGACGTGAGCGCCGCCATGGCAGGCGCCGGCGCGGCGAACGACTACCGGCTCATCGGCGGCGTGACGGTGATGCTGCACATCGAGCGGCTCGGGCTCGACCTGCCACTGCGAGCAACCGGCGACGCCGACTTCGGCGTCCCGCCGCACGTGCTCCGGCGCCCGGATCTCGTCCAGGGGATCGAGGCTATGGGCTACGAGAAGGTGTTCGGCAACCGATGGGAGCGACGGATCGACGAGCGACAAGTCGCCGCCGTCGATCTCCTCGTCCCGGCCTACCGCACGAGAGCGCGTGACACGGTGACCGTCGGCGACGTCGTCACAACGGAGGTACCGGGTCTCGCCGAAGCGCTTCGCCGGCCGGGGATCACGATGGATGCCGAGCTGCGTCTCACTGACGGCGCCCGTCTCAACGCGAGCGTCGTCCTGCCGGACGCAGTCGGGACACTCGCCCTCAAGGCGCTGGTGCGGTCCGTCCGCAACGAGCGTCGCGACGTCGAGGACCTCTGGCGTTGCCTCGAGGTCGCTGCCGCCGACGGGGTGACGCCGTCGATGTTCCACGATGATCCGTCGTCGGGCGCCGTACGCGCTGCGCTCTGGCGCGAGCTCGGGCCAGGAGGTCGCGCGCTGCCGCAGCTCACCGCCGATCTTCAAGACGGCGCGGCCGCCCGGCTCCGCACGCGGGTGCGCGCACTCCTCACCGAGGTCGTCGGTCCGTGACGGGCGTGGACGGGTGATCACATCGCACCGCCGTGACCAGTGCCCGCTGGGATGATCCAGCGCGCAGAGAGACCGGTCGCCTCGGCGATGAGGTCGAAGTCGTGGTCGTAGTGCAGGACCGTGGCG
>JBBDQT010000098.1:0-1200 GCA_040905815.1 Acidimicrobiales bacterium
TGGGCGGTCGGTGACGTCGCCGGTCACGGCGCGTTCACCCACGTCGCGATCCACCAGGCACGGATCGTCGCCGCCGACATCCTCGGAGAGGATCCCGAGCCGTTCGACGAGCACGCCATCCCCCGCGTGACCTTCACCGACCCCGAGGTCGGCGCGGTCGGCCTCACCGAGCAGGCGGCGCGGGCTGCGGGGAACGATGTCGTCGTCGGACGCGCCGCAGTGCCGTCGTCCGCACGCGGGTGGATCCACAAGGCAGGCAACGAGGGCGTCATCAAGGTCGTCGCAGACAGGGGCCAGGGCGTCCTGATCGGCGGCACGGCCGCCGGTCCGGCAGGCGGCGAGGTGCTCGGCCTGCTCGCGCTGGCGGTGCACGCACGCATCCCGGTCCCGGACCTGCGGCGCATGATCTTCGCCTACCCGACCTTCCACCGGGCGATCGAGGACGCCTTGGGCGACCTCGACTCATGATCCACCTCCTGGGCTCTCTCCTGAGCCCGTCCGGCAACACGATCGGGATCGGCCCGCTGCAGCTGCGCGCCTACGGCGTCGCGATCGCGATCGGGGTGGTCACGGGGGTCTGGTTCGCGCAACGTCGCTGGATCGCCAGGGGCGGCGACCCCGCCGACATCACCAGCCTCGCGACGTGGGCCGTGCCCGCCGGTCTGGTCGGCGCGCGCCTCTACCACGTCGCCACCGACTGGCACCGGTTCGAAGGCCGGTGGCTGGAGGCCTTCGCCGTCTGGCAGGACGGGCTCGGCATCCCCGGCGGGCTCCTCGCCGGCGTGCTGACCGGCGCCCTCGTCGCTCGTCCGCCGCGGGCTGCCGGTGGCGCAGCTGCTCGACGCCGTCGCGCCCGCCATCCCGGTGGCGCAGGCGATCGGGCGGCTCGGCAACTGGTTCAACCAGGAGCTCTACGGCAGGCCCACGGACCTGCCATGGGGCCTCCGAATCGACCCCGAGCACCGGCCGGCAGGACTCGCGGACGTCGCCACGTACCATCCCACCTTCCTCTACGAGGCGCTGTGGAACCTGGCGCTCGCGGCGCTGCTCGTGGCTGTCGGCCGGCGGCTCCGCCTGCGGCCAGGGCAGCTCTTCGTGCTCTACACGGCCGGCTACGCGGGCGGACGCCTGTGGGTGGAGGCGCTCCGCATCGATCCTGCGACGCTGGTGTTCGGGCTGCGGGTGAACATCGTGGTGAGC
>JBBDQT010000099.1:0-1193 GCA_040905815.1 Acidimicrobiales bacterium
GCCATAGGAGTCGTCGAACGACGACACGCTCGCGTAGAGTGTGGAGCACGTGCCAACCGAAGTCGGGAGCCAACCATGTCGTCCGCCGGAAGCCCCGAGGAGATCGGTGCTGCCATCCGAGCAGCCCGAGGAGCGGCCGGATGGACGCAGGGGCAGCTCGC
This sequence comes from Acidimicrobiales bacterium, assembly GCA_040905815.1. Classification (GTDB taxonomy): domain Bacteria; phylum Actinomycetota; class Acidimicrobiia; order Acidimicrobiales; family CADCSY01; genus CADCSY01. The sequence continues at coordinate 162 of JBBDQT010000099.1, forward strand.
GGCGCGCGCCGAGGTCGGTCGTCAATGGCTCGTCACCGTCGAGAACGGTCACGCTCGCGCCGAGATCGGCATGGTCCTGCGGGTCCTCGACGCCCTGGGGCTCGGCCTCTCCACCGGTCCCGCTGACGAGCGTGACGGAGAACGCCCGTGGCTCACCGCTGCAGAGGCCGCCGGCAGCATCAAGGCCGAGCTGTCGCGGGGAGACAAGGACTTCGCCCTCCGTCTCGTCGCCCGGGCCGTAGCCGACCTTCGTGACCTCACCGATCCCGACGACCTCCGCCGTTTCCTCGGCACACCGCCGAGCACCGGCGACCACCGCTGGGACACCCTGCTCGCCGCCGTCATCGGCCGGGAGTGCCGCCTGCGGGGCATCGCAGCACCGCCGTGGACGAGGGTCCCGGCGCTGCGGTCGTGGTGGTTCCCCGACGACGACCCGATCCTCACCGCCCGCACCATGCAGCGCACGCCGGTCGACCTCCAGCTCAAGGGGATCTGGCTCGACGGCAAGGCGCTGGAGACCCTGTGACGAGCCGGCCCCCGTCTCGCCCCGAGCTCACCGTCAGCGACATCACCGCGCTCCTCACCGAGCTCGGCAGGCGTCTCCGAGCCGAGGGTGTCGAGGCGACCCTGTACGTCGTCGGCGGCGCCGCGATGGCGATCGAGCTCGACACCCGGCGCGTCACGCAAGACGTCGACGCCATCTTCCGCCCGATCACGACCGTTCGGAAGGTGGCGGGGGAGATGGCCGTCGAGCGTGGCCTGCCGAAGCGGTGGCTGAACGACAGCGTGCGGCCATGGGTCCCTGGCGGCGACGACGAGTCCGTCCCCTTCTCGGTCCCCGGTCTCTCGGTCGCGCTCGCCTCGCCTCGCCACCTGCTGGCGATGAAGATGGCGGCGTTCCGGCCGACCGACAAGCCCGACCTCGCCCTGCTCTTCCGGGAGCTGCAGATCACCCGCCCTGAAGAAGCGGCCGACCTCGCAATCGAGGTCTACGGCGAGCACCACATGGCGCTGCCGAGCCGAGACGAGCTC
>JBBDQT010000100.1:0-7019 GCA_040905815.1 Acidimicrobiales bacterium
ACGTCTCGTTGCCAGACGTCTCGTTGCCAGACGTCTCGTTGCCAGACGTCGGTGCTCGCTCGGTCATCTCGTCTCTCACCATCCCGTGTGAGCCTACGGGTCCCGGGTGGGCGCTACGGCGCGGCGGAGCGGCAGCGGTCTGGCCGCCGGGGCGGCGCCTGGGGGCGTGCGTGCGAGGGGTCAGGCGACGAGGGCCCGGCGTGCGGCCACCGAGGCACAGGCGTCGAGGAGCACGTCCGCGAACGGGTCGGGCGACGTGGCGCAGGCGGTGTGGCCGCCGGGCAGCTCGTGGGACGTGGCGCCGCGTATGGCGGCGGCCAGCCCCAGCTGCCGGCCGTGGGGGACCACCGTGTCGGTGGTCGTCATCACCACGGCGGTGGGCACGTCGATCTCCGACGCCCAGCCCCGCGAGTCGAAGCGCAGGATCTCCTGGCCAGCCTCCACGATGCGCAGCCAGTCGTGGGCCCGCAGCGACGGCGCCGCCCATGCCGGGAGCTCCTGGTCCGTGCGCCGGCGGGCGAGGGCACGGCTCGCGAGCCCGGCCCGCAGGGCGGCGGGCATCGCCCGAGCGGTGGGACCGAGGGCGTCGAGCAGCGACTGCATGCCGCGCTCCTTCGGTCGCCCGCTGAAGCTGCGGCTGGTCGCGCACAGCACCAGGCCGTCGACGAGCTGGCGGTGGCGGAGCCACGTCAGCTGGGCGATGGCGCCCCCCATCGAGTAGCCGATCGCGGTGAAAGGGCCGAGACCGAGGGTGGCGGCGAGCGCGGCCACGTCGTCTGCGCAGTCAGTGAGCGTGAACGCCCGCCCGTCCTTGATGCCGCGGCTGTGGCCCCGGTGGTCCAGGGCGATCACCCGGTGGTGCGCGGCGAGCGCCTCGAACGCCGGCCACCACGCGACATCGGCGTTCGCGCACCAGCCGTGCAACAGGACCACGGGCGGGGCGGCGGGGTCACCGGCTTCGCGGATGAAGCTTCGGCCACGGCCGAGCAGGTCGATCGACCGGCCCGGAGGCAGGGCGGGCTGTGTCAGGGGCGTGGTGGCCGCTTCGAGCGCGGTCATGGCGGCGGCGGTCGGGAACCCGACGGCCCGGACGCGGCTGCTGGCCGTGCCGCACGTGGCGGCTGGGCGAAGTCTGCAGGACCGGATCCGATCGAGCTCCATGTCAGCGTGATCGACCCGGGGGGCCCCGTGGTTGAGCGATTCCGACGGGTCGGGCGGCGCGACCGCTCGGGTCACCTCGCCGAAGGCCGTTCGTTGCTCATGGTCGCTGACCAGAACCAGGTCGGCTCGTCGCATCGAGCCGGCCCTCGGGCACACGAGCCGGGATCCGCTCCACCACCGACGCGCATGCCTCGACCAGCACGGGGACGAATCGGCGAGGGGTCGTGACGCACACGGCGTGATCTCCCTGCACGGGATGGACCGTCGCGCCCGGGATGGAGCGGGCGAGCGCGAGCTGGCGGGCGGGTGCCACCATGCCGTCGAGCATGGTGGCGACGACGGCGGTGGGCACGTCCACCGTCCCGATCCAGGGTCGGGAGTCGTAGCGACCGAGGGCGTTGCCGGCCTCGAGGACGGCGGTCCAGTCGCTGCGTTGGAGCTCCCGCTGGATCCACGCCCCCATCGACCGGTCGTCGCCGCGGTTCCCGAGCAACCGGCGGGCGAGCGCCTGGCGGGCGATCCCCGGGGTGAGCCGAGACGCGAACGATGCGCCGCCCATCGCCAGGAAGCCGGCCTTCTCGTGGGGGCGGGACGCGAACGTCCGGGTCGTGGCGCAGAGCACGAGGCCGGCGACCTTGTCGGGGTGACGGCGCCACAGGAGCTGGGCGACGGGTCCCCCCATCGAGTAACCGACGGCGATCACGGGCCCCGTGCCGAGCTCGTCGATCAGCGCGGCGGCGTCGTCGGCGCAGTCGGCGAGCCGGAACCGTCGGCGGGACCTGATGCCGCGGCCGTGGCCGCGGTGGTCCATGGCGACGACCCGGTGGTCCCGGCCGAGCGCCTCGAACGAGGCGAACCAGTTGAGGTCCGCGCTCGCCGTCCAGCCGTGGAGGAGGAGGAGCGTGGGCGCACCCGGCGGACCGTGCACCTCACGGACGAACGTGGTGCCGCGGCCGGAGAGCGCCACGGCGCGGCCCGCTGGGAGGCGCGGCGTCCAGCCCCGCTCGGAGCTCCGGTTGCTTGCTCCTCGCACCGCGGAGGTGGCGATGGTGGCCTAACCCTCGACCGAGACGATCTCGACGGTGATGTCGGTGCCGTTGGCGTCGTAGGTCACCGACGTGCCCGCTCCCTGGCCCAAGAGCGCGGCGCCGAGCGGTGACCCCGGGGAGACGACCTCGAGCCCGTCGCGCCGCTCCTCGATCGAGCCCACGAGGTAGGTGTCGGTGTCGCCGTCGTCGAAGCGCACGGTGACCGTCGAGCCGATGCGGACGGTCCCGTCACTTGCGGCCGCCTCGACGATCTCGGCGTCCTGCAGCAGCGCCTCGAGCTGGCGGATCCGGGCCTCCATCTTGCCCTGCTCGTCCTTGGCGGCGTGGTAGTCGCCGTTCTCGGAGAGATCACCGAGCTCTCGGGCCGTCTCGATCTTCCTGGCGATCTCGATCCGACCCTCGCCGGTGAGCTTCTCCAGCTCGGCTTTGAGGCGCGAGTGGGCTTCGGGGGAGAGGGAGTGCACGTCAGCCATCCGTCCGAGAGTAGCGACGCCGGGGAGGCGCGCACACCCCCAACCGGGTGACCGGTGCGCAGCAGTTGACGGCCGTCGGGGTCGTGGTCGACACTTTGGAGGTGCCGCGCCCATCCGACGCCGTAGCGATCATCACGTAGCGCACGCCGCGACCTCGGCGTGCGCTCCTTCGACCGTCCACCTCGGTGGGCGGTCTTTGCTTTCTCAGGACGCACGCGGCGCTTTCGCAACCACGACAGCTCACCAACCACGACAGCTCACAACCACGACAGCACGAGACGAGAGGATCGGGTGATGACCCACAAGGTCGCGATCATCGGCGGCGACGGCATCGGGCCGGAGGTGGTCGCGGAGGCCCTCAAGGTCGTGGCCGCCTCCGGCGTCGCGCTGGACACCCATGAGTACGACCTGGGCGGTCGCCGTTACCTCGAGACCGGCGACATCCTGCCCGACACGGCGCTCGACGAGCTGCGGGGCGTCGACGCGATACTCCTCGGCGCCATCGGGACCCCTGAGGTGCCACCCGGCGTCCTCGAGCGCGGGCTCCTCCTGCGCATCCGCTTCGAGCTCGACCTGTACGTGAACCTCCGCCCGTTCGCGTTCCCGCCCACCGGCGCCGACCTCCTGGTCGTCCGGGAGAACACCGAGGGCACCTATGCGGGGGAGGGCGGCTTCCTGCGCAAGGGGACCCCGCACGAGGTCGCCACCCAGGGGTCTGTCAACACCCGGATGGGCGTGGAGCGCTGCGTGCGGTTCGCCTTCGAGCTGGCCGCCTCCCGGCCCCGAAAGCACCTCACGCTCGTGCACAAGACGAACGTCCTCACGTTCGCCGGTGACCTGTGGCAGCGGACCACCGACGAGGTCGCGCCCGACTTCGCCGACGTCACCACCGCCTACAACCACATCGACGCCGCTTGCATCCACCTGGTCCAAGACGTCGGCCGCTACGACGTGATCGTCACCGACAACCTCTTCGGCGACATCCTCACCGACCTTGCCGGAGCGGTGACGGGCGGCATCGGCGTCGCCTCCTCAGCCAACCTCAACCCCGCTCGCACCGGGCCCTCGCTGTTCGAGCCGGTCCACGGCTCGGCTCCCGACATCGTCGGCACCGGCACCGCCAACCCGGTCGCCGCGGTGCTGAGCGCGGTGCTCATGCTCGAGCACCTCGGCGAGGTGGATGCAGCCGAGCGGATCCGCAAGGCCATCGGCGACCCCGGTGCCCTGCGAGGGTCCACGACCGAGATCGGTGACACGATCGCGGCCAGGCTCTGACCGTCCTCCCGCCCCACACCGCCTGACCGCCCCGCTGCCACACGAGAAAGCCGAAGGAGCGCACGATGCCGTTGACCGAGAGCGACAAGATCTGGATGGACGGCGAGCTGGTGCCCTGGGCCGACGCCAAGGTGCACGTGCTCACTCACTCGCTCCACTACGGCCTCGGTGTGTTCGAGGGCATCCGGGCGTACGAGACGAGCTCCGGGCCGGCGGTCTTCCGGCTCACCGACCACATCAAGCGCCTCTTCCGGTCGGCGAAGATCTTCATGCTCGACATACCTTTCGACCTCACGACCATCGTCGAAGCGACGAAGGAGACGGTGCGGATCAACGGCCTGCGGAGCTGCTACATCCGGCCCATCGTCTACCTCGGCTACGGCGAGATGGGCCTCAACCCGCTCCCGGCGCCGGTGAACGTGTCGATCGCCTGCTGGCCCTGGGGGGCCTACCTGGGGGACGAGGGCATCGCCAACGGGGTGCGGATGATGATCTCTTCCTGGGAGCGCCACAGCCCCAACGCCATGCCACCCGCGGCCAAGGGGACCGGCATGTACATCAACTCGTCGATGGCGAAGGTGCAGGCCATCAAGTCCGGCTACGACGAGGCGATCCTGCTGTCGCCCCAGGGCTTCGTGAGCGAGTGCACCGGCGAGAACATCTTCGTCGTGCGCGACGGTGTGATCACCACGCCACCGGTCAGCGCCGGCGCGCTCGAGGGGATCACGCAGCACTCCGTGATGACGATCGCCAGGGATCTCGGCTTCGAGTACCGCGAGGGCAACCTCTTGCGCAGCGACCTCTACACCGCTGACGAGGCGTTCCTCTCGGGCACCGCTGCCGAGGTGGTCCCCATCCGGTCGGTCGACGATCGAGAGCTCGGGGAGCCCGGACCGGTCACGAGGCAGATCCAAGAGGTCTACTTCTCCGCCGTGCGGGGCGAGCTCGACCGTTACAAGGACTGGAACGAGCATGTCTAGGAGCGGTGCGCGGGGCCATCGCCACGGCCCGGGGGGCCACAGCCACGGGCCGGGTGGCGGTGCCGACCACAACCACGACCTGCCGAGGGTGCCCGAGCTGCCGGACGCGGTCGATGTCTACGACACGACCCTGCGTGACGGCAGCCAGCAGGAGGGGTTGTCGCTCACCGTCGAGGACAAGCTGCGCGTCGCCGAGCAGCTGGACCACCTCGGCGTCGCCTACATCGAGGGCGGCTGGCCCGGAGCCAACCCGAAGGACGAGGAGTTCTTCCGCCTCGCGCCCACCGAGCTCCGGCTCCAGACCGCCGCCCTCGTGGCGTTCGGATCGACCTGCCGGCCCGGCGCCAAGGCGAACGAGGACCAGACGCTCCGCCACCTGCTCGAGGCGGGCACCGAAGCGGTGTGCATCGTCGCCAAGGCGTGGGACTACCACGTGACCGAGGCGCTGCGGACCGAGCTCGACGAGGCCGTGCGCATGGCCGGCGAGTCGGTCGCCCACCTCGTCGGACAGGGCCTGCGCGTCTTCTTCGACGCCGAGCACTTCTTCGACGGCTACCGCACGAACCCGGACTTCACGATGCGGGTCCTCAAGGCGGCCGAGGAGGCGGGTGCGGAGGCGCTCGTGCTGTGCGACACCAACGGCGGCACGCTGCCCGACGAGGTCGATCGGGTCCTGCGCGAGGTCGTGCCCGCCACGTACGCCGACATCGGCGTGCACTTCCACAACGACGGCGGCTGCGGCGTGGCCAACGCCCTCACCGCGGTCCGCCTCGGGGCGACGCAGGTGCAGGGCTGCGTCAACGGCTACGGCGAGCGCACCGGGAACGCCGACCTCTGCGCCGCCATCCCGAACCTCACGCTGAAGATGGGCGTGCGCACGATCGACCCGGATCGCCTCGAGCGGCTGACGCCCGTCGCCCACCACATCGCCGAGCTCGTCAACATCGCTCCCGACCCGAAGCAGCCCTACGTCGGCCAGTCGGCGTTCGCCCACAAGGCGGGCCTGCACACGAGCGCGATCGCCCGCGCCCCGGACGCGTACGAGCACCTGCCACCGGACCTCGTCGGCAACGGCACTCGTTTCGTCGTGAGCGAGCTCTCGGGACGCTCCACGTTGCAGCTCAAGGCCACCGAGCTCGGCCTCGACATCGACGGGCCGGCGCTGTCGACCGTGCTCGACCGGCTGAAGCACCTGGAGCACGAGGGCTTCCACTTCGAGGTTGCCGATGGCTCACTGGAGCTGCTCATGAGGGGCGCCGGCGGATGGGACCAGCCGTACTTCGCGCTCGAGTCGTTCCGGGTGTCGGTCGAGCAGCGCGTGGACGGGGAGACGACCACCGAGGCGACCGTCAAGATCCACGTCGACGGCGAGCGCATCATCCGCACCGCCGAGGGGAACGGGCCCGTCAACGCCCTCGACGCCGCCGTGCGAGCCGCCATCGGTTCGAAGTTCCCGGCGCTGGCGGACATCCACCTCACCGACTACAAGGTGCGCGTCCTCGACACCGGCAAGGGCACGGCCGCCGTCACCCGGGTGCTGCTCGACACCACCGACGGCGAGCGGACGTGGTCGACGATCGGCGTGTCGGAGAACGTCATCGACGCCTCCTGGCAAGCCCTCTCCGACTCGCTCGTCTTCGGCCTCCTCCACGGCGGCGATGATGGGGTGGACCGTGGCGCCGACCGCGCCGCCGACGCACCGGAGGAGTAGCCGCGATGGCAGCACCCGAGCACGTCCCGAGCGACCTCACGTCCAGGCCCCGCACGGGGCTCGCGCTGCCGCCGTCCCGCTCGTTCCGCAACGACCGCCCCGGCGCGCTCGGTGCCGCTCAGCCGACGGGATCGGGGATGGGGAACCCGGGACCGGACCAGGGCTACGCGCTTCTCCTGGCCCGCCAGCTCGAGGACCAGCTCGTGCTGGCCAGTGGCGAGCACGCCGAGGACGCCGTCGCCGGCTGCCTCGGCGTCGCTCTGCGGCGAGCGTCGATCTTCGGTCGGGCGCCCGTCGTCCACGACCTCACCGTCGCGTTCACGATCTGGGGCTTCCTCGGTGAGGCGCCGCCCGAGCTCGTGGAGCTCCG
>JBBDQT010000101.1:0-38718 GCA_040905815.1 Acidimicrobiales bacterium
GCTCGTCGCGGGCATGACGGCTGAGGCTATCGGCGGACCAGTCGGGGCTGATCATCGGAAGGCGGTCGCGTTGCCGCCCTGCTGTCGCGTCAGCCCTGGCCGGGGAGGATCCGGTATGCGTCGTAGACGCTGTCGATCCGGCGGATCGTGGACACGAGGTGGTCGAGGTGGCCGGGGTCGGCCAGCTCGAAGTCGAAGCGCATGCGGCTGACGCGGTCGGTGCCCGTCTGCGTCGTGCAGCTGAGGATGTTGACGTGGTGGTCGGCGAGCGTGGCCGACACGTCCCGGAGCAGCTTGGACCGGTCGAGCGCCTTCACCTCGATCGAGACGACGAACGTGCCCTCGCCCTGGTCCCGGTCCCACTCGACGTCGATCACCCGAGCCTCTTGGCCACCGGCCAGGGAGACGGCGTTCGCGCAGTCGGCACGGTGCACCGACACGCCGCGGCCGCGGGTGACGAAGCCCATGATCTCGTCGCCGGGCACCGGCGTGCAGCAGCGCGACAGGCGCACCATGACGTCGTCGAGTCCCTCGACGTGCACGCCGGCCGCGGGCCGGCGCCGCCTCGGTGCGTGGGCGGTGACGGGCAGCTGCTCCTCGGCCTCGCCGCCGCGGAGCTCGCGGGCGAGGCGCTGGGCGATCGTCTTGGCCTGCACGTGGTTCTCGCCGATGGCGACGTGCAGCGCTTCGAGGTCGGCGTAACCGGACTCGCCCGCCACCTTCGTCAGCACGGGGGAGGACTGGAGCTTCTGGACGGGGAGGCCCTCCCGCCGGATGGCCTTGACGAGCTCCTCGCGTCCGGTCTCGATGGCATCCCCACGCCGCTCCTTCGAGAACCACTGGCGGATCTTGTTCCGGGCGCGGGGCGTGACCGCGATCTGCAGCCAGTCCCGTGAGGGACTGCCGTCGACCTTGGACGTGAAGATCTCGACGGTGTCCCCGGAGCGCAGGACGGAGTCGAGGGGCTGGAGCCGGCCGTTGACGCGGGCGCCGATGCAGTTGTGGCCGACCTCGGTGTGGACCGTGTAGGCGAAGTCGACGGGCGTGGCGCCGTCGGGGAGGGTGATGACCTTGCCCTTGGGGGTGAAGACGAAGACCTCGTCCTGTTCGAGGTCGCCCTTCAGGGTCTCCATGAACGCGTTCGGGTCGCTCGTCTCGGACTGCCAGTCGAGCAGGCGACCGATCCAGGCCGCGTCGCTGGGCGTGGAGCCGTCCTTGTACGCCCAGTGGGCAGCCACCCCGAACTCGGAGCGCTGGTGCATCTCGCGGGTCCTGATCTGGACCTCGAGCGGCTTGCCCTGCGGCCCGACGACCGTGGTGTGGAGGCTCTGGTACAGGTTGAACTTCGGCATCGCGATGTAGTCCTTGATGCGCCCCTGCACGGGCTTCCACACCGCGTGGAGCGACCCCAGGGCGGCGTAGCAGTCCTCGACCCGGTCGACGACGACCCGGATGCCCACGAGGTCGAAGATGTCGTCGAACTCCTTGCCCTTCACGACCATCTTCTCGTAGATGGACCAGAGGTGCTTCGGGCGCCCGGTTACCTCGCCGCTGATCCGCAGCTCGGCGAGGCGGTCCCGGACGGCGGCGAGGACCTGGTCGAGGTAGAGGTCGCGCTCGGGGCTGCGGGTCGAGACCATCTGCTCGATCTCGGCGTAGCGCTTCGGGTGCATCGACGCGAACGCCAGGTCCTCGAGCTGCTGCTTGAGGTCCTGCATGCCGAGACGGTGCGCGAGCGGCGCGTAGATCTCGAGCGTCTCGGTCGCCGTGCGCTGCTGCTTCCACGTCGGCATGGCAGCGATGGTCCTCATGTTGTGGAGCCGGTCGGCGAGCTTGATGAGCAGGACGCGGAGGTCCTTGGCCATCGCCACGAGCATCTTGCGCATGGTGGCGGCCTGCTGCTCCTCCCTCGAGTCGAAGCGGATCCGGTCGAGCTTCGTGACACCGTCGACGATGGCGGCGACCTCGGGCCCGAACGAGGACGTGATCGACTCGAGGGTCAGGGCGGTGTCCTCGACGGCGTCGTGCAGCAGCGCGGCCGCGATCGACACGTCGTCGAGGCCGAGCTCGGCGACGATCATCGCCACCGCCAGCGGGTGCTCGACGTAGGGCTCCCCGGAGTTGCGGACCTGGCCGGCGTGGGCGTTGGCGGCCTCGGCGTACGCCCGGCTGATCATCGCCGTGGGCGCCTTGGGGTGGCGGCGCCGGTAGGCGGCGAGCAGGGGGGCGACCTCCTCGGCGGGCAGCGCGTTGCGGCGCCACGGGAGGACGCGGGTGACGGTCGCCACGGGCACCTCAGCGATCGGTCACGAGGGCGCGCACGTCGCGTCCCTGGAGGCGGTCTCGGCCACCGAGGGCGGCCAGCTCGATGATGACGGCCACCCCCACGACCTCGGCTCCCAGCCCCTCCACGAGGCGGATGGTGGCGGCGGCCGTGCCCCCGGTGGCGAGCACGTCGTCGACGACGAGCACCCGGTCCCCGGACGCGAGCGCGTCGGCGTGGATCTCGAGGGTGTCGGTCCCGTACTCGAGCTCGTAGGTCTCCCGCGCGACCTTCCACGGGAGCTTTCCGGCCTTGCGGACGGGTGCGAACCCGGTGCGGAGGTGGAGGGCGACAGGCGCGGCGACGATGAAGCCTCGCGCCTCGATCCCCACGACCCCCGTGATGCCGGTGCCAGCCCACGGCTCGGCGAGGCCGCGCACCGTGTCGGCGAGAGCATCGGCATCGGCCAGGAGGGGCGTGATGTCGCGGAACGCGATGCCCGGCAGAGGGAAGTCGGGCACGTCGCGGACCAGGCGGGTGAGGCGGTCCACGGTGGTCGTCACGTGGTCACGGTACCCGCCGGCCACTGCCTACCGGCGCCTGCCCTTCTTGCGGGGGCGCGGTTTGATCTCTCCCCCGGCGAGCGGCGGCAGGCGGGTGGGCGGGCGCTTCGGACCGGGTTCTGCGAACGGTTCCTCGGCGTCGGGACGCTCGGCCACCGCAGTGCTCGTGGCGCGGCCCTCGCCCCGGCGCTCGGCGGCGGTCCGCCGGCTCGTGACACGCCCCTCGGCGGCGTCGACCTCCGGAGCGCCCGAGGCGGTGGATCCGCCGAGGCGCTCCTTCAGCGCCGCCAGCTTGGGCTCGCGCTCCTTCAAGATGGCGAGCAGGGGCGAGGCGATGAAGATCGAGGAGTACGCGCCCGAGAGCTGCCCGACGAACAGCGCCAGGGCGAACTCCTGCAAGGTCCCGGCGCCGAGGATCAACGAGCCGACCACGAGCAGCGACAGCACGGGGATCAGGGCGGTGATCGAGGTGTTCAGCGTCCGCATGAGGACCTGGTTCAGCGACGCGTTGACCATGCCGCTGTAGGTGACCTTGCTGCTGCCGGCGAGCAGCTTGGCGTTCTCGTCGACGCGGTCGAACACGACGATGCCGTCGTAGATCGAGTAGCCGAGGATCGTGAGGATGGCGATGACGGTCGCCGGTGTGACCGGGAAGGCGAACAGCGAGTAGACCCCGACCACCACCAGCAGGTCGTGGATGAGGGCGGCGAGGGTCGCCATGGCCATCTTGAACTCGAAGCGCAGCGTGATGAAGATGCTCACCACCACGAGGAACACGATCAGCGCCCGGAGCGCCTTCGAGGTGATCTCCTCGCCCCACGACGGGCTGACGTCTTGCACGTCGACGGCGTCGGGGTCGACGCCTGCAGCCTCGGCCAGCGCGGTGGCGACGCGCTGGGTCACGACCTCCTCGCCCCGCTCCGCCTGCACCCGGACTCGCCGGCCGTCGTCGTCGGTGAGGGTCTGCACATCGGCTTCGGTGATGCCGAGGTCGCCGATCACCGCTCTGGCATCCTCGATGGTGAGCTCGCGGGCCGGGAGCTCCCAGGACGTGCCACCCTCGAAGTCGATGCCGAGGTTGAGGCCACGGGTGAGCAGCGACACCAGGCCGAGCACCATGACCGCACCCGAGATGGCGAACCAGAGCTTGGCCCGTCCGACGAAGTCGACGTCGGTCTCACCCCTGGTGAGGCGGCGGAGCACCCCGGCGGTCATGAGGCACCTCCAGCGGGCGTGGCGGTGGCCGCTGGTCCGGGAGCGGCCTCGGTCTGACCGACGTGCAGCCCGAGGAAGCCCCCCGTGAACACCCCGCGCTTGGCGAGGATGGCGACGAGCGGCCTGGTGAAGAAGTAGGCGACGATGACGTCGAGGACCGTCGACATGCCGAGGAACAGGGCGAAGCCCCGCACCGGTCCGACGGTCAGCATGTACAGCAGCGCGGCGCCCATGAACGCCGCAGTGTCCGCGGTGAGGATCGTGCGGAACGCCTGGGAGAAACCACGGTCGACGGCGGAGCGCACCGAGCGTCCCCGGCGGATCTCGTCCTTCAACCGCTCGAAGTACACGATGTACGAGTCGACCGTGATGCCGACCGAGACGATGAGGCCGGTGACGCCGGCGAGGCTGAGGGCGAGGCCCCGGGAGGAGCCGAGGTAGCTGATCACGCTCCAGAGGAACGCACCCCAGACGCACAGGCCGGCGAGCACCACGAGCCCGAGGGACCGGTAGTACAAGACGATGTAGCTGAACACGAGGATCGTGCCGAGCACGCCGGCGATGACGCCCGCCCGCAGCGAGTCCCGTCCGAGCGAGGCGGACACCGTCGACGCCGAGGCCTGCTCCAGCTGCACCGGCAGCGCGCCGAAGCGCAACACGAGTGCCAGGTCCTTCGCCTCGGCCTCGGTGAAGCTGCCCGAGATCACGACCTGGTCGCGCTGGAAGTTCGCTGCCTGGATGGTGGGAGCCGACTGGACCACGCCGTCGAGCTCGATGGCGACCGAGCCGACGGGCTGGCCGCTGTCCTGGCTGACGCCCGACGGTGGGCAGGTGATGGAGGCGGGCACGCAGGTGGCGGCTAGGGCGTTGAACGCCTGGATGCCCTCGGACGTGAAGGACAGCTCCACCGTCCACTGCACCGCGCCCTGGAGGCGGGCCTGAGCACCTTCGACCGCCCGACCGGTCACCTGGGTGGGCCCGAGCCGGTAGCGCTGCTCGACGTTGCCATCGTCATCGAGCTCGGGCAGCACGACCTCGTTCTCGGCGATGTTGTCCCCGGGAGCGGTGGTCGGGATGTCACCGGGGTTGACGGTGGTCGAGGTGGTCTCCTCCTCGCCCTCGGCCACGGTCGTCGAGGTGGTCTCCTCCTCGCCCTCGGCTGCGGTGGTGGAGGTGGTCTCCTCGCCTTCGGCCGCGGTGGTCGTGGTCGTCTCCGGCGGTGGCGTCCCCTCGGGGGGCAGGAACTCGAGCACGGGGCGGAACCTGAGCTCGGCGGTCTGTCCGACGACCTCGACCGCCCGCTGCTGGTCGGTGACGCCCGGGAGCTCCACCACGATGGCGTTGCCCTGACGGGTGATGTCGGGCTCGGCTACCCCGAGGGCGTCGACCCGGCTGCGGATGACCTCGATGGCGGCCTCGAGCAACTCGTCCTCGACGTCGGCCGGCGGGCGCAGCACGACCGACGCGCCGCCCTGGAGGTCGAGGCCGAGCTCGGGCTCGTTCCCGACGGCGATCGTGAACCCGAGCAGGAGCGCGGCGAGGAGGAGGATGCCACCGAGGGTGGCACCGTGGCGACGGCGCTTCACCGCTCGTCCGTGCCCTCGTCGTCCGTGCCCTCGTCGTCCATGCGCTCGACGGCGTCCTCGGCCTCGAGGACCTCGGCGGTCACGGGGTCGATCTTGCGGCTGATGGCGCCCCGCAGGATCGTCAGCTCGACCCCGTCGGCGACCTCGAGGAACAGCCGATCGTCGGTGAGCACGCGGACGGTCCCGATGATCCCGCCGGCGGAGACGACCTGGTCACCGACGGCGACCGAGGCGATGAGCTCCCGCTGCGCCCGCAGCTTCTTCTGCTGGGGTCGGATCAGCAGCAGGTACATGCCTGCCATGAGGAGCGGGAAGATGATGAGGTCCATGGTTCGCTTCCGGGGGGTCGAAGGGCCCTCGTCGGGGCCGTGACCGGCGCTCGGGCGGCTCCGAGCGTAGCGCACGGGTCCGCTAGTCCTCGTCGAAGAGGCTGGCCCCACCGGGCGCTGCAGCGGGGGCCGACAGCCCGACGTGCGCCCACGCCGCCGGCGTGGCGACCCTTCCCCGGGGCGTGCGCATGAGCAGCCCCTGTTGGATCAGGAACGGCTCGTAGACGTCCTCGACGGTCTCCACCTGCTCGCTGACGCTGATGGCGAGCGTGGACAGCCCGACCGGGCCCCCGGCGAAGCGCTGGCACAGCGCGGCGAGGATCGACCGGTCCACCTTGTCGAGCCCGAGCTCGTCGACGCCGAACAGGGCGAGGCCCTCGGTGGCGGCCGTGGCGGTGACCCGACCGTCGCCACGGACCTCGGCGAAGTCGCGGACCCGGCGCAGGAGGCGGTTGGCGATCCGGGGCGTGCCCCGGGCGCGCCTCGCGATCTCCCGGGCGCCGTCGGCGGCGAGGTCGACGCCGAGGATCCCTGCGGCCCGGGTGACGATCAGCTCGAGATCGGCGGCCGGGTAGTGGTCGAGCCGCTCGACGAGGCCGAAGCGGTCCCGGAGCGGGCCGGTGATCAGCCCGGTCCTCGTGGTCGCGCCGACCAGCGTGAAGCGAGGGAGGTCCAGGCGGATCGACCGGGCCGACGGGCCCTGACCGATGACGATGTCGAGCTCGAAGTCCTCCATCGCCGGGTAAAGGACCTCCTCCACCGTCCGGGGAAGGCGGTGGATCTCGTCGATGAAGAGCACGTCGCCGTCGTCGAGGTTGGTGAGGATGGCGGCGAGGTCCCCGGGCCGGCTGAGCGCAGGACCGGACGTGATGCGCAGGCCGGCGTCCATCTCGGTGGCGACGATGCCGGCCAGGCTCGTCTTGCCGAGGCCGGGCGGCCCGGCGAACAGGAGGTGGTCGGCGGCCTGGCCGCGCTGCTTGGCGGCGCCGAGGACGATCGACAGGTGGTCCTTCAGCTCGGCCTGACCGATGAAGTCGGCGAGGCTCTTCGGACGGAGCCCGACCTCCTCCTTCTCCTCCTCGGGCGCCGGCTGCCCGGCGAGCAGCTCCTCCCTCACCGGGCGCTGCCGAGCCGGGCGAGAGCCTGGCGGAGCAGGGTCGAGGAGTCACCCCCGGGCGGCAGGTCGCGCACCGCGTCTCGGACCTCCTCGGGTCCGTAGCCGAGCGCGACGAGCGCCTCGCGCACCTCGGTGCGGGGCGCGGGCCCGGCGGGCGCGCCGGCCACGGCCTCCCCCGCCCCGAGCACGGCGATGTCGACGTCGCCCGGCACGTCCAGCCGGGCCTTGAGCTCCATGAGCAGGCGAGCCGCGGTCTTGCGGCCGACCCCGGGGACGAGGCAGAGCGCATCGAGGTCGTCGTCGGCCAGCGCCCGACGGAGCGCCTCGGGCCGGTGCACCGAGAGGATGGCCAGGGCGAGCGCGGGTCCGACCCCGTGGGCGCCGATGAGCGCCTCGAACGTGGCCCGCTCGTCGCGGGTGGCGAAGCCGTACAGCGTCAGCGCGTCCTCCCGGACGTGGAGGTGGGTGTGGAGGAAGACGTCGCCGCCAGGTTGGCCGAGCTCGGCGAGGGTGGCGGGGGGCAGGAGGGCCCGGTACCCCACGCCGCCGACCTCGACGAGCACCTCGCCGTTCGGTGAGCGCTCGAGCAGCGTGCCCCGCAACGACCCGATCAACGCGACACCGCCCGGGCGACGCGTGTCCGCAGCGGGGCGACCGCCAGGTGGCAGAGCGCGAGGGCGAGCGCGTCGGCGGCGTCGGGGGGCCGGGGCGTCTCTGCCAGGCCGAGCTGGGCCTGGACCATGCGCTGCACCTGCTCCTTGGGCGCCGCGCCGTAGCCGGTGACGGCGAGCTTGACCTCGTTGGGGGTGTACTGGGCCACCAGCGATCCGGCGGCGATCGCCTCGGCGAGGACCAGGCCACTCGCCTGGCCGACGGCCATCGCGGTGCGCACGTTCGTCTGGAAGAAGAGCCGCTCCACCGCGACCACGTCGGGCCGGAGGTCGAGGAGCAGGCCGCGGAGGCCGAGCTGCAGCTCGGCGAGGCGCTCGGGCAGCGGTGTCGCCGGTGACGTGGTCAGGACCCCGGCGGCCACGGCGGTGAGGACCGCGGCTGTTCGCCGGACAGCGCCGTACCCGCATCGGGTCAGCCCCGGGTCGATGCCGAGCACGAACACAGGTTCGACCGTAGCCGAAGGCGCCTCGCCGCCGGTGGATGCACCGCCCCGGGACGGATCAGGCGGGCCCTGCCGTGCCCGTCGCCGCCGAGACGGCCGCCAGCAGCTCGTCGGTCCTGCGGTACGTCATCCCGGCGATGGCCCGGTGGGCGTAGCGGACGGTGCCCTCGGCGTCGACGACGTAGATCGAGCGCCGGTAGAAGCCCACAGGCCCGAGCACCCCGTAGGTGCGGCCGACCTCCTTGTCGGTGTCGGCGAGCAGCGGGAAGGAGAAGCCGTGCTTCGCCGCGAACGCCTCGTGGCTCTCGACTCCCTGAGGGCTGATCCCGAGGATCTGGGCCCCCACGTCCTCGAACGCGCTCAGGTCGTCGTTGTAGCTGTTGAGCTGGACGGTGCACACCGGGGTGTCGTCACCGGGATAGAAGACGAGCACCACGGGCTGACCCCGGTAGGACGACAGCGTGATCGCCTCACCTCCCGTGGCCGCCAGGGTGAAGTCCGGAGCCGTGTCGCCGACGGTGACCGCCACCGGTCAGGCCTCGACACTTTCCAAGATGGAGTCGGGGATGTCGAAGTTCGCGTACACGCCCTGGACGTCGTCGTGGTCGTCGAGGGTGTCGATGAGGCGCAGCACCTTCTTGGCGTCGTCCGCCGTCTCCAGCGGGACCGTGGAGGAGGGCAGCATCGTCGTGTCGGCGGAGTCGTAGGCGACGCCGGCGGCGTCGAGCGCGGCCTTGACGTCGCTCAGCGCCTGCGGCTCGCACGTGATGCGCCACGTGTCGCCGTCGTCGGCGAGGTCCTCGGCGCCGGCGTCGAGCACGACGAGCATGAGCTCTTCCTCCTCGACCTCCTTCGGGAGGATCACCACGCCCTTGCGGCTGAACTGCCAGGCGACCGCGCCGGGTTCGGCGAGCGACCCGCCGAGCTTGGTGAACGTCGAGCGGATGTCGGCCCCGGTCCGGTTGCGGTTGTCCGTCAGCACCTCCACGTACACGGCGACGCCTGCGGGGGCGTACCCCTCGTAGGCAGCCGGTTCGTACCGCACGCCGTCGAGCTCACCGGTCCCCCGCTTGACCGCCCGCTCGATCGTGTCGAGCGGGACCGAGGCGTCGCGGGCCTTGGCGTACATCGTCCGCAGGGTCGCGTTGCTGTCGAGGTCGCCGCCGCCCTCACGGGCCGCGACCTCCACCTGGCGGATCAGCTTCCCGAACAGCTTCCCGCGCTTGGCGTCCTTCGCCCCCTTCTGGTGCTTGATCGTGGCCCACTTCGAGTGACCGGACATTCAGACTCCCTCCAGGAAGGTGGCGTGCAACCGGCGATCTTCGCCGAGCTCCGGGTGGAACGAGCACACCATGATCGCACCCGACCGGCACAGGACGGGTCCGGCCTCGACCGAGGCCAGCACCTCGACGCCCTCGCCCACGCGATCGACGACCGGCGCACGGATGAACACCGCGTGCAGCGGACCGCCCTCGATGCCCTCGACGTCGAGATCCACCTCGAAGCTGTCGCGCTGGCGGCCGAACGCGTTGCGGCGGACACCGATGTCGATGGCGCCGAGGGAGCGCTGGTCCTCCCGCCCCCCGACGACCTCGCGGGCGAGGAGGATCATGCCCGCGCACGTGCCGAACGCCGGGAACCCCTCCGCCAGCCGCTCGGCCAGCGGGGCACGCAGGCCCGACGTGTCGAGCAGGTACGAGATCGTCGTCGACTCCCCGCCGGGGATGACGAGCGCGTCGACGGTCGAGAGGTCGTCGGCCGTGCGTACGGGGACGGCCTTGGCGCCCAGCTGGGTGAGCGCCTCAGCGTGGCGGGCGCTCGCCCCCTGCAGGGCGAGGACGCCGACGCGGGCGCCCACCTGGCGGCTCCCCATCGTGGGGACCGGCATCGGGCACGGCTACCAGCCCCGGTCGGCGAAGGTCGTCTCGAGCCCGGCGATCTCGAGGCCGCCCATGGCGGCGCCCATGCCACGGCTGACCTTGGCGACGATCGTGGGGTCGCCGTGGTGGGTCGTGGCCTCGACGATGGCCCGCCCGTAGCGCTCAGGGTCGGAGCTCTTGAAGATGCCCGAACCCACGAAGACGCTCTCGGCGCCGAGCTGCATGGCGAGCGCGGCGTCGGCCGGGGTGGCGATGCCGCCGGCGCAGAACAGCGGGACGGGCAGCTCGCCGGTGCGGGCGATCTCCTGGACGAGCGCGAGGGGGGCCTGGAGGCGCTTGGCCCACTCGAACTGCTCGGCGCCGTCGGCCGTGGTGATGCGGCCGAGGTCGCCGCGGATGGATCGCAGGTGGCGCACCGCCTCGACGATGTTGCCGGTGCCGGCCTCGCCCTTGGAGCGGATGAGGGCGGCGCCCTCGCTGATGCGGCGCAGGGCCTCGCCGAGGTCGTTCGCCCCGCACACGAACGGCGTGACGAACGCCTGCTTGTCGATGTGGTGGGTGTCGTCGGCGGGGGTCAGGACCTCGGACTCGTCGATGAAGTCGACGCCGAGGGCCTCGAGGACCTGGGCCTCGACGAAGTGGCCGATGCGGGCCTTGGCCATCACCGGGATCGTCACCACGGCCTTGATCGCCTCGATCATGGCGGGGTCGCTCATGCGGGCGACGCCGCCGTCGCGGCGGATGTCGGACGGCACCCGCTCGAGCGCCATGACCGCCATCGCGCCGCAGCCCTCGGCGATCTTGGCCTGCTCGGCGTCGACGACGTCCATGATGACGCCGCCCTTCAACATCTCGGCCAGGCCACGCTTGACCGTCGAGGTGCCCATCACCCGGTCGTCCCTGCTCACCCGCTGCTCACCCATGAGACGAGTGTACGACCGGCCGGGGACGACACCCCAAGGGGTTCGGGACGGCTCAGCCGAGGGTGGCGCTGCCCTTGTCGGCGAGCTCGATCCAGGTGCTGCCGGGGGCGAAGCGGACCGGCGCCCCCGCCTGGTCGGTCCAGTCGGTGAGCGCACCCTCGTCGGCACGAGACCAGCGCGCCCGGATGAGCGAGCCGCCGGTGAAGACCCATGCGTCACCCTCGCCGGAGAGGACCGCTTCGGGCGACGCCGAACCGGTGACGTCCCGGTAGCCGGAGTCCTTGTAGTCGATGAACTGCACGATCACGTTGTCGGGCGCGATGCGGGTGCCGCTGGTGACGGTGTGGGGCACGCCGTCCTGGACGCGGGCCCATCCCATGCCTTCGTCGATGTACTGGACCGTCGTGCCAGCACGGCCCGGGTAGCGGACGGTCACCTTGCTCGCCGGCTCCGCGCCGGCGTTCACCACCGGCTCGCCCGCCGCCCGGTAGTTGAGCTGCTGGCGGGGCGGGCCGGCACCGTCGGGGGCGAGGCCGTACAGGCTCCGGGTGTCGACGTAGAACCGCAGCACCCCCGAGCCGCGGGTGCTGTACGAGCGGGGCGCCGCGTCGGAGCCGACATCGACGAGGTTGGCGGCGCGGACCTGGCCGAGGACCCCGCCGTTGGCGCCGGAGAAGGCGAACAGCGGCCGGTTCAGGTTGCCGGTGATGGCGATGTCGCTCGTCCGGGCGGAGCGGACGGGGCCGACGGTGGTGTCCGTGGAGTGGAACACCGCGGCGAGGCGGATGCTGCCCCCCTCCACCTTCTCGGCGAAGACCAGGTCGGCGGCCTCGAGGCCATCCTGGCGGCCGAGCGCCTTGGGGGTGCTGTCGACCTTGACCACGAGGGCGGGTCGGTTGCGCAGGGCGTCGTCGCCGAGTGCCTCGCCCGTGAGCGGCGCGATGGGTGGCGCGGTGGTCGTCGTCGCCTCCTCCCCGGTCGTGGTCGTCGGATCCGTCGTGGTCGTCGTAGCAGCATCGTCGTCGTCGCCACCGCAGGCGGCGAGGACGAGGCCGGCGGCGACGAGCGTGGCGACAAGGCGCGCGGGTGTGCGGTGGGACGTGCTGGGGGTCATGGCGTCAGAGCTCCCGGAGCGCTTGGATGCGCTCCTCGAGGGGGGGATGGGTGTCGAAGAGGCGGTTGAGCCAAGCCTGGCGGCCCTCGGATTCGAGGCGCGCGACGGGTGACTCGATCCAGAGGTGGGCCGTGGCCCGGGACGCGGAATGTACCACTGTGGTGTCGTCCCGCAGCTTTTCGAGCGCGCTCAGCAGCCCGGGCGGGTAGCGGGTCAGGGCGACGGCCGAGACGTCGGCGAGCGCCTCTCGCCGTCGGCTGACGGCCGCCTGCATGACCCGGGCCACGAGCGGTGCGAGCACCAACAGCACCAGTCCGAGGACGGCCATGACCATGGCGGGCCCACCGGCGCTGTGGCGGGCGCGGTCGTCGCGGTGGCGGGGGCCACCCCACCACAAGAAGCGGAGGGACACGTCGGCGAGGATCGTGACCACCCCGACGAGGGTCACGGCGAGCGTCGAGACGAGGATGTCGTAGTTCTTGACGTGGCTGAGCTCGTGGGCGAGGACACCCTCGAGCTCCACCCGGTTCAGCCGCTCGAGCAGCCCTGTCGTGACCGCCAGCGAGGCGTGCTTGGGGTCGCGGCCGGTGGCGAACGCGTTCGGTGCGGGGTCGTCGATCACGTAGATGCCGGGCTTGGGGAGGCCGCCGGCGATGCAGAGCCCCTCGACGAGGTTGTGCAGCCGGGCGTGGGCGACGGGGTCGGCGGGCTGGGCGTGGCTGACGGCGAGGGCGATGGCGTCGGATCGCCAGTAGGCGCCGGCGACACCGGCGACCGCGATCACGACCGCGATCACGACCGCGATCGGTCCCAGGCCGACCACGAGGTCGGCAGCGAGGCCCACGACCACCACGAGGGCGACGAAGGCGGCGATCAGGAGCCAGGACCGGCGCTTGTTCGCAGTGATCTGGCGGTACAGGTCCACGCCGGCAGGCCGCCGGGGGGAGGCGGTCAGAACTGCACCTGCACGGGGCCCCGCGAGGCGTCGTCAGCCTCGAAGTACTCCCGCTCGCGGAACTGCATCGCGTTGGCGATGATCACCGTCGGGAACGTCTGGATCTTGGTGTTGTAGCGCAGGACGGAGTCGTTGTAGAACTGCCGCGCGTAGGAGATGCGGCCCTCGGTCCCCGCGATCTCCTCCTGCAGCTGCACGAAGCCCTGGTTCGCCTTGAGGTCCGGGTAGGCCTCGGACAGCGCGAAGACCTGGCGCAGCGCGGAGGTGACCATGTTCTCGGCCTGCGCCTGGTCAGCCGGGCCGGACGCGGCGCCGGCGGCGTTGCGGGCACGGATCACCGCGTCGAGGGTCTCCTTCTCGTGGGCGGCGTAGCCCTTCACGGTCTCCACGAGGTTCGGGATGAGGTCGTAGCGGCGCTTCAGCTGCACGTCGATCTGGGCCCAGGCGCCCTCGATCCGGTTCCGCAGCTTGATGAGGCTGTTGTACTGGAAGACGAGGAGCACCCCGATCAGGACGACGGTGCCGAGCAGGATCAGCAGGAAGGTCATGTGAGGCGTCTCCTCGGGTGGCGCGGGCGGGCCCAGCGTACCGTTGTGCCATGTCCCACCCGCAGTCCCGTCCCGCTCACCGGCCACGCCGGTGCGTCGCCGCGCTCGTCGCCGTGCTGGCGGTGGCCGGCTGCGCCGACGGGGGAACGGGCGAGGACCAGGTCGTCGGGGACCCGGACGCGCCGACGACCACCACGGGCGAGACCTCGACGACCACCACCACCACCACCACATCGACCACGACCTCCGAGGCGCCCGAGACCACGACGACGCAGCCGTTCGACGGCGGCACCGAGCCCGTCACCGTCGCCCGTCCGGCCTCGACCCAGGACGTCGTCGCCCACACCGACCTCTCGGTCGAGTCTGCGGGTGGTGAGGAGCGCATCACGTTCGGGTTCGACGGGGCGCTGCCGGGCGTCGACGTCGCCTACACCGAGCGGCCGATCCGCGAGTCAGGCTCGGGCAACGAGGTGGACGTCGAGGGAGGCGCCGTGCTCGCGATCCGCTTCGAGCCCGCCTCGAGCGCCCGCTTCGACGGCGAGGAGATCCAGCAGACGTACACGGGCCCAGACCGGGTCCCGGGCGAGGAGACCGTGGAGGAGGTGGTCCGCACCGGCGACTTCGAAGCGGTCTACGAGTGGGCTGCGGGTCTCGAGTCGCGCCTGCCGTTCCGCGTCGAGGTCGACGAGGCCGCGGCGACCGTCACCATCGTCGTCCCCGCCGGCTGAGGGACGGGCCGCGTCCTCGCCGGGTCAGACCAGCTCCGCGTAGAGGTCGAGGTAGCGCTGGGCGAGGCTGTCCATCGACAGCTCGTCGGCCCGCACCTGGCCGGCCTCGACGAGATCCTGCGCCACCTCGCCGCCGGCGAGCACGGTGGTGAGCGCCGCGCCGAGCGCGGCGGCGTCCCCCGGCGGGACGAGCAGTCCCTCCCTGCCGTGGCGGGCGACGTTGGCATAGCCCGGCAGGTCGCTGGCAACGACGGGCGTCCGCGCCGCCATGGCCTCGAGCAGCACGACGCCGAAGGACTCGCCGCGCAGGGAGGGCGCGCAGAACACGTCGGCTCCCCGGAGCCGGCGGTTGCGCTCCTCGTCGTCGATGCGGCCGAGCCACTCGACGCGCGGGTCGTCGGCGACCGAGGCGCGCAGCCGGTCGGTGTCGGGGCCGTCACCCGCGATCCACAGCCGGGTGGTCGCCGGCAGGTGGGGCAAGGAGGCGAGGAGCACGGCGAGGCCCTTGCGGTCCTCGTGGCGACCGACGAAGAGCACCGTCGGCCCCTCGGCGGGCCACGGCGTGGCCTTGGCGAACCGGGCCACCTCGACGCCGTTGAACGTCTGGCGGTACCGGCCGCCGAGGTGGGTCTCGGCGAGGGCTACGGCGTCGGCGGACACGGCGGTGCGGATGGCGAGGCGCCGAGCCAGCCATGACAGCGGCCCCGGCGCCCAGCGGTAGGCGGCGCTCTCCCCCGCCGCATGGAACGTGCCGACCAGCGGAGCGCTCGCCACGACCGCCGACGTCATGCACGGGCCGGGCACGAGCGGCTCGTGTAGGTGGACCACATCGAAGTCCTCGTCGCGGAGCGCGCGGATCGTGCGCAGCGCGCAGGGCAGGTCCGGTGCAATGGGCGCCACGGAGCCGTTGGCGGCGAGCGGCACGCAGTTGCCGAGGGGGGTGACGCCGGCGTCTGGCGGCGGGCCGTCGCACGGCCCGAGCACGCGGACCTCGTGCCCGAGGGCGCGCAGCGACCGTGCCAAGCCGAGGACCTGGCCCTGCACCCCCCCGGGGAGGGTCAGGCTGTAGGGGCAGACGAGGCCGATCCGCACCCTCCGATGCTACGCCCGAGGCGCAGCACGGCGCGCACCGCCCGTCGCCTTCACCCGGTGGCGGGCGCGACGGCGCGGTCGCTCGGCCAGTTCGGCTGGAGCACGTGCCACTGCTCGGGGGCGTGGGCGATGAGCTCCTGGAGCGCGTCGGCGAGGAGCTGGGTCCCGGTTGCGACGTCGTCGCGCAGGCTGCCCGAGCGCTCGAGCGCGAGTGGCGGGCGGATCACCCCGCGGTGGCCCCGGCCGTCGAAGTACGCCGCGGTCGGCAGCACCGGCGCGCCGGTCCGCAGGGCGAGGGTGACCGGCCCGCCGGGCAACGTGGTGCGCTCCCCGAAGAAGTCGACGCCCACGCCGGAGCCGTCGATGTCCCGGTCGCAGAGCAGTCCGACGACCTCGTTGCGGCGCAGCGCCCGCAGCACGGTCCTGCCGGCGTCAGGCCCGAGCGGCACCACGGTGAGCCCGAGGGTGCGGCGGAACTCGGCGAACCACTCGAAGAGCTCCGGGGGGTGGAGGGGCTCCACCACCACGGTGATCGGATAGCCCTGCGTCGCGAGCCAGGCGCCGCCGAAGTCCCAGCCGCCGAGGTGAGGCAGCGCCATGACCACGCCGTTGCCTCCGGCGAGCGCCTCGTCCAGGAAGGGGATTCCCTCCGCGGTCATGCCCGCGTCGAGGTCGGCGGGCGTCATCCCCGGCAGCCGGAACGACTCGAGCCAGTAGCGGGCGTAGGAGTCGAAGGTGCGGTGGACCGCGCGGCGCAGCTCGAGCCCACCCATGCGACGGCCGTGCAGGCGCTGCAGGTGTCGCTCGACCGTCTGGCGCCGGCCCGGCATGCCGACGGTCAGGCAGAAGCCGGCGGCGCGGCTGGTGGCCGTGGCGATCGGACCGGGCAGCGTGCGGGCGAGCAGGGAGCCCGCCTGGTAGGCGAGCAGTGCCGGGGAGGTCACACAGGCTGGTGGCTAGGGCCGGCGGTGCTGGCGGGAGCGAGCCCGGGTTCGCCAGGCGCTCGCCGTCGGCCGTGCCACGCGGCGCTGCTTCCAGCGGGCGGCGAGCGGCTGGGGCTCGGGGACGGCGCTGGCCTGCCGCCACACGGTCTGGAACCGCTGGACCGCGGTGACGAGGGTGAGGACGAGCATGATCCAGAGGACGGGCACGAGCAGCGAGTCGAAGAGGAGGCCGAAGCCGAGGAGGATGAGCCGCTCCGCACGCTCCATCAGGCCGCCCCGAGCGTTGAAGCCGAGGGCCTCCGCCTTGGCCCGCTCGTAGGAGATGAGCATCGAGGCGCCCATGACCGCCATCGGGAGCAGGGCGATCTGGCCGCCGTACGTCGCCGAGAGGTACCAGGCGACGCCGCCGAGGAGGAGCGCGTCGGTGACCCGGTCCGCCACGGAGTCGAAGAACGCCCCCCGGGGGCCGGCGGTGCCGGACGCCTTGGCCACCGCTCCGTCGATGGCGTCGGGCAGCGAGCAGGCGAGCAGGAGAAGGGTGCCGCCGCGGAGGGCGCCGTTGGCGATCACGACCGAGGCGACGACCGCCAGGGAGAGCCCGAGGGCGGTGAGGTGGTCGGCGCTGAGGCCCCGCTGGGCGGCCGTGTTGCCGACCGGCCGGAGCCGGCGCTCGATGTCGGGCTTCCAACGTCCGTCCAGCACCACGCCAGCGTACCAGCGGACCTCCTCAGCGGCCGGAACGCTCGGGGTCTAGCGTGAAGGCGAGGCGCGAGGTGCCGGGCGACCGGCCGGGAGGGGGAGGCCCATGCCAGCTCCGGGGAACGGCTCGACGGCGGGTCCGCTCAGGGTGGTGCCACCCGAGCGCATCCGCAACGTGGCGCTGGTCGGGCACAGCGGCGTCGGGAAGACGACCCTCGCCGAGGCCGTGCTGCACTGCGCCGGCGTCGTCACCCGGCCCGGCCGGGTGGAGGACGGCTCGACGGTCTGCGACACCGATCCCGAGGAGATCAGGCGCCAGACGTCATTGGGTCTCGCGCTCGCTGCCTTCGAGCACCGTGGCCGTACCGCCGAGGGCGAGGAGGCGACGTTCAAGTTCAACCTGCTCGTGGCCCCCGGCGAGGCCGATCTCGTCGGGGAGGTCGTGACCGCCCTCGCCGCCTGCGACCTGGCCGTCTTCGTGGTGAGCGCTGTCGAGGGCGTGGAGGTGCAGACGACGGTGGCGTGGCGCCTCGCCGCCGAGGCCGGGGTGCCCCGCATGGTGTTCATCAACAAGCTCGACCGGGAGCGGGCCGAGTTCGACCGCACCCTCGCCGGGCTCCAGGATGCGTTCGGCGCCGGGATCGCGCCGCTCGAGCTGCCGATCGGCATCGAAGCCGGCTTCGAGGGCATCGCCGACCTGCTGACCGACACCGCCCACCGCTACGCCGACGGGGTCCCGACCGAGGGCGCGATCCCCGACGAGATGGAGGCCCAGGAGCACGCCGTGCGCGACGCCCTCATCGAGGGGATCGTCGTCGGGGACGACGCCCTGCTCGAGCGCTACCTCGACGGCGACATCCCCTCGCTCCCCGAGCTCGAGGCGGTCCTCGCTGCCGGCGTGGCGTCGGCATCGGTGTTCCCCGTCGTGTGCGGCTCGGCGACCGGGGAGGTCGGGATAGACCGGCTGGTCGAGCTGCTGTGCGAGATCGGGCCCTCCCCCGCCGACCGGCCACCGGTGACCGTCGAGGCGGGCGACTCGCTCGTCGAGGTCCGCTGCGACCCCGCCGCCGAGCCGCTGGCAGTTGCCCTGCGCACGGTGACCGACCCCTACGTCGGTCGCATCACCCTCCTCCGAGTGCTGTCGGGGACGATCCGTCCGGACGACCACCTCGTCAACCCCCGCACCGGCGCCGACGAGCGCCTGCACCACCTCTTCACCCTGCGGGGCAAGGACCACGTGGACGTCTCCGAAGCTGGGGCCGGGGACCTGGTGGCCGTCGGCAAGCTGACGACCGTCGCGACCGGCGACACGCTCAGCCCGAGCTCGATGCCGGTGACGGTCCCCGTGCCGGCGCCGCCCGACCCCGTCTTCGCCGTCGCCATCCGGCCGCGTAGCCAGGGGGACGACGACAAGCTCGCGACCGCGCTCCACCGCCTGCTCGAGGAGGACTCGGGCCTGTCCGTCGAGCGCCGGGACGAGACCCACCAGACGCTCCTGTGGGGCCAGGGCGAGACGCACATCTCTGTGGCCCTCGAGCGCCTGGCACGGCGCTTCGGCGTCGAGGTCGAGGTCGACGAGATCGAGGTGCCGTTCCGGGAGACGGTCGCCGGCACGGCCCGCTTCGAGGGCAAGCACAAGAAGCAGAGCGGCGGGCACGGCCAGTTCGCGATCGCCACCGTGAGCGTCGAGCCGCTCCCCCGCGGTGCCGGCTTCGAGTTCGTGGATTCCGTCGTGGGCGGGGCCATCCCCCGCCAGTACATCCCCGCCGTGGAGCGCGGCGTGCTCGAGGGCATGCAGGCGGGCGGGCCTCACGGCCATCCCATCGTCGACATCCGGGTCACGTGCGAGGACGGCAAGAGCCACGCCGTCGACAGCTCCGAGATGGCGTTCAAGATCGCCGGGGCGATCGCCCTGCGGGGCGCGTTCGAGGCCGCCGGGTCGGTCGTGCTGGAGCCGATCTCGCTCGTGGAGGTCGAGGTCCCCGACGACCTGCTCGGCGACGTGCTGGGCGACCTCAGCGCACGGCGCGGCAAGGTCCAGGGCACCGAGTCGCTCGGGGGGCCCGACCACCTCGTGACCGCGCTCGTGCCCGAGGAGGAGCTCCGGCGCTACGCGGTCGACCTGCGGGCCCTCTCGAGCGGCCGCGCCCGGTTCCGTGCCAGCGCCGCCGGCCACGACGTGGCACCGGCGCCGGCCCGGGCCTGAGCCCCCAACCGTGGCGAGGATCTCCCCCGGCGACGCTGAGGTCGCGCTCCGCACCTTCCCCCGCCGCTGGAGCACCCTCGTCGGGGGGTTCGAGCCGGACGATCCTGATGCGCAGGCGATCCTCGACCACCCCGGCCCCGACGGCCGCTCCGCCGCCGACTGCGTTGCCGAGGCCGCCGCCGCCCTCGAGGCCGCCAGGGGCAACCTCCGCGGTGCCACGACGAGCGCGGGTCACACGCCCGCGGAGACCGGCGCCCGGGCAGCCGGATCCACCGCCGCTGCCCTCCGGCGCATCGACACGGCCGCACCGGCCCTGGCCGACATGGTGCGGGGCATCCCTGCCGACGTCCTCGATCAGCAGGTGGACGTCGGCGGCCGCACCACCACCGTCCGCGCCCTGGTCGCCGACGTGGTGGACCAGGTCGCCACACTCCTCCGCACCGCCGACAAGGCCCTGCGAGCCGGCCGAGCCGTCGTCCGCTGAGCTCGCTCAGGTGGAGGACTTCGTGGCCAGCTCGGCCCAGTCCTCGGGGTCTTCGGGGTTGTCCTCGACGAAGTGCTCGAGGACCTCGCCGTCGAGGGCGTCGACGATGACGAGGCCCCGCTGGGCGGGCGGCTCCTCCGAGGAGTAGAGCAGGATGCGCCAGGTGGGGCGGCTGCGCAGGCCGCGCCAGCCGAGCTGGGCGGAGGCGTGGCCGACGGCGAAACCGGCGGTGCGGGTGGCCGACACGAGCGCGTCGGTCTCGTCGACGCCGAGGGGCGCGCTGGTGAGCAAGCAGTAGCCGCCGAAGGCGGCGAGGCCGACGGCGACGTAGAGGAAGCCGTCGTTGACGAGCACGGCGTCGTCACCGCGCAGCGCCCAGGCGGCGAGGCAGGCGGCGGCGACGACGAGGTAGAGGACGCCGGGGATCCGCCGCCGTGAGTTGTCCGGGAACGTGTACGGCCCGACGTAGCCGGCGGCATCGAGGTCGGCCGGGAGCTCGTCGCGGACCTCGTCGTCGGCGACGCTCGGGGTGCTCTGCTCGTCGGCCATCACCGGTGAGGGTACGGCTCGCGCCTCATGCGGGCCACACCGCGCGCAGCCGCTCGTAGGTCGTGGGCAGCGCCTCGGGCAGGACCCTCGCCTCGGCGACGGACGTGACGAAGTTGCTGTCGCCGGACCAGCGCGGGAGCACGTGGACGTGGAGGTGCCCGGGCACGCCGGCCCCGGCTGCCTGCCCGAGGTTGACGCCGACGTTGAGCCCGTCGGGCTCGTAGGCCCCCTTCACCGCCACCACCGCGGTGCGCACGGCCTCCCAGAGGTCCGCCGACTCGTCCCTCTCGAGGGCCTCCAGCTCACCGACGTGGCGGTGGGGCATCACGAGCAGGTGGCCGCTCGCGTACGGGTAGGCGTTGAGGATGGCGAAGCAGTGCTCACCACGCCACAGGACGTACGTCGCCTCATCGGGCTCGCCGCTGTCCAGGATCCGGCAGAAGATGCAGCGGTCGGTGCCGGTGTCGGCCGTGGGCGCGCCGGTGACGGACTGGAGGTAGTCGCTGCGCCAGCCGGCCCAGAGCCGTTCGAGCGCCATCTAGAGCGCGTGGCTGGCGACGTCGGCCTGCAGGCGACCGACGAAGTCGTCGACGCTGACGCCCCGCTCGACATCGGCGCCGCGGGCGTTCACCCCGACCGTTCCGTGCTCGACGTCGTCGTCGCCGACGACGAGCACGTAGGGCAGCTTCTCGAGCTTCGCCTTGCGGATGCGGGCGCCGAGCGGCTCACCGGCGTCGACGTGGTCGGCGCGGAACCCCGCGCCGCGCAGCCGGTCCGTGATCCGCTCCGCGTACGCGTCGTGGTCGTCGCGCACCCCGAGGACCCGCACCTGCACGGGCGAGAGCCAGGTGGGGAACGCCCCCGCGTAGTGCTCGGTGAGGATGCCGAAGAACCGCTCGATCGAGCCGAACAGGGCGCGGTGGATCATGATCGGCTGGTGCCGCCCGCCGTCGGCGCCGGTGTACTCGATGCCGAAGCGCTGGGGGGTCTGGAAGTCGAGCTGGATCGTCGACAGCTGCCAGGTGCGGCCGATCGCGTCGCGCGCCTGGACCGAGATCTTCGGCCCGTAGAACGCGCCGCCACCCTCGTCGAGGACGGTCTCGAGCCCCATGCCCGCCGCCGCCACCCGCAGGGTCTCGGTGGCCTCGTCCCACTCCTCGTCGGACCCCACCGCCTTGTCCTCCGGCTTGGTGGACAGCTCGAGGTAGAAGTCGTTGAGGCCGTAGTCGCGCAGCAGGTCGAGGACGAACGTGAGGAGGCTCGCGAGCTCCGCCGACATCTGCTCC
This sequence comes from Acidimicrobiales bacterium, assembly GCA_040905815.1. Taxonomy (GTDB): domain Bacteria; phylum Actinomycetota; class Acidimicrobiia; order Acidimicrobiales; family CADCSY01; genus CADCSY01. Next base: position 21,596 of record JBBDQT010000101.1, read on the forward strand.
TTGGTGCAGTAGATGTGGGCGTCGTCCATGGTGAGGCCCCGCACACGGGTCAACCCGTGGATCACGCCGGACTTCTCGAAGCGGTAGACGGTGCCGAACTCGAACAGCCGCAGCGGCAGCTCCCGGTAGGACCGACCACGCGCCCGGAAGATCAGGGTGTGGAACGGGCAGTTCATCGGCTTCAGGTAGTAGTCGGCGCCCTCCATCTCCATCGGGGGGTACATGCCGTCGGCGAACCACTCCAGGTGGCCCGAGGTCTCGAAGAGCTCCGCCTTGGTGATGTGGGGGGTGTTGACGAACTCGTAGCCCGCCTGCTCGTGGCGGAGGCGCGAGTAGTCCTCCATCAGCCGCCGGATGGTCCCGCCCTTGGGGTGGAAGACGGCGAGCCCGCTGCCGATCTCGTCGGGGAAGCTGAACAGGTCGAGCTCGACGCCGAGCTTGCGGTGGTCGCGCCGCTCCGCCTCCTCGAGCTGGTGGAGGTGCGCCTCGAGGTCGGACTTGCTCGCCCACGCGGTGCCGTAGACGCGCTGGAGCATCGGGTTCTCCTCGTCGCCGCGCCAGTAGGCGCCTGCCACCCGCATGAGCTTGAAGTGGCCGAGGTGACCGGTGTGGGCGACGTGGGGTCCCCGGCAGAGGTCGATGAACCGGGGCGGGTTCGCGTAGGTGCGGACCATGCCGGACTCGGTGACCGAGGTGGGGTCCTCGGCCGCGCCGGAGATGATCTCGCACTTGTAGGGGTGCTCGGAGAAGAGCTCGAGGGCCTCGGCCGAGGTGATCTCGTCGCGGACGAAGGGCTGTCCGGCCTTGACGATCTCGCGCATGCGGGCCTCGATGCGCTCGAGGTCGTCGGGGTGGAAGGTGGCGCCGCCCGGCAGGTCGAAGTCGTAGTAGAAGCCGTTCTCGACCGGCGGGCCGATCCCGAACGTGGCGCCGGGGAGGAGGTCGAGCACCGCCTGGGCGAGGACGTGGGCGGTCGAGTGGCGGATCGTGAACAGCCCGCGCTCGGTCGGCGGGGTGACGATCTCGACCGAGGCGCCGTCGTGGAGGACGACGTCGAGGTCGCGCTCGGTGCCGTCGACGACGGCGATGACGGCGTCCTTGGCGAGGCGCCTGCCGATGTCGCCGGCGAGGTCCAGGGCGGTCGCACCTGCCGGCAGCGTCCGGGTCGACCCGTCCGGGAGGGACACGTCGATGGTCTGCTCGGAGGGTGCGGTCGTCTGCTCAGCCATGGTCGGCCGAGCCTACCGGTGCCCCCGGGGGCGGCCCGAGCGAGTGCCGAGCGAGCTGCCGGCCCGTCCGTGCACCGTTTCACCGGAAACGGGCGGGGGTAGCCGGGGTGACATCCGACGAACGACATCGGCCCTCGCGGGCGGAGGGACATGAGCGCACGAGCCAGGAGCTCCGTCGGGCTGCCCGGGCCCCGCGGGCCTGTCAGCGAGTGGTTGCTGTCGCACCTCCGCCGACCGCCACACGACGTCGGCCCCGCCCCGGCCTCCACCGACGATCCGCTCGCCGGTGACGACAGCCACCTCGCGCTGTACCTCGCCTACGAGCTGCACTACCGGGGCCTTCCCGGCGTCGACGACGCGTGGGAGTGGGAGCCGTCGCTCCTCGCGGCGCGGGCTGGGCTCGAGGCCCGCTTCACCGCCGCCCTGGAGGAGGAGGTCGGCGCGCCTGCGCCCTGCAGCGACATCGCCGGCGAGCTGCGCTCGGTCATCGCCGGCGGCTCCGGCCCCTCGTTGTCGACCTACCTGGCCGAGGTGGGCGACCTCGACCAGCTCCGGGAGTTCCAGGTCCACCGGTCCGCCTACCAGCTGAAGGAGGCCGACCCCCACACGTGGGTGCTGCCGCGCCTCGAGGGCCGCGCGAAGGCGGCGATGGTCGCGATCCAGTTCGACGAGTACGGAGGGGGCGTCGAGTCCGAGATGCACGCCACGCTCTTCGCCGACACCATGCGGGCGCTGCACCTCGACCCGACCTACGGCGTCTACGTCGACCGCCTGCCCGGGCTCACCCTGGCGACGGTGAACCTCGTCTCGCTGTTCGGGCTGCACCGGCGTTGGCGGGGCGCCCTCGTCGGTCACCTGGCGCTGTTCGAGATGACGTCGGTCATCCCGATGGGGCGCTACGCCAGGGCGTGCGACCGGCTCGGCCTGCCGGCGGCGGCCAGGCGCTTCTACGACGTCCACGTGGCGGCGGACGTGCACCACGCCGACGTCGCCGCCACCGATCTCGCCGGCGGCTTCGCCGAGTCCGAGCCGGCGCGCGCCGGCGACGTCGCGTTCGGCGCCCGGTCCGTGATGCTCCTCGAAGACCGGTTCACCCGCCACCTGCTCGGGGCCTGGACCGCTGGTCGCACCTCGCTCCTGCAGCCCCTTCATGGCGAGCGCAGGCCAGCGGGCGGCGCGGCGCGCTCTCAGCCGGTCTCCACGCCGAGCAGCCCGGCGGCCCGGCTCACGCCGCGGCCGGCGGCCACGGCGGCGTCGACGGCGGCGAGCGCGGCGGGCGTGTCGAGGTCGTCGTCGAGCGCGGCCCGCACCTCGTCGAGGCCCCCGTCACCGCTACCCGCGGCCCGCCAGGCGTCGAGCCGGGCGGCGGCCTCGGGCATGAGGTCGTCGAACCACTCCCAGTCGCGCCGGTAGCTGTGGGCGAGGATCGCCAGGCGCACAGCGGCAGGGTCCCACTCCTTGCAGAGGTCGCTGACGAAGACGAGGTTGCCGAGCGACTTCGACATCTTCACGCCCTCGAGGGCCACCATGGGGGCGTGCAGCCAGTGGCGCACGAACAGCTCGCCGGTGGCCGCCTCCGACTGCGCCGCCTCGCACTCGTGGTGCGGGAAGATCAGGTCGGAGCCCCCGCCGTGCAGGTCGATGGTCGTGCCGAGCTCCCGCAGGGCCAGGGCGGAGCACTCGATGTGCCAGCCGGGGCGGCCCGGGCCCCAGAGCGACTCCCACGCTGGCTCGCTCTCGCCTGACGGCTGCCACAGCACGAAGTCGAGCGGGTTGCGCTTGCTCGGGTCGTCGACGTTGCCGCCCCGCTCGGCGGCGTAGGCGAGCATCGTGGCCTCGTCGTAGCCGCTGACCCGGCCGAAGTGCTCGAAGGTCGAGACGTCGAAGTAGACCGAGCCGCCGGCCTGGTAGGCGTGGCCGCGGTCGAGGACCATGCCGATGAAGCCCCGGATGTCGGCGATCGCCCCGGTCGCCCGGGGTTCGCTCCACGCCGGCAGCATGTTGAGGGAGACCATGTCGTTGTCGAAGCGGGCCGTCTCCGCCGCCGCGAGGTCCAGGTAGTGCACGCCGAGCTCCCTGGCCTTGTCGAGCAACGGGTCGTCCACGTCGGTGATGTTGCGGACGCAGCGGGTCCCGTGGCCGAGATCCCGGAGCCGGCGCTGCAGCACGTCGTAGACGACGTAGGTGGCGGCGTGGCCGATGTGGGTGGAGTCGTAGGGCGTGATGCCGCACGTGTACATCGACACGACCGGACCAGGCTCGAAGGGCACCACCACCCGGCGGGCAGTGTCGTACAGGCGCACGGGAGACCCGGGCCTATCCCTGTTCGCCGTCGTCGCTGGCGCCCGGCATGGCAGCGGTGGGGGCCTGGTCGTCGGCGATGCCGGTGAGCTTGACGGCGACCCGCGTCTTGTAGCGGACGTTGAGCTGGAGCAGCACAGCGGTGAAGGCCTCGATGGGCGTGGCGTTGGAGAGCTCGCCGGCGTCGAGGGGGCGCAGGCCGGGGATGCTGCCGACGATCTGGGTGGTGACCTCGGTCGCCTCCGGGTGGTCAGAGCAGATGAGCACGTCGGAGTCGATCGGGCGGTCGATCGCCCCGAGCTCCTTGGCCGGGAGGTGGTGCATCGCTGCGGCCACCAGCGACCGTGGCACCGCTGCCTGGACGCTCGCCGCGACCGAGCCGCGGGGCGGCACGAGCGGCTGGAACTCCCCACCGACGCGCGCGAGCGCGTTCGCCATCGAGATGACGACCTTGCCGGCGAGCTGGTCCTTCACGCGCAGTGCCGTCTCCGCCGCCCCGTCCCACGGAGTGGCGATGACGATGACCTCGGCGTCGGCCGCGACCTCGTTCTCCGCGGCCTCGATCTTCAGGTGCCGATCGGGCCAGCGCTCGACGATGGTGTCCCTGATCTCCATGGCCCGGTAGCGGGACCGGGATCCGATCGTGACCTGGTAGTCGAGCGATGCGAGCCGGGCGGCGAGGGCACGCCCAGCCGGTCCGGTTCCTCCGAGCAAGCCGATGTGCACGCCGCCACCCTAGGACCTGTGATTAGGGTCCCGACCATGGGACTGCTCGATGGCAAACGGATCCTCCTCACCGGTGTGCTCACCGACGCCTCGATCGCGTACTCGGTCGCCGAGCGGGCGCTCGCCGAGGGTGCGGAGGTCGCGCTCACCGGCGCCGGGCGCGGGTTGACGCTCACGGAGCGCACCGCCCGCAAGCTCGGCGCGGACATCCCGGTGCTCGAGCTCGACGTGACCGACACCAGCCAGGTCACCGCCTTGGCGCCCGCCCTCCGCGACCTCGGGTGGGACCGGGTCGACGGGGCGCTGCACGCGATCGGGTTCGCCCCTGCGTCCTGCCTGGGCCAGGGCATGTTCGAGGCGGGCTGGGAGGACGTCTCCGTGGCGCTCCACGTCTCGACCTACTCGCTGAAAGCGCTGGCCGAGGCGGTCCTGCCCCTCATGGACGGCGGAGGCTCGATCGTGGGCCTCGACTTCGACGCGACGGTCGCGTGGCCGGCCTACGACTGGATGGGTGTGGCCAAGGCGGGGCTCGAGTCAGCCAACCGCTACCTGGCGCGCGACCTCGGCCCCAACGGGATCCGTGTGAACCTCGTCGCCGCCGGCCCGATCAAGACGATGGCGGCCAAGTCCATCCCCGGGTTCAAGGCGTTCGAGGACGTGTGGTCCGAGAAGGCGCCGCTCGGCTGGGACGTGCTCGACGCCACCGCTCCGGCCAAGGCGTGCGTCGCCCTCCTGTCGGACTGGTTCCCCGCCACCACCGGCGAGATCGTCCACGTCGACGGCGGCTTCCACGCGGTGGGCGCCTGAGCGGCGGGGGCGCTCAGCAGTGCTCGGCGAGCGTGGGGTACGGGTTGACCGCGGCCCCGCCGCCGGGGTGGATCTCGAAGTGGAGGTGGGTGGGGCCGCCCCTGGCGTTGCCGCTGTCGCCGACGTAGCCGAGGACCGTGCCCCTCGCCACCCGGCCGCTCGCCCCGCTGAGCGAGTCGAGGTGGGTGCCGAAGTACGTGTTGCCGTCGTCGCCGGTCAGGTAGTACGAGATGCCGCCGAGGCTCGACTGGTGGCCACGTGCGCTGCCGCTGACGCTGGCGACGACCGGGGTGCCGCGAGGGCTCAGGATGTCGGTGCCCTGGTGCCGGCGCCCGCCGGAGCGAGGCTGACCCCAGTCGTTGGTGAACGCCCTCGGCCCGTCGACCGGGCAGAGGAAGTCCCGCGACGACCCGCCGCTCGGCGGCGCCTCGGTCGCCGTCGCCGCGGGCCGGCTCGGGGGCGCGGTTCGCGAGCGCGCCCCGGAACGCTCCCGGGCGAGGCGCTCGGCCTCGGTCCGGACGGCTGCCTCGGCGCGTGCCTGGCGGGCGGCGGCGGCGCGGGCGGCCTCCTCGGCAGCCCGACGCTCCGCGTCGAGGGCCACCTGGCGCTGGAGCTCCGCGGTTGCCGCTCCCGCACGGTCGTCGAGCACCTCGAGCGCCTTCGCCGACTGCTGCTCGAGGTCGCTGAGGCGTCCCTTGGCGAGAGCCAGGTCCTCGCTCGCCAGCCGGTACTCCTCGAGCACCTCGTCGGTGTTGGCGCTGACGCTGCGGGCGAGCACGTCGGCGCGCACCGCCGTGCTGATGTCATCTCCCTGCAACAACAGCGACACCGTTCCCGGGTCGGCGCCACCACGTATGAACCGGTCGACGGCCTGCTCCTGGAGCGCGCCCCGCAGCTGCGCCAACCGGGCCTCGGTCTCAGCGGCACGGCTCGCGACGGCAGACGACTCCTGCTCTATCTCGGCGAGCTCCGACCGTGCCTCGGCGACCTCGGCAGCCGCCTCGTTGGCGCGCCGGCGCGAACGCTCCAGCTCGGACTCGGCGGCGCCGGCAGGCACGGGCCCGGCGGCGAGCAGGGTGATGAGGACGGCGATCGCCGTCGGGACGCGCAGCAAGGTACCCACGCTAACCGTCATGCAACCGTCATGTCAGGATGAGGCGCGTCAGAGCCGGAGCGGTGGCCGCGCTCGCGGCCTTGCAAAGCGCCCCACACCCCGTGCCGGTGCGTCCGGCGCAACGGTGCCCGCAGGCGTCCTCGTGGAGGCCGCTGCGGACCGGCCGGCGGTCGCACCGACCGGCACAGGCGCACCGGCGTCACGGGTCGAGAGCCAGAACAGGCCGGCGCCGATGACGACCAAGGTCACGATGGCGAACGTGCGGGCCTGCTCGTCATCGACCACGTCGGCGGCCTGCACGCCCGTCAGCGCCGTCCCGGCCGTGCCACCCGAGCTCCGGCCGCCAGCAGCACTGGCCGCGCCCGGAGCGTCGGTGGCGGGCGCTGCGAAGTCGCCGCCGTCGGTGGGCGGAGCGGAGAACGACCCGCCGGCGTCCCCCGGCGCGGTGAAGCCCTCATCACCCCCAGCAGGGAAGCCCGCCTCGCCACCGGTGCCCCCGGCGAAGTCACCGCTCCCGCTGAGATCGCCCCCGCCGGCGTCGCCGCCACCGAAGTCAGCACCGTCGAACTCGAAGTCGGGGAAGTCGCCACCACCCGAGGGGACGAAGGACTCCTCGTCCGGCGCCTCGAAGGCGAGCGAGAACGGCGTGAGGGTCTCAGCCGGGACGATGTAGAACTCGAGCGAGCCGGCGTTGGTCGGGGCGTTCTCGGGGATCACGAAGCTGACGCTGGTCCCGTCGTCGGAGATGGAGCCGTTGGTCTTCAGCACGTCGCAGGCGCGCGGCGGTGCGTCGTCGAGGTCGCCGTTGTCGGTCGGCTCCCACGGTCCACCGACGCCGCACACGTCGATCGTGGCCGTCTGGGTGGTCGAACCAGGTGCGAAGTGAAGCGTCAAGATGCCCCCGCTGTGCTCGGCGATGGCGTAGCGGAGCGTGGAGACGGCCTGGGCCTGGTTGCCGTCGTAGGCCACGTAGAAGCCGCCCTCGGGGACGTTCGGCGGGCCCGGCACGACGGGGCCGAGCGGGCCGGCACTCACCTGGCCGTGCGTCCAGTAGCCGACCGCGGTCGGGGCTTCGGCCTGCGCCGTGCCGGTGAGCGCGACGAACGGGACGAGGCCGAGGACGACCACGCCCCACACGGCGAGCACCGGGCGCCTCATCGACCTGCCGCCTTGAGCGGTGACCGGCGGGCGGCGGTCGTGACCTTCGTGGCGATCGTGGCGGCCGCGGCGCTGTTGCCTGACCGGTTGATGACGTCGATGTCGCCACCGAGGTAGCTCGACACGACCTGGGGGTCGGAGATCACCTCGTCCGGGGTCCCCTCGCACATCACCGCCCCCAGCTCGAGGGCGATCATGCGGTCGGACACGCCCGTGATGAGCGGCATGTCGTGCTCGATGATGAGCATGGCGCAGCCTGCCTCCCTCTGGATCCTCTTCAGCAACGGCCCGAGGGCCTCGGTCTCGCGCTGGGCGATGCCCGACGACGGCTCGTCGAGGATCAACACGGTCGGATCGTGGGCGATCGCCATGGCGAGATCGACGATGCGCCGGCTGCCGGTCGACAGCTCGGCCACGAACTTGTCCCGGTAGGCACCGAGGCTCATCAGGTCGATGAGGTCCTCGACGGTGTAGGCGACGTCCTCCTCGGACTGCTGCATGGCGGGGAGCCCGAGGAGGCCGGCGAGGTGGTCGCGGCACTCGATGTGGCGCTCGAGGCCGAGCGCCACGTTCTCGGCGACGGTGAGGGACGGGAAGATGCGGGCATCCTGGAAGCTGCGACCGAGGCCGAGCGTGGCCCGCTTGTCGGGGCTCCACCCCGTCACGTCGACGCCCCGGAAGCTGATGCGGCCGCTGTCGAGGCTGATGAGGCCCGACAACAGGTCGAAGATCGTCGTCTTCCCCGCGCCGTTGGGGCCGATCAGCCCGAGGATCTCACCTGGCTGCAGGGAGAACGTGACGTCGTCGACGGCACGGATGCCGCCGAAGCGCTTGGTGAGGCCCATGACCTCCATGACGGGCTCGCCGACGGACGAGGGCGTGCCGTCAGGCTTCAGGAACGTCGCGGGCAGGACGTGGCCTTCGGCATCGCGGCCGGCGGCCCGCTCCGAGCGCTTCGGGCTGCCCGCGCCGCCGTCCTGCACCGAGCCGGCGCCCTCCAGGAACACCGAGCGCAGGATGTCCCCCCGCTTGAGGAGCTCCGCGGTGGGGCCGGAGAAGCGCACCTCACCCTTCTCCAGGAAGTACGCCCGGCTGGCGATGGTGAGCGCCACGTTCACGGACTGCTCGACGAGGATGATCGTGCAGCCCTGGGCGTGGATGGCCCGCACCATCTTCAACAGGAGCTCCACGATCGTGGGCGCGAGGCCGAGCGACAGCTCGTCGATGATGAGGAGCTTCGGCTTGGCGACGAACGCCATGCCGAGAGCGAGCTGTTGCTGCTCGCCGCCGGACAGGTTCCCGGCGAGCTGGTCCCAGCGCTCCTGCAGGCGGGGGAACCGCTCGAGCACCTCGTCGACGCGGGCCCGCACGACCGCCGGGTCCTCGTTGGCGAACAGCCACGTCCCGGCCTTGAAGTGCTCCTCCACGGTGAGGGTCGGGAAGACCGCCTTGCCGCCGGGCACCTGGACGATGCCGGCCCGGGCGGTCTGCACCGCGTCGGCATGGGTGATGTCACGGCCGTCGAAGAAGATGGCGCCGCCGACGGGGTCGACCAGCCCGCTGATCGCCTTGAGCAGCGTGGACTTGCCGGCGCCGTTCGTGCCGAGCAGGGCGACGATCTCGTTCTCCTTCACCTCGACGTCGACGCCGAAGAGGATCTGCACGGTGTCGTACTTGACGTCCACGTCCTTGCAGATGAGGAGGGGTCGGTCGGTCCCGCCCGCGGCGAGGGCGTCGCGGAGCGCGGCGCCGGCGGCCATGGACAGCGCCGCCTGCTCGTAGTCCTTCTCGACCGAGGTCCTGGCAGACGCGGCGACGAACCCGGCGATCGAGGTGACGAGGCCGAGGGTGAGGGCCAGGCCGCGGTAGTTGGCCGACTCCTCCCCTCCGAAGATGCCGAAGACCACGAGGTAGGTGAGGCCGCCGAGGCCGTAGACGAGGATGGCGTAGGCATAGGCCTGGGACCGCACCTTGGGCGGGGCGACCGAACCGACGACGGAGTAGTAGGCGGGCTGGTACATCCCCACGCCCGCGGAGAGCACGAAGGTGGCGAGCAGGGCGATGCCCACGAACGGCGCCACCGAGAGGAGCACCATCCCCGCCGCGAAGGGCGCAAAGGCACCCCCGACCACGAGCGGCAGCCGGTCGATCCGGCTCGTGAGCGAGGCCTGGGAGGCGAGGCGGGAGCCGATGAGCAGCCCTGCCACGGTGCCGGCCCCGTACAGGGCCTGCACGAAGCCGCGGGCCTCCGGACCGAAGGCGTACTCGCGGTCGAAGTACAAGCTGAGGAGGGTGCCGAGCTGGAACGTCCCGAGCCCGAAGAAGAACGCACCGATGTAGAACCGCTTCATGGTCGGGACCGCGAAGATCTGTCGCCTCGACTCGGCGAAGCCCACCGCCTCGTCGTCGACCGCCTCGGCGAGACCGGGGTCGATGCTCGCTCCCCGCTTGGGCTCACGCAGGCGGGACACGCCGAACAGCAGGGAGATCACCGTCGGGATGGCGAGCAGGAAGAACGCCGCCCGGTAGTTGAGGGCGCCGGCCACGAGGCCGGCGATCGGGCCGGCCAGAGCGCCGAGGGAGTTGGCCAGGCGGTGCACGCCGAACACCCGGGGATGCGCCTTGGGCTCGTAGTAGTCGGCGAGGAGGCTCGGGTGCACGACCTCGTTGATGATGCGGCCCAGGCCGGAGCCGAGGCGGACGAGGTAGAGCAGGAAGATGGCGCCGACCACGCCCGTCAGCACCGAGGCGACGCCCCACAGGACTGCCGCCGCGATCGAGACCTTGACCCGGTTCACCCGGTCGGCGAGCACGCCGAGGGGCAGGGCGGCGAGCAGCGTCAAGATGCCGGTGATGCCCCGGAGGTTCGTGATGCCGGCGTCGGTCAGGCCGAACGCGTTCCGGATCTCGGGCGCCAGCGCGTTGAACGCGATCTGGTCGAACTCGTCGACGAAGTTGAGGGTGAAGAGCACGGCCAGCGGCACCACGGACGCTCCGGCGGTGATCGACTTGAGGCCGCGGAGCTTGGCCGGCGCGATCGCCTCGGGGGTCTCCGGGTCGAGACGGGGTGCCTCGGGACCGAGGGTCGTGCTCACGTCCTCACCTCTTCCCGCTTCTGCAGGTGGTCGTGGAGGGTCGCCTGCCCGAGCGTCAGGGACTGCTGGCACACCGGGCAGGTGATGCGGGGCTCGGCGAGGACCTCGAAGGCGCCTTCGTCTTCGACGTGCTGCTCGGCCTCCTCGATGAGGCGGTCCTCCTCGGAGGTGTTGGTGACGAGGCGATCGGCGACGAGCGACGGGACGAGGATCCCCTTGCGGTTGGCGACCCAGCGGAGGAAGCCGTCACGCGCGTGGTACCCGGCTTGGGCGAAGCCACCGGGGAGGAAGAGGAGGATGAGGAGGAGCCCCGGGCCCGTCACGAGGAGCGAGATGCCCTCGAGGCGGTCCTCACCGAACAGGGCGACGCCCGAGACGAAGACGGCGCCGACGACCGCGCCCGGAAGCGAGGTGAGGCCACCGATGACCGTGGAGACGAAGATCTCCAGGCTGGGCAGCACGCCGTAGGTCGAGGCGTCGACCGTCTTCTGCTGGTAGATGAGCAGGGCGCCGGCCACCGAGGCGATCGCCCCCGACACCGCGAACGCGGCGAGGCGGGTGCGCACGAGGTTGATGCCGTAGGACGGTGCGGCTCGTCCGTTGTCGCGCGCGGCGATGAGCACGCGGCCGCTGCGGTTCTTGCGGAAGGAGCGGGCGGCGAGCAGGGCGAGCGCCAGGAACACCACGCAGAGGTAGTAGAAGTTCCGCTCGGGCGCGAGGTCGACGCGGCCCCACAGCAGCGGTCGCTCGATGCGGGCGGAGCCGCCGTCGGCGCTCGGCAGCACGAGCTTGCCGAACGCGTACTTGGGGCTGAGGAGGTAGAACTCGGTCGCCGCCGCCAGGGCCAGCGTGCTCACCGCCAGGAACAGGCCCTGGATGCGCACCGCCGGCAGCCCGATCAGCACCGCCACGAGGGCGCCGATGACCGCTGCGGCGACGACGGTGACGAAGAAGTCCTGGCTGAAGTTGGACGCCAGCTTGCCTGCGGTGACGGCGCCCACGCCCACGATGGCGAACTGGCCGAGGCTGATCTGGCCGGCCCATCCGGTGAGGATCACGAGGGACACGGCGACGATCGCGGCGATCGGGACCCGGGCCATCTTCGCGACCTCGCCCTCGCTCACGAGGGTCGGGGCGAGGAAGACGAACGCCACGACCAGGAGCCCGATGGCTGCCCTGGCGCCGGCGACGGCGGGGAGGTTGCGGAGCTCCAGGGGGACGGGCCGGTACTCCTTCAGCGTCTGGAAGCTCGAGACGCCGGTGTCCTGGGCCCGGCTCAGGGTGGTCCGCTGCAGCAGCAGCGCCCCGAGGATGAACACCAGCATGATGGCGGCGGAGAGGTCGGACGATCCGGTCGACACGACCGACGACTGCTCGAGGATGCCGACGGCGATGCCCGCGACGAGCGCCCGGGGGACGCTCTCCATCTTGGCCACCACCGCCGCGGTGAGGGCGAACAGCAGGACCGTGTAGCCGAGCGACCCGTCGACGGGCACGCCGACGAGGGCGGATCGCAGGAAGATCGTGAGCGCGGAGAACAACCCGGCGATCATCCACGCCACCGTGCCGATGCGCCTGACCGGGATGCCGAGCAACGAAGCGCGGTCGGCGTTCTCCGCCGAGGCCCGCAGCGCGATGCCGATGCGGGTGTAGCGGAAGAACGCGGCGAGGCCGAGGGCGCAGACGATCACGACGGCGACCCCGAACAGCTGGTCCCCGGTCAGGAGCGTGATCCCCCGGCCGTCCTGGAGCTGGAAGCGGTTCCAGGGCGTGGCCACGATCGAGCCGACGTCGTCGCCGGCGTCGAGGAGGATCGGGATGTACAGCGCCATGAAGGCGAGGACCTGGGTGACGCCGATGGTGGCGACGGTGAGGATCAGGCGCGGGGCCTTGGCGAAGCGACGGATCACGACGAGGTCGATTGCCGCCCCGAGGGCGACGCCGCCCGACACCGCGATCAGCAGCGCGAGCGGGTAGGGCAGGTTCGACTTGACGATCAGGAAGACGGAGAGGATCGCCGGGACCGCTCCGAGCCCGGCGGCGGCGAAGTTCACGATCCGGTTCGTCCGGTAGATCAGGATGATGCCGATGGCGATCAGCCCGTAGAGCGATCCGCCGGCCGTTCCGGTGATGAGCAGCTTGGCCGGGGGCCTGAAGACCGCCTGGTTGGCGACCAGGAACACCACCGCGATGGCGATCCAGCGGGCGACCTTGGCGGCGGGATGGTCGGCCGTGAGCGCGGCCTGGACGGACCGGGTCAGATCGCTCATCGGGGCATGGGTGGCAGGGAGAGCTTCGCCTTTGGGTACTGCCCGAGCATCACCCGCTTGCCCTGGATCTGGATGTACGTGCCGTTGACGCCGTTGCGGGGCGAGATCGTCTTGTTGCTCCAGTAGACGACGCGCATGTCGCTGTTCCAGGTGTGGTCACCCGGGCCGAAGCCCCGCGCCATCATGTTGGTGTCACCGCCGCCCCGGACGCCGAGCTTGAACGCGCCCGCCTCCATCGTCGCCGGGTTCAGGTTCGGCCCCGCCGATTGGATCAGGGTGGCGATCATGTTGATGTAGTCCCACTGGGCCTGCACGGCGTTGAACGGCGGGTTGCCCTGGCCTCCGCCCGCGGACCAGACGCGCGAGCCCGCATCCTTGTTCTCGGGCTCCTGGGCGTTGATGCTCGAGAGCCCGTAGGCGCCGAGGAAGGCGCAGGGCCGGCTGCCACCGAAGTTGGCGCTGCACGCCGCGCCGCGGTCGTAGGCCTGGGAGGCCTGGTCGGCGTCCATGAACCCGGTGCCGGTGACGAGGTTCTCCGGGTAGTAGTTGTCCTGCTGCTCCTGGAGGTAGAGGAACGTCGGCGCCACCAGGTCGCAGAAGCACACCACCGCCGTGGCTCCGCCCTGGCGCATCGCCGCCACGCCCGCCTCCCGCTGCTGCTGGGCGGTGGAGATGTCCTGCTTGTAGAAGTAGGTCGCCACGAAGCCGGTGCCGCACTTCGCCAGCTCCTCCTTGAGGTCGACGAGGACCGTCTTCTGGTTCTCGGGGTCGTCCGTGCTGATCACGCCGAGCCGGCGGGGCTGGCCGTTCATGTCCGACGGCTGGCCCGCGCCGGCGAACTCGGTGGGGTGGTCCTTCAGCTGCTGGCACCAGAGCTGGCCGAAGTGCTTCGCCACGGCGGTGCCGCTCATCTGCACGTCCCAGCGGAACGGGCGGCGGGCGGCGTTGAAGCTGTCGCGGAAGTGCCAGCCGCCGGCGTTGGGCACGCCGAGGCGGGACAGCTCGTCGTAGGTCTGCGACGACAGCGACGCGTTCCAGAAGAAGAAGTAGGGGTCGAGGTCGGTCTTCACCCGGCGCATCTCATCGCGGAGGCAGGCGTTGTCGGGCGGGATCGTGCGGCAGGTCCCCTGGAACTGCTTGATCACGACCTTGCGCCCGTAGAGCTCGTAGGTGTTGTTGATGAAGTTGGCGACGGTCTGGTTGTAGGCCTCGCGCTGCTCCGGCTCCACGTAGGCGCGCTGCGCCCGGAGGATGGCGTCGACCGCGGCGTTGCCCTGGCCGACGTAGTTCACGATGTTGATCGTCTCGCCGGTCACGCCGGGGTAGGTGGCGCCGCCGTTGTTCCCCTGGAACTTGGGCGTGCACGGCGGTGCGTAGAAGTCGATGGCCGGGTCGAACTGGCGACCGCCCACGCAGTGGCTCGTGTCCCCGGCAGGGGGACCGCCGTCATCGCCGTCGCCACCCCCGCCACCGCCATCAGTGCCGCCGCCTCCGTCGCCATCCGCGCCGCCGCCGGCTCCGGGTGCGGGTGCGGGATCGGCGACGCCGTCCCCATCGAGATCGACGGTCCCGGGGTCCACCACGCTGTCCCCGTCGAGATCAGCCGTCCCGGGCCCCACCGCGCCGGCACCGATGCCGGTGGGGCCGTCCTCCCCCTCGATGTGAGGGACACCTCCGAGGGCGGAGACGGTGTCGGGCGCCTTCGAGGGCGCCACCGCGATGATCAGGAGCTGCACCACGGCGATGGCCGCCAGGGGCGCATAGCGTCGGGCGAGCGAGCGGTTCATCTGCGGTTGACCCCCGTGATCTCGTGTCCTGTGTCGTGGGCGCTAGCGGTGGGCCAGCGGCCTGCGGCACGCCGTGGAAAAGACTTCGCCACCGCGTCACCGCATTCCTGTTACCGATCGGTCACCGCGCCGTTCGGGACGCGGACCGCCAGCTCGCTGATCAGCCGACGCTACGGTCGATCCATGTCCCGTACGGGTCGCGACGCCCTGCTCGAGGTCCTGGCCACCGAAGGGGTGACCCACCTCTTCGGGAACCCGGGCACGACCGAGCTGCCGACCAGCGCCCCGTGAGCGACGCGTGACCGGTGCTGCCCTCCACCTGGAGGGCGTCGGGCTCACCCGCGACGGGCGCGACCTGCTCGACGGGATCCACCTGGCGGTCGAACCGGACGAGCGGTGGGTGGTCCTCGGCGCCAACGGCTCGGGCAAGACCTCACTGCTCGCCGTCGCCGCCCTCCGCCTCCACCCCTCGAGGGGCCGGGTGACCGTCCTCGGTGAGGAGCTCGGGCGAAGCGACGTCCGCTCGCTCCGACGGCGGGTGGGCTTCGCGTCCCAGGCGCTCGCCGACGCCCTCCGTCCCGACATCAGCGCCCGAGACGTGGTGATGACGGCGGCGAAGGGCGCCCTGGAGCCGTGGTGGCACCACTGGGACGACGACGACCGGTCCGCCGCCATGTCGTGCCTCGACCGGGTGGACCTCGCACCGTTCGCAGCGCGGTCGTTCGGCACGCTGTCGAGCGGCGAGCGCCAGCGGGTGCTCGTCGCCCGGACGCTGATGGGCGACCCTGGTCTCGTGCTGCTCGACGAGCCGGGAGCCGGCCTCGACCTCGGTGCCCGTGAGCGGCTCGTCGCCGACCTCGGCCGGATCGCCGCCGATCCGGCCACCGCACCCGTCGTCCTCGTCACCCACCACCTCGAGGAGGTGCCCGCCGGGTTCACCCACGCGCTCGTGCTGCACGCGGGCCGTGCGCTCGCCAGCGGGGAGCTCACCGAGACCCTCACCGGGCCCGTGCTGAGCGGCGCGTTCGGCCTCGCCCTCGAGGTGCGCCACCACGCCGGGCGCTGGACGGCCACGACGACCGGCTGAGGGCCGGCTCAGGCCTCGAGCAGGGTGAGCAGCCGGGGCTTCGAGCGCTCGATCTCCTCCACCAGGATTCGCTCGAGGACGGGGCCGAAGAGACCGCCGCCGTAGTGCAGTCCCATGGTGAGGCGGCTGCCGGCTGCCTTCGGCGTCACCGCCGCGGTCAGGACCCAGGGGCTGTGCTGGCGGTCGTCGACCTCGACGCGCTCGAAGCGGACGTGCGAGCTGGCTTCGTGAGCCGTCCGGACCATCCGGAGCCGCTTGGAGCGGGCCAGCGGGCCGACCCGGCCCCGGAGGTCGACGGACCACGCGGGACCTGCATCGCCCGGTGCGGCCTCCACCCGCTCGGCGCGGGGCACGATGTCGAGCCAAGCCGGGTACCGGTCGAGCCCTTCGACGACAGCGAACAGGGATGCCGGCGAGACGGGTGCGTCGAGGTGAGCGGTGACGTCCACGGGGCCAACCTTGGCACGAGGGATGAGCGATGATGGCTCCCCGTGTCCCTCGGCTACCTCCTGCTCGCCCTCGCGATCCTGATCGTCGGCCTGGTCGCGCTGGCGGTGGTGGCCCTCACGGTGGCGGAGTGGATCCGATGGCTGACGACGAGTGGTCCGGTGGCGCTCGTCCCCCTCGCCCTCCTCTCGGCGACCCTCGTGAACCTGGCGCTGCCCCGGCCCTGCATGGACGGCGCCGTACCGGACCGCCAGCGGCCGCTGACCGCGGCGATCGACAGCAGCGGAGAGTGCCAGCGCATGGGCCGCGGCCAGGTCGCCTTCGTGCCGCTCGCCGCCGCCGCCGGTTCGCTCCTCGCCGCCCGCGCCGGGTTACGTGGGAGACGGCGGGGGTAGTGCCGCGCGGACCACGGACAGACGGCCCCGAGGAGGGCACATGAGCAGCACCACAGACACCGGTCAGGTGACCGGCACGAAGGACAAGGACTACAACATCATCTGGTTCACGGAGAGCTGCCTGAGCAACGCGCTCCGCATGGAGACGTACATCCAGGACGCGGAGCGCGACGGTGACAACGAGCTCGCCGACTTCTTCCGCAAGGCGCAGCACGAGAGCCGCAAGGGAGCCGAGCAGGGCAAGCAGCTGCTGGCCTCCCGCCTCGCAGGCTGACAGAGAGAGGCGACCGCGCGACACGTGCACGGTCAGGCCCCCTCCTCGTGGGGGCCTGCCTCGCGTCACGAGCAGGGGGGTGTCCGTTTCGTGCCGCCGGACAAGGGGTAGCGGGGCGGCGACCGCAAGACGATCCGCGAGGGAGCACGACACATGCACCGGCACGACGAACTCGGCGCGTCACGTCTCGACATGCCACCCAGGACGCGCCGGCTGGGAGCGCGCCGCGGCGGGCTCGTTGCCCTGATCCTCGCCTTCGGCGTCGTCGGTGCCGCATGCGGTGGGTCCGATGACACGGCGGGGACGACCGATACCACTGCGGGCGGCGGCACGGCGGAGACGACCGAGGTCAGGATCGCCTACGTGCCCGCGACGACTGGCCTCCTGCTCCACGTCGCCGAGCAGGAGGGGTACTTCGAGGAGAACGGCCTGG
>JBBDQT010000102.1:0-6976 GCA_040905815.1 Acidimicrobiales bacterium
CCCTCATCAGCTGCGGGAGGCGGCCGTCCACGACGCGGGCGCAGTACGAGTCCTCCAAGGGGTCACTCGCCCCGATCTGGATGTCGGTGATGCTCGCCTCGACCGAGACGAAGAAGCGGCGGCCGTCCCGGAACTGGGAGATGAACGCCACGTCGAGGGCGAAGTGCTCCCGCGCCGCCCTGAGGATCGAGTGGAGGACGTCCTCGGTCTGCGCGGACAGGCCCTTGCAGCTGCTCTCGCGGGTGCTCGCTCCGGCGAGCTCGTCGGCGACCGTCAGCAGCCTGTCGGCTGAGGTGCGCAGCGCCCGGGCGTGCGCAGCAGAACCATCGACCGCGCTCCGGACGTCGAGGACCAACGGGTCCGCCAGGTCTCCCACGTCTCCTTGTCGGCGTCCCGAGGGTCGGCGTTGAGCGATTTCTCCTGGTTGCGCCAAACCGTCACCCGCTGCGGCGGTCAGGTCGGCGGGGCGGCACCGGGTCGGGGCCGCTCACCAGGCGCCGGACCTGCTCCTTCAGGCCGGGGAGATCGGGGACCTGGCGCTCGAGCGGCTCGCCGGCCGTGCAGAACACGAGGTGGGCGGCGACGACCTCGAGGCCGGTGCTGGCCTCGAGGGCGAGCGCGTAGGTGGCCGTCTGGAGGCCGTACCTGGCGGTCTTGGCGTCGGCGTCGGCGGGACCGGTGACCGAGTCCGTCTTGTAGTCGACGAGCACGAGCCCCTCGGGCGTCTCGTACAGCAGGTCGATGTAGCCCTCGACGGCCCGGTCGCCCACCGGCGCGGCCACGTAGAGCTCCCGCCAGCTCCTGGCGGCGGCGTGGGCGGCCACGACGGTCGGTGCCCGCAGCGCCGAGCGTGCCTGCGCGGCCACGGTGGCGGCGGCTTCCGGCACCGCCTCGAGGTGGGCGTGCTGGGTCGCGAGGCGGTCGATGGTCACCGGGTCGCCGTCGTGGAGCTGGAGGGTGGCGTGGACGGCCCGCCCGATGGCGGTCCCGGCCCGGCCCTTGCTCCACGGGATGCCGGGGCCGCCGCCGTCGCCTGCCGGCTCGACGGGCTCGGCCGCCTCCCGGGCGATGGCGGTTGCGGAGGCGAACCTGGGCCGGCCCCGCTCGGCCAGCAGCCGGGTCCTGGCCGCGACCCACCCGTCGCGGTCGTCGGGCGCGGGTGGCGGCGGCGGGGCGGGTGGCCGGGGCGCGACCACCGGGAGGCGGTCCGGGAGCCGCTTCCAGCGCCCGTCCGCCTCGTCCCCGGAGTGGACCTGCAGCCACTGGCCGTACGTCGGCTTGGTCCCCGCGTGGAACGTCGAGACGACGAGGTGGTCCCGGGCCCGGGTGCAGGCCACGTAGAGCAGGCGTGCCCGCTCGTGGACGTCCATCTCCGCCTCGATGTCGGCGAGGCGGGCGAAGTGCTCGGTGCTGGCGTTCGCCCTCAGCTTGAGCTCGGGCACGTCGCCTTCCCACAGCACCTGGACGCCCTTGCGTCCGCTGCCGAACTGGGTGCTGGCGCCGCTCAGGATGGTGATGGGGAACTCGAGCCCCTTGGAGCCGTGGATGGTCAAGATGGTGACGGCGTCGTCGTCGGTCTCGGCCAGCATCGGCTCGTGCACCCGGCTGCCCTCGTTGCGCTGCAGCTCGGCCCACGCGAGGAACGGGCGCAGCCCCCCCCCGCCCGCCTCCTCGAAGGCACGGGCCTGGTCGACGACGAAGCGCAGGCGGCGCCACACCTCCCGCGGGCGGCGCTGGGCGAACGCCAGCGCGAACGCCTGGCGCTCCCGGAGCAGGCGCTCGAGCAGCGCGCTGGGCTCGTGCCACCAGCGGATGTCCCACAGCGACCGGAGGTGGGCGACGGCGGCCACGACGGGGTGGTCCCCGGCGAGTGCCGCTGGCGGCGTGCGCCGGAGGTCCCAGTGGCCGCCCGCCTCGTGGTAGGTGAACAGGTCGACGTCGGAGCAGGCGTAGAGCGGGGAGCGGAGGGCGCTGACGAGGGCGATGGCGTCGCCGGGGTCGTCGATGGCGCGGAGCGCGTCGAGGACCTCCCGCACCTCCTGGGTGTCGTAGACGAGCGTGCCGGTGGCGACCCGGTACGGGATGCCCTCGCCGTCGAGGGCGTCCTCGAGCTGGCGCAGCGACGTGCGGGTCGGCACGAGGATGGTGACGTCGGCCATGCAGGGTGCCCGCCACTGCTTCGTCCGCTCGTCCTGGACCCGCCAGGCGTCGCCGTCGTCCCGGATGGACACGATGGCGTCGGCGACGGCCCGCGCCTCCTCGTCCCGGAGCTCGCCCGCCTTCAGCTCGCGCTCGCCCCCGAGGAGGACCACCCGGTGGTCGGCGGGGTGGTCCCCGGGGAGGTCGGTCCGGAACGCCTCGAGCGGCTGGTACCGCGGCTGGGCGCGTGGGACCTCGTCGGGCATCAGCTCGCCGAAGACGTGGTTGACCCAGTCGAGGACGGGCTCAACGGTCCGGAAGTTCTGGCGCAGCGGCACCGACGTGGTCCCGCCGAACGCGTCGCGGGCGTCGAGGTACAGCCCGATGTCGGCCCGCCGGAAGCGGTAGATCGACTGCTTCGGGTCGCCGACGAAGAAGAGGCGCCCGGGCTCGGTCGCGACCTTCGACCATGGCCGGTCGACGGTGCCGCCCTCGACGGTGCCGCCCTGGACAGTGGCGGCGATGAGCACCGCCACCTCGATCTGGATCGGGTCGGTGTCCTGGAACTCGTCGAGGAGGAGGCGCTGGTAGCGCTCGTGCAGGGCGGCCCGTGCGCCGGCGTTGGTGCGCACGAGGCGCCGGGCCAGCACCAGCAGGTCGTGGAAGTCGAGCCGGCCCTCCGCCCGTCGCGCCTCCGCGGCGTCGCGGGTGAAGCGGGCGATGCGGGTGGCGAGGCGGCGCAGCACGTCGTCGGTGACGCGCTCGACGACGACATCGCCGGCGGCGCCCACGGCGTCGAGCGCGGCACGGGCGGCGACCACGTCGCCCCAGTTCGGCTTGGCCCCGGACCCGCTTGCCTTCCAGCCCTTCTTGTGAGTGGCGACGAGCTCGAGGCACCGCACCGGGTCGTCCGCGGCGAGCACCTCCGCCACCTCGGTGCGCGCCTCGGCGATGCGGTCGAGCAGCTTGTCGGCGCTGTTGTTGCAGTCGGCGGGGACGGCTCCGAGGGCCGTGGCAGCCAGCTCGAGGGGGCGGAGGTCGATGGGTGGGAGCGGCGGGTGGGCGGTGTCGGCGACGGCGTCGAGGCGGTCCCAGCTGTCCTCGAAGACCTCGGCGACGTGCTTCAACGTCGAGATCCGCCGGGGGGAGTCGACCTCGATGCCGAGCGCCCACGCCCGCACCACGAGCTCCTCGGCGTCGGGGTCGGCGTACAGCTCGTCGACGAAGCGGCGCCAGCGGTCCTGGAACGCGAGCTGGGAGGAGACCTCATCGAGGATCTCGACCCGAGGGGGGAGCCCGACGCCGAGCGGCTGCTCGCTCAGGATCCGCAGTGCGAACCCGTGCAGGGTGCTGATGGCGGCCTCGTCGATGTCGTCGAGCGCCTGCTGGCACGCGGCCCGCTCCGCTTCGGGCGGGCCGTCGGCGAGGCGGCGCTCGAGCCGCTCCCGCACCCGGTCGCGAAGCTCGGCGGCGGCGGCCTCGGTGAAGGTGATCGCGGCGATCGCCGAGAGCGGGATGCCGGCGTCGACGACGAGGTGGAGGATGCGCTCGACGAGCTCGTGGGTCTTGCCGGTGCCGGCGCCGGCCTCGACGAACAGCGTCTCGTGGAGGCCGGTCTGCTCGATGCGGAGGCGATCGGCGTGGTCGGTGGGAGGGCGCGTGGCGGTCACTGGTCGTCGTCCTCGGCGGCGGGGGCGGCGAGGCGGTCGAGGAGGGACAGCTCGGGCGCGCCGGCCTTGGCCTGGGCGTGGTCGTCGCGGTCGCGGGGGCACACCTTGTCGAACGCGCAGAACCCGCAGTTCTCGTGCGTCCCCCAGTAGCTGTCGAACTCGCCGGGCCGGCCGGGGAACGTGCCCGACTCGATGCCGTCGACGATCGTGCCGATCACGTCGAGGAACCGCTCGCGGCGGTCCTCGGTCCAGAGGTAGCCCCACTGGCGGAACTCCCCGCGGGTGGAGGCCATCCAGTAGCGGGCGTCGACCTCCTCGCCGCCGAGCCGGGCCTTGGCCGCCTCGGCGTAGATGCCGAGCTGCAGCGTGGTGCCGGCCAGGACCGGGTCGTCGTCGAGCTTGGCGTAGCTGTTTCTGCCCGTCTTGTAGTCGAGGACGACGAGGCGGCCGTCCTCCGCCTCGTCGACACGGTCGGCGTAGCCGCGGAAGGCGAGCGTCCGGCCGTCGGCGAGCTCGAGGGTGAGCGGCGGCTCCCCCTTGATGCCGAACGGCATCTCCACGCTCACGGGCCGGGCGCCCTCGCTGGCGCGGTGGGCGTCGTCGCGGTCGAGGAGCTTCTGGAGGTCGTCGAGCACCTTTCCCTTGGTCCTGCGCCACAGGAGCGGGCGCCCGGTGAGGCCGGCGACCTCGTACCGGTCGAAGACCTCCTCGGCGACCTCCCCGATCCTCGCCCGGTCGGCTTCGGTCCAGCGCTCGTGCGGGGCGGGGCTGCCGCCGGGACGGGCGATGACCTCCCCGATGAACCGCTCGAGGACCTCGTGGACGAGCGAGCCGAGGTCGAGGGCGCCGATCTCGGTGATCTCCTCGGGGTCGTCCCGGTCGTCGAGGCGCAGCACGTGGGCCATGAAGTAGCGGAACGGGCACTTGGCCCACGTCTCCAGCCGGCTGGACGAGATGGGATGCCCGGCGGCGGGGGAGGGGAGCGCCTGGCTGCTGAGGTTCCCGTCCCACTCGGTGAACGCCGCACCCTGCCGCGACCGGGCGCAGAGGATGCCCCGGCCGAGGGGCCCGGTGGCGAGGGGGTGGGCGATCGGGTCGCCGTCGGCCCGCACGTGGGTGAGCAGCGCGGCGACGTCCCGGTCGGTGACGGTCCCCTGCACCGCAGCCCGCCTGACCCCGTCCGCGTAGGACGCGACCTTCTCGAGGTCGTCGGGGCCGAGGTCGGCGACGTCGCTGCTGAACACCTTGCGGCCGAGCTGGTGGCCGAGGCTGTCGAGCAGCCAGCGGGACGCGAGGCGGGAGCGCCGGTCGCGCAGGTCGCCGCGGGGAAGGAGGAGCGTGCGGTGCCCGCCGCCGGCGGCGAGGGCGGCGAGGTAGGCGCGGTGCTGGTCGGCGAGTCGCTGCTGGCGGGTGAGGAGCTCGCCGCCGGTGGCCAGCTCGCGGTCGGCGTCGGGCAGGAGGGTGTCGTCGCGGCGGAACGACGGGCACGTGCCCTCGACCATCCCGAGGACGAACACCGCTTCGAGGTCGAGGCCCACCGACGCAGCGAGGGGAGCGACGAGCACGCCGTGCCCGAAGCGGCCGACGCGACCGGTCCTCGCGTCGAGCTCCGCCTGCACGGCTTGTTCGAACGCGGTCGCCGTCGGCTCCGGTTCGATCTCGTCGAGGACGACGAGCCGGGCGAGCGCGGCGTCGACCCGCTGGGCGGCGTCGACCTCGTGGTCGGGCCACCCGGCGCGCTGGTGCTCGGCGCCGAGCAGCCGCTCGAGGAGGGACCGTGCCGCTGCCGAGCGTGCCGCCCACGAGGTCTCCGAGGCGAGCCCGTCGAGGTCGGCGGCGAGCCCGTCGACGAAGGCCCCGAGCCGGCCGAGCTCGTCGACGTCCTCGGCGAGGCGGCGGAGCCTCGCCTCGGAGGCGTCGCCGCGCTCCTCGAGGCGGGCCCGGTCGGCTGTGAGCCGCGCGGCGTGGGCCGCCAGCTTGGCCCGCCAGTCGTCGAGCCCGCCCACCGCCCCCGCCCCGCGCGACAGCGTGTCCCACCGCCCCGAGGGCGCCCGGTGGCCGTCGTGGCGGACCGGCGCTCCGGCGAGCAGCGAGATGACGTCGGCCCGGCCCCAACCGAGGCCGGGGAGCGCCAGCGCGCCGAGCAGCGTGCGGCCGGCGACGCTGTCGGCGAGGCGTGCGGTGGCCGGCCCGTTGTGGGGGATGCCGGCGGCGTCGAGCTGCTCGAGCACGGTGCGGGCGTAGGGCTCGGGGATTGGGAGGAAGACGGCGATGCGGTCGAGGTCGGTGCCCGCCTCGGCGAGGGCCATGACCTCGCGGATGACGGTGCGCACCTCCTCGTCCGGATCGGAGACGCTGACGATCCGCTCGGCGTGCGGCTCGGCCACCGGGCTGGCTGCCGGGAGCTCGACGCCCGCTGACGCGCACACGTCGCGCACCGGAGCGTCGGCGTCGTCGACCCCGGTGAGGCCGACGACCACCGACGAGGGGGCGGCGGCTAGGACCTGGCAGACGAGGTCTCCCATGGCGGGGCTCAACCGGTCGGGGAGGTGCCACACGACCGTCCCGAGCGACTGCGCCGCTGCTGGGTCGCGGGCGAGGCGCTGGGCGGCGGCGACCGCCAGGTCGTCCTCGTCGTGGTGGTCGGCGAGGCGGGTCCGGACGGCGTCGACGAGGCGCACCACCTCGGCGCCCCGATCGCTGCTGGCGGCGATGGCGGCCAGGGTGGCGGGCAACGCCCGGCTCAGCTCGCCGTAGAGGTGGACGAGGGCCGCCTGGGTCGCCTGGTGGCCGGCGACCTCGGCGAAGATCCCGGGCTCGTCGGCCAGCACCCTGCGGGCGGCGGCGGCGAGGACGGGGTTGGTCAGCGGCCTCCGCTCGCCGAGCTCGGTCGAGCCGAGCAGCTCGGCCAGGCGGAACGGGGTGACGAAGCCGACGTTGGCGAGGCCCGTCGCGCCGAGCGCGCCGCTGCCGAGGAGGCGCCGGGCCGAGAGCCCTGCCGGGTTCGAGGGCACGATCACGGTGACCGTGTCGAGCGGGTGCGCCGCCTGGGCGGCGGCGATCCGCGCCGCCAGCGCCTCGGTCGCCGGCCGCCCGTAGGAGACGAGCTCCGCCTCCACCTGCCCGTGACCCGCCGCGACCGCCATCACCTTCGAAGGTAGAGCAAC
>JBBDQT010000103.1:0-6953 GCA_040905815.1 Acidimicrobiales bacterium
TCGCGGAGGAGGAGGCCGGCTACCAGGGCGAGGAGTGGGCCGAGGGCGAGTGGCGCGAGGACCCCGAGACCGGCGACATGGTCTGGCACGCGGCCGAGGGCGGTCCCGCCCTCAGCGCCGAGGAGTGGAACGCCGGCACCGGCGACGAGGAGGGTGGCGACGCAGCAGCGCCGGCAGCCGACGGGGCACCCGCGGCCGACGGGGCGGCGAAGGCAGAGGCCCACCCGGCCGAGCGTGAGCCCGCCGAGGGCGGCGTGGAGGCCGCCCCTGACGACGGCGCTGACCGGGTGGGGGGCGGCTCATAGGCGCTTCGCCGCCGCTGCGCACCTGCGTCGGGTGCCGGCGCAGGGCGCCCCAGACCGATCTCCTGCGTGTGATCCGCGCTGGAGACGGCACACTGGTGGTGGGGCACACGCTCCCCGGGCGGGGGGCATGGCTCTGCGCCGGTTCGCCGGCGTGCATCGACCAGGCCGCCCGACGTGGCGCCTTCGCAAGGGCGCTGCGGGGGACGGTCACCGAGCGTTCCATCGCATCGCTTCGTGCGGAGCAGGCGGGACGTGCGAGGATGGAAGCCCACGTGGAGCGCCCGGCCGCACCGCGGTCGGATGATCCCGGCGTGGGCACGAGACGGTAGAAGGGGCAAGGACAGCTTCTTGGCAGCGAAGATCAGGGTGTACGAGCTCGCACGCGAGCTGGGCCTCACGAACAAAGAGACGCTCGACCTCTGCGACGCCCTCGGTGTGGGCGTCAAGAGCCACAGCTCGAGCATCGTCGACGCCCAGGCCGACCGCGTCCGCCGCAAGGCCGACCGGGAGGGGCTGCGGCGCGAGGTCCAGCCGCCCGAGCCCGAGGCCGAGGGCAAGACGAAGAAGAAGGCGACGAAGAAGGCCGCGGCCCCCGCAGCGGAACCTGCGCCCGCCGACGACGCTGCTCCCGAGGCGCCCGCTGCCGACACGCCGGCCGTCGAGGCTCCTGCGAAGCCCGCCGGTCCCGCTCCCGCCGAGGAGGTCGCGGCACCCGCGGCCGCCGCCGAGGAGGCGCCCGCCCCGACACCGCACCGCGTGGTGCGCAGCGCACCCGCCAGCGAGCAGGTCGACTACGACGCGCCCCGCCAGGTCCCCGCAGCCCGCCCGGCGCCGGCACCTGCTCCCGCACCGGCGGCGCCCGACGTGCAGGCACCTGCGGCCCGCCAGGCCCCGTCTGCGCCACCGGCGACGGCCCCCGACGCGACCGACGCCGGCACCGGTCCGGCCGAAACCGGCGCTGGCGCCCCGTCCCGCCCCGCCGGCCCACCCCCCGGGGTGCGCAGCCCCGGCGGCCGCGCTGTGCAGCCGCCTCCCGGCGGGCCGCCCCGCTCGCTCGGCGGCAAGCCGATCCCGCCGCCCCCCGGTCCCCCGATCTCCCGCGGCGGCAAGCCGATCCCGCCCCCTCCCGGCCTCGGTGGCCGCACCGCGTCGCGCCCTCCGTCCGGTCCCGGTCGCTCCGGCGGTCCCGGCGGTCGGCCCCCCGGTGGCGGCTACGGCGGTCCTGGTGGCCGTCCCGGTGGCCCGCAGATGCTGCGTCCCGGTCAGGTCCCGGGTGCCGGCGGCCCCGGTGGCCGCCCAGGTGGCGGTGGCCGACCAGGTGGGCCCGGTGGCCCGCGCGGCAAGCGCAGGGGAGGGCGCCGTCGTCGCAACCGCGAGGAGCTGCAGCCCCAGGGCATGGCGGGTTACACGCCCGACAGCGCACCGGTCCCTGAGGGCGAGGTCGTCATCGAGCGAGGCTCGACGGCCAAAGACGTCGGCCCGCAGCTGAACCGCTCCGCGGCCGACATCGTCCGCTTCCTCCTCCAGCAGGGCGAGATGGTCACGGCCACCCAGACCCTGTCCGAGGACATGATCATGCTCTTCGCCGCCGAGATCGGCGCCGAGGTGCGCATGGTCGACCCCGGTGAGGAGCAGGAGGTCGGCCTCCAGGAGATGCTCGAGGTCCTCGACGAGGAGGACGAGGACGAGGACACGCTGCGGCCCCGCCCGCCGGTCATCACCGTCATGGGCCACGTCGACCACGGCAAGACCCTGCTGCTCGACCGGATCCGTGAGGCCAACGTCGTCGAGGGCGAGGCGGGGGGCATCACCCAGCACATCGGCGCCTACACCGTCGAGAAGAACGGCCAGCAGCTCACGTTCATCGACACCCCGGGCCACGAGGCGTTCACCGCCATGCGGGCCCGCGGCGCCGACGCCACCGACATCGTCATCCTCGTGGTGGCGGCCGACGACGGGGTCATGCCCACCACGCTCGAGGCTCTGGCCCACGCCAAGGCCGCCGACGTTCCGATCATCGTGGCGGTCAACAAGATCGACCGCGAGAACGCCAACCCCGACCGCGTCATGCAGCAGCTCTCCGAGCAGGGGCTCGTGCCCGAGTCCTGGGGCGGCGACACGATCTTCGTCCAGATCTCCGCCCTGCAGAGCCTCAACCTCGACGACCTGCTCGAGAACCTCGTCGTCGTCGCCGAGCTCGAGGACCTCAGGGCGAACCCCGAGGGCCGCGCCTACGGCGTCGTGCTCGAGGCCAACCTCGACGTCGGTCGCGGCCCGGTCGCCACCGTCCTCGTGCAGCGCGGCAACCTCAAGGTCGGCGATCCGATGGTTGCCGGTCCCGCGTACGGCCGGGTCCGCGCCCTCATCGACGACAAGGGCGAGCAGGTCAAAGAAGCCGGTCCGGGCATGCCCGTGCAGGTCCTCGGTCTCTCCGAGGTCGCCGACGCCGGTGACGACTTCGTCGTCGCCCCCGACGAGCGCACGGCCCGCCGGGTCGGCGAGACGCGGGGCACCTACGCCCGCATCCGCGACCGCGCCGAGGACGCCTCGGCCATCAAGGCCGGCGTGAAGCTGGAGGACGTCTTCGAGCAGATTCAGAAGGGCGAGGCGGCGACGCTGAACCTGATCATCAAGGCCGACGTGACCGGCTCGCTCGAGGCGCTCACCGACTCGCTCCGCAAGCTCGAGCGAGACGACGTGCGGATCACCTTCGTGCTCCGCAGCGTCGGCGGGATCACCGAGAACGACATCCAGCTGGCCTCGGCCACCGGGTCGACGATCATCGGGTTCAACGTGCGCCCCGACCGCAAGGCCAGGTCGCTCGCCGATCTCGAGGACGTCGAGATCCGGACCTACGAGATCATCTACCAGGTCCTCGAGGACATGCAGAACGCCATGCTCGGGCTCCTCGCCCCCGAGTTCGAGGAGGTCGTCACCGGCGACGCCGAGGTGCGGGAGATCTTCCGTGTGCCCCGGGTCGGTGCCATCGCCGGTTGCTACGTGCTCAACGGCGTCATCACCCGCAACTCCAAGGTCCGGTTCCTGCGGGACGGCGCCATCATCTGGAAGGGCGCCATCCAGTCACTGCGGCGCTTCAAGGAGGACGTCCGCGAGGTCGCCGCCGGCTTCGAGTGCGGCATCGGCCTCACCGACTTCCAGGACCTCAAGCCTGGCGACATCATCGAGACGTACGAGGACCGCGAGATCCCCCGCCGCTGACCCGACTGCGGCGCCCTTCCCGAGCTGGCGGCCAGATCCGACGCAGGATGTCGCATCCAACCGCCAGCTCGAGGGTGCGGTCCGCCAGAGCGGGGGATCGGCGGTGGGTCTCGACCGTTAGCCTCGGGGGGTGCACGCCGCCGCCCTCGAGCTCGACCTGCACCTCCCCCATCCGCGCTCGCTCAAAGCAAAGCGGGCGGTCGTGAAGCCGGTCATCGAGGGCTGTCGGCGGCGCTTCGGCGTCTCGGTCGCCGAGGTCGACCACCAGGACCAGTGGCAGCGGGCGGGCATCGCCATCGCCGCGGTGGCGTCGTCGCACCGCCAGCTCGAGGAGGTGCTCGACGCGGTCGAGCGCTTCGTGTGGTCCTTCCCCGAGCTCGAGGTCGTGTCGTGCGAGAGGACGTGGATCTGATGGCGAGAGGACGTGGTCGTCGGGGCGCTCAGGATCGCAGCGGTGCCCGCCAGTACCCGCGCACCGCGCGGCTGAACGAGCTGTGCCAGCAGATCGTCGCCGACGAGCTCAGGCTCATCGACGACGAGCGCCTGGAGCTCGTCACGATCACCTTCGTGCGGGTCGACCGGGACATGAGCCGGGCGCTCGTCATGTTCACGTCGCTCGGTGAGGACGAGGAGGGCGCCAAGGCGGCGCTCGAATCGCACCGGGTGCGGTTCCAGGCCGCGATCGGCCGCCAGGCGTCCATGCGGCGGACCCCGGAGCTGCGCTTCGAGGTCGACACCGTGGTGGAGACCGGCAACCGCATCGAGCAGCTGCTGCGGGAGGCGCCGCCCGTGCGCGACGAGCATCCCGAGCTCACCGACGGCCGCTACCGATTCCCCGTCGAGGAGGAGGATGATCGGGACGGGCCCGCTGGCGACTGAGCCGGGCCCGGCGCCGTCGGGCCTGCTCGTCGTCGACAAGGAGCCGGGGCTCACGTCGCATGACGTCGTCGCCCGTGCCCGCCGCCTGGTTGGCACGAAGAAGGTCGGCCACTCGGGCACCCTCGACCCCGGTGCGACCGGGGTGCTCCTGCTCGGGATCGGCCGGGCGACCCGGCTGCTCAAGTTCCTGACCGCGCTCCCGAAGTCCTACGTCTGCGAGGTCGTTCTCGGAACGGAGACCTCCACGCTCGACGACGCCGGGGAGGTCACGGCGCGCCACGACATGGTCGGCGTCACCGTGGAGCAGGCCAGAGCCGGAGCAGCAGCGCTCACGGGTGACATCCTCCAGGTGCCACCGATGGTCTCGGCTCTCAAGGTGGGGGGTCGCCGGCTCCACGAGCTGGCCAGGGAGGGCGTCGAGGTGGCGCGCGAGGCGCGACCGGTCACGGTCCACCGCTTCGACGTGACGGGGGAGGTCGAGCCCGGTGTGCTCGCGATCGAGGTCGACTGCTCGTCCGGCACCTACGTGCGCACGCTCGCTGCCGACCTGGGAGCGGCGCTCGGGGGCGGCGCGCACCTGCGGGCGCTGCGGCGCACCGCCATCGGCCCGTTCGACCTGAGCGTCGCCCGCCCCCTCGAGGATGCGGTGCTGCGCCCACCGGTCGACGCGCTGTCTTGGATGGACGCGGTGGCGGTCGACCCCGACACGGCGGATCTCGTCCGCCGCGGCCGCCGCCTCGTCCGCACCGGCGAGGCCGTCACGTTCGAGGGTCCCGGTCCGTGGGCCGTCACCGACGGCTCCTCGGGAGACCTCCTCGCCGTGTACCGGAGCCAGGGCGACCAGGCCGTCCCCGACGTGGTGCTCGCCCCCGGCTGACGCCCCTGCTCGGCGGTCCGGTTCCTACGTCGTTGTGGCGGCGAGGAACCCGCACCGCTTCCTGGACCCGGGGTGCCGGGACGGCGTTGCGCGCGCAGGTACCGTCGTTGCGTGCAGGTGATCCGCTCCCTCGACGAGTGCCCGGAGCCGCCCGAGGGCAGCGCGCTCACGCTCGGTTTCTTCGACGGCGTGCACCTCGGCCACCAGCTGTTGGTCGGTGAGGCTCGACGGCTCGCCGCCGAGCAGGGCGCCCGGAGCGTCGTCGTCACCTTCGACCAGCACCCGGCCGCCGTCGTCCGCCCCGAGTCGGCGCCGCCGCTCCTCACCACGCTCGAGCACCGTCTCGAGCTCCTCGCGGCGACCGGCGTCGACCACGTGGTGGTGGTGGGCTTCGACGAGGCTCGCTCCAAGGAGTCGGCGGAGGACTTCGTCGAGGCTGTCCTCGTCGACTGCCTGCGGGCTCGGGCGGTGGTCGTGGGCGCCGACTTCCACTTCGGTCACCAGCGCAGGGGAGACGTGGCGCTGCTGACGGAGATGGGTCGCCAGCGGGGCTTCGAGGTCGAAGGGGTGCAGCTGCTCGGCTCCGGTTCGGAGGGCGCCCGGTCGGTGTCGTCCACTGCCATCCGCTCCGCACTGGCCCAGGGCGACCTGGTCGACGCCAACCGCATGCTCGGCCGCCCCCACGAGGTGTGGGGCACGGTCCATCGGGGTGATGCGAGGGGAAAGGAGCTCGGCTTCCCCACCGCCAACGTGGCTGTCCCCGACGTGATGGCCATGCCTGCCGACGGGATATACGCCGGCAGGTACGAGCGGCCCGACGGGAGCGTCCACCCGGCCGCGGTCAGCCTCGGTCGCCGCCCGACGTTCTACGTGGACCAGGCAGCCTCCCTGCTCGAGGCGCACCTGCTCGACTTCGACGGCGACCTCTACGGCGAGCCGGCGAAGGTGCGCTTCGTCGCCCGCCTGCGGGCCGAGGAGCGCTACGACTCCGTCGAGGAGCTCGTCGCCCAGATGGACCGCGACTGCGACGCCGCACGTGCCGCCCTCGCTTGACCTCATGGCTCTCCTGCGACCGGCCACCGCCCCCCTGACCGGGCGGGGGAGCGGCAGCGTCGCTGCCCCCCGGCTCGCTCGTCACGCCATCTTCCTCACCGACGGCCACCGGGTGCAGGTCTCGGTCGCGGGTCGAGGGGTGCCGCTCGTCGTCGTCCACGGCTTCACCGCCGAGGGCTTCCTCTACGCCCAGACGCTGTCGAGGTTGGTGTCGAGCGGTTTCAAGGTGATCGCCATCGACACCGCCGGCCACGGCGGCACGGCGGGCCTCCCGGCCCGTGGCGCAGACCTCCGCGCCTACGCGGCGCTGCTCGCCAACACGGTCGACGAGCTCGGCGTCCGCAAGGCCGTCTTCGCCGGGCACTCCCTGGGCGGGCGCATCGTGACCGAGCTCGTCGCACGCCAGCCCGAGCGGGGCGTGGCGGTGCTGCTGCTCGACGCCATCGTCGGCGACACGTGGGACGCCATGGTGCGCGCGTTCCGGGTCGCGCCCGGGGCGATGGGTCTCGTCGGGGGCCTCCTCGCACTGGACACGCTGTCCACCGTGCCTCTCCTCCGTGACCCGGCCCAGGCTCGCAAGCTGGCCAGGTTGTGGCTGCCCGGGCTCCTCGGCAACGTGG
>JBBDQT010000104.1:0-6910 GCA_040905815.1 Acidimicrobiales bacterium
GCCAGGCGCTGTTCGAGGTGCTCGGCAGCGGCGCCGCCGACCTCGCCATCGAGCTGCACGTCCCCACCGAGGTCGTCCTCCCGCGGCTCGCCGCCCGCCGGATCTGCAGCCGCTGCGACGCTGCCACCACCGCCGCCCCCGGAGCGCCGCCGGAGCAGCCCTGCGATGCATGCGGCGGCACGCTCGAGCGCCGGTCCGACGACACCGACGAGGCCATCGCCAACCGGCTGGCCCTCTACGACTCCCAGACCGGCCCGCTGCTGGTCTGGCTCGACAGCATCGGTGTGCTGACGACGATCGACGGCACCGGCTCTGCCGACATCGTCGCCCGGCGGATGATGACGGCGGTGGCCGAGCGGGCACCGGCCCTGCTCGAACCGCAGGTGCGATCAGGTCTCGCCGACGCCGGTTGACCCGCCGGCGACGGACGCCTTC
The DNA here is from genome assembly GCA_040905815.1 of Acidimicrobiales bacterium. Classification (GTDB taxonomy): domain Bacteria; phylum Actinomycetota; class Acidimicrobiia; order Acidimicrobiales; family CADCSY01; genus CADCSY01. Next base: position 436 of record JBBDQT010000104.1, read on the forward strand.
ACCCTGCGACAGGTGCCGCCGCCCATCTTCGGACGTCTCGTAAGATCCCGCCGTGCCCAATCCCGGACGGCGGTCCCGCCCCACCACTGCGCTCCTCCTCACGCTGGCACTGCTGGCTGGCCTCGTCGGTGTGGCGCCGCCCGCCACCGCCGAGGCGGTCGACCGGATCGACGCGTTCGGCAACGCTGCCGACGCCGGCTCACCGGGCGCGACGCAGTGGAACCGTGCGGTCGGCATCGCGGCCCACCCGGACGGCGGCTACTGGACCACCACCTCGAAGGGCGAGGTCAACAGCTTCGGCGGAGCACCGTTCCACGGGTCCCTCGGCGGCTCCACGTTGGCCCGCCCGATCATCGCCATGGCCGCGACCCCGAAGGGTGACGGGTACTGGCTCACGGCCGCCGATGGAGGCGTGTTCGCCTTCGGTGCGGCACCCTTCGCCGGCTCGACCGGAGACCTGGCGCTGAACGAGCCGATCGTCGCGATGGCGAGCACGCCGAGTGCGGCTGGCTACTGGCTCGTGGCCCGCGATGGCGGCGTCTTCAGCTTCGGTGACGCCCGATTCCACGGCTCCACCGGAGGCAGCCGCCTCAACCAGCCGATCGTCGCCGCTGCTGCTGACCCGAGGTCGGGTGGCTACTGGCTGGCGGCGGCCGACGGCGGGGTCTTCGCCTTCGGCGCGCCTTTCGAGGGCTCGGCCGGCGACGTCCACCTCGGATCGCCGATCACCACGATGGCCGCCGAACCGGGTGGACGGGGTTACTGGCTCGGCGCGGCCGACGGCGGCGTCTTCGCGTACGGAGGTGCGGCGTTCCTCGGCTCGTCGAGCGACAACGACGCCGGCGAGCAGGTCTCGGCGATGGCGGCGTCAGCGACCGGCACCGGCTACTGGCTTCTCCGCTCGCCGCGTCCGCCCCGACCGGCGGCCGATGCGGTCGCCGCCCCCGCCGGGTCGGGTGAGGGCCGACGCATCGTCTACAGCAACACCGCCCAGCGGATCTGGCTCGTCGCCTCCGACGGCTACGTCGAGTCCACCTACGCCGTCTCGGGCCGCCGCGGGGTGCCGGCGGCGGGCACCTACTCGGTGTTCTCGAAGTCCCGGCTGGCCTATGCCGGACACGACGGGATCACCATGCGCAACATGGTCCGGTTCGCGCGCGGCCAGAACCTCGCGATCGGCTTCCACGCGATCCCGAGGTACCGGGACGGCCGCCCGCTCCAGAGCGAGGACGATCTCGGCGGGTACCGCAGCGCCGGGTGCGTGCGCCAGGCCGACACCGACAGCGAGCGCCTCTGGGACTTCGCCCCCGTGGGGACGAAGGTGGTCGTCGTCTACTGACATCTGCTGACGTCTGCTGAACGAGCGGCCAGGAGCGGCTCCGTCAGGCCGAGACGACTTCGGGTGACCCGACCCTGGCGGCACGGGCTTCGCGGCGCTCCACCGTGCGGCGGCCCGCCTTGCCCACCCGGGCGATGAACTTGAGGGTGCTCCCTCTCGCCTTCTCCGCCTCGGGGCTCAGCCCCTCGAGGTCCTCGAGGCCCCAGTGCTTCACCACGATGGGCTGGAGGATGTGGTCGTGGTGGGCGGCGAAGTCGTAGATGCCGGCCTCTGCGATGGCCTTGGAGTGCTTCGAGAAGTCCGGGATCCCGGTCCCGGGCATCTGGAACCCCTTCACGTTGCGCTCGATGGCGAGCATGACGGCGGACGGGTCGATCTCGAGCAGGGCCGAGGTGATGTCCCGGTAGAAGACGTGGTGCAGCTGCTCGTCGCCCGCGACCCGCGCCATGATCTCATAGCCCCGCTTGTCGGCGAGGAGCCGGCCGGTGTTGCGGTGCGAGATGCGGGTCGCCATCTCCTGGAGGGTGACGTAGACGAGGCCGTCGGCCACGGTGGCCGGTTGGGGCACCTCGCCGCTGCTCACCTGGGCCATGCGTCCCCGTTCGAGCGCCACCGGGTCGACGGCGCGCATGATCGTGAGGTAGTCCCGGATCACGATCGAGTGGCGACCCTCCTCGGCCGTCCAACGCTTGGACCAGGCGCCCCACGCGTCGTCCTCGCCGTAGAGGCGGTCGATCGTGCGGAAGTAGTGCGGGAGGTTGTCCTCGGTCAGGAGGTTGACGAAGAGGGCGCTGCGGACGGCGTCGTCCATCGGTGCCTGCGACTCGTCCCACGGCTCTCCGGCCTCGAAGTCATGCCCGAGGCTCCACGGCACGAGCTCGTGGGGGAACCACTCCTTGGCGTTGCTGAGGTGGCGCTCCAGGAGCGACTCGACGACGGGGTGCAGCTCTTCGAGGAGGGAGGTGTCCGCGACCATGCACCTATCCTACCGACCAGTAGGTAGGAGGTAAACACCTCTCTCGCAGATGCGACGGGGACAACCGTTATGGTGCCCCGGTGCGCGCCCTCGTCGTGGTCCCCACCTACCTCGAGGCCCTGAACATCGACGAGGTGCTGCACCGCATCCGCCTCGCCCTCCCCGCCGCCGACGTGCTCGTGGTCGACGACAACAGCCCGGACGGCACCGGCGAGCTCGCCGAGCGCGCGGCGCGCGAGCTCGGCCAGATCGAGGTCCTCCACCGGCCCTCGAAGGACGGGCTCGGCCCTGCGTACCGGGCGGGGCTCGGGCTCGGGCTGGAGCGGGGCTACGACGTGATCATCCAGATGGACGCCGACCTCTCCCACGACCCCGGCGCGCTCCCCACCCTGCTGGCGGCCGTGGAGGGCGGCGCCGACGTGGCGATCGGCTCCCGGTACGTGCCCGGCGGATCGATCCCCCACTGGCCGAGGTACCGGCGAGCCCTCTCACGCTGGGGCAACCGCTACACCGGGTTCGCGCTGCGGACCGGTGTGAGCGACGCCACGTCCGGGTTCCGTTCGTACCGCGCCGCCATGCTCCGGTCCGTCGACCCGTCGTCGACGCGGGCCACCGGTTACGGCATCCAGATCGAGATCGCCTACCGCATGTCCCAGGCGGGAGCCACGATCATCGAGGTCCCCATCAGCTTCACCGACCGCGTCCGGGGCTCGTCGAAGATGTCGTTCAAGATCATCGCCGAGGAGATGCTCCTCGTGACCTGGTGGGGCCTACAGGACAGGGTGCGCCTCCGTCGACGGCGCCGATGATCGGTCGGCTCGTCCGCCGGCCACGCTCGCTCCCGACCTCCCGCAGGCGCATGACCCTGGAGGACGACCGGTGACGTGGGGTTGTGGACGAAGGGCCTGTGGATCGCGGTCGGAAGTCACAGGGTTGCGCCTCTGGTTCCCCACAGGACCGATGGCGCAGACTGGCTCCATGGGCTACGAGGTCACCACCAGCGACGGGAGCACCGAGGCCGTCCCCGGCGCCGACACCTACCAGCAGGAGGGACCGCTCACCACGTTCTTCCGGACCGAGCCGGGGCGACGGGTCGTGGACGGGTGGAGCACGCGCCTCGCCAGCTTCCGGACCGTCGAGATCGTCCGGATCCGGCGCCGGGAGGCCATGGCAGCCGCGTAGGGTCCTGGCTGTGGAACCGACTCCCCTGCCGACCAGCGGCGACTGGCGGGCCGACATCAGCACCCGGTTCTGGGCTCGACTCGTCGACGGGGTGCTGCTCGGGATCCCGAGCGTCGTGCTGATCGTCCTCGTCGCCGACTTCGGCGACGTCGAGGGCGGCCGCCTCGACCTCCCCTTCTGGGCGGTGGCCGCCTCCGTCCTGGCTGCCGCGCTGTACGAGATCGGCTTCATCGCCATGAGCGGTCAGACGATCGGCAAGCGGGCCCTCAAGATCCAGGTGGTCGACGTCGGCACCGGCCGGCCGCCCGGTCTCGGTGGCGCCACGCTCCGGTACCTCGTGCCCTCGGTCCCGGCGCTCCTCCCGGGGATCGGGCCCTTCCTCGGACTCCTCGTGTACCTGTCGGCGGTCTGGAACCCGTCCCGCCAGGGCTGGCACGACCGCTCCGCGGGGACCGTCGTGGTGCGCACCGCCGCCCGGCAGGCCATCACCGGCGGTTGGGCGGAACCGGGACCCGAGGCCGGGCCGTAGCTACTCCTTCGAGGCGACGGCGTTGGGCGTGACGTTCATCTTCGGCTCGTAGGCGACGACCTCGACCTCCCGCGCCTCGCCCCCGAGGGACGACGCGAGGTCGTCCCGGCAGGTGCGGCACGGTCCGTAGAAGGCCTCGGACACGGCGGAGTCGCAACGGGGGCAGGTGAAGTCGAGCGGCTCGGCTCGCATGGTCGTGTTGCTCACCGCCCCACCTTGGCACGTGTCCCGGGGGGGCCAGCGGACCCGCTCCTCGCCCGCTGGACCCAGCGCGTGGGTACGGTCGGCTCGTGGCTGACGACGACGTGCTCGAGGTGGACCGGTCGCTCGCGATCCCCCTGAGCGAGCTGCGGTACCGCTTCAGCCGCAGCGGCGGGCCCGGCGGACAGCACGCGAACACCGCCGACACCCGCGTCGAGGTCATCTTCGACGTCGCCGGCTCGCCCTCGTTGAAGCCGCACCAACGGGCTCGCCTGCTCGACCGCCTCGGTCCCGAGGTCGTTGCCGTCGCCGCCGACGAGCGCTCGCAGGTCCGCAACCGGGCGCTCGCCCTGGAGCGCCTCGCCGGCCGGCTCAAGGTCGGCCTCCACGTCGAGCCGCGGCGCGTCGCAACCCGGCCCACGCGGGGCTCGCAGCGCCGGCGGGTGGAGGCCAAGCGACGCCGCAGCGAGACGAAGCGCCTCCGTCGCCCCACCGAGGGGGACTGACCTACTCCTTGCGGGCCCGCAGGTCGCGCACCACCGTGTGGTGGGGGATGTCGTGGGGACCGCTCAGGTAGCCGTCGCCCTCCACCACCCAACCGTGGCGCTCGTAGAAGCGGAGAGCGGTGTCCCGGCCGTCGGCCCACAGGACCTCGACGCCGGCCGCCTCCAGCCTCTCGACGGCAGCGACGAGCAGCAGGGCGCCGACACCGGCGCTCTGCACGTCCGGTTCGACGGCCATCCCCCGGAGACGCCACGCCCGGGCCCCGGGCCGGCGCGGGGTGGGCGCCGGCGACCACGTGGCGACCGCGACGATCCGGTCCTCACCGTCGAGCACCCCCAGGTGGAACGCCTCAGGGTGCTCGTCTTCGGCGTAGTGGATCTCGGCGTCGGGCCTCCCGCCGCGCAGCACACGGCGGCGGAGGTCGTGGGTCGCGTCGGCGTCGACCTCGACGACCTTCACAGCCAGCGGTCGGGGTCGGTCGGCACGCCGTGGACGCGGACCTCGAAGTGGACGTGGGGGCCGGTCGCGAAACCGGTGGCGCCCATCTCCCCGATCGGCTGGCCGCGGACCACGCGCTGCCCGACGGCCACCGACGTCGACCGCTGGTGGGAGACGAGCGTCGAGAGCCCGTCCCCGTGGTCGACGATGGTGGAGGTGCCGTAGCCGTGGAGGTCCGACACCTTGACGACCACACCGTCGGCCGCGGCCCGCACCACCCCGTCACCCCTCGCCAGGTCGATCCCGGTGTGGAGCTGCGGGAGCCCGTAGATGGGGTGGGTCCGGGGGCCGTAACCGGTGGTGCGCACGCCGCCGCGCAGCGGTAGCGAGACTCGCCCCGCCGACGGCTGGGCGCTGCCCTGGCAGGCCTGCCGGTGCCGGAGCTCGGTCGCGAGGTCGCCGGAGAGCACCCGGAGGACGGTCAGAGGGTGCGTGCCCGGACCCGTCGCTGTCGGGCGCACCTCCGAGGTGGCAAGCCAGTAGCCGCCGCTGCGGGTCGTGGCCATGCCGATGGCAGGTCCCACCTTGCAGGCGGAGGCCGCCGAACCGGCGAAGGGTGCCGAGCCGAAGCTGAAGAGCCCGCCGTCGGCCGCCACGAGCCAGTAGCCAGGCTCCTCTCCGGGTGAGGCCGCCATGCCCACGACCGGATCGACGAGCGGCTCCTCGCCGGTGCTGCCGAGGAACGGGGCGTCGCCGAAGGAGAAGATCCCGCCGTCGCTCGCGACCAGCCAGTACCCCTTGCCCGACGGCGTGGCCGCCATCCCCACGATCGGCTGCGCCAACCGGGCACCACCCGTGCTCCCGAAGAACCCAGCGTCGCCGTAGGAGAAGATCCCGCCGTCCGCCGCCACCTGCCAGTACCCCTCGCCCGACGGCGTGGCCGCCATCCCCACGATCGGCTGCGCCAACCGGGCACCACCCGTGCTCCCGAAGAACCCAGCGTCGCCGTAGGAGAAGATCCCGCCGTCCGCCGCCACCTGCCAGTACCCCTCGCCCGACGGCGTGGCCGCCATCCCCACGATCGGCTGCGCCAACCGGGCACCACCCGTGCTCCCGAGGAACGGGGCGTCGCCGAACGAGAAGATCCCGCCGTCGCTCGCGACCAGCCAGTACCCCTTGCCCGACGGCGTGGCCGCCATCCCCACGATCGGCTGCGCCAACCGGGCACCACCCGTGCTCCCGAAGAACCCAGCGTCGCCGTAGGAGAAGATCCCGCCGTCCGCCGCCACCTGCCAGTACCCGGCGC
>JBBDQT010000105.1:0-1166 GCA_040905815.1 Acidimicrobiales bacterium
CCTAGCCGAAGACCTGGGCTTGGTCGAGCAGCTCCTCCGGGGCGACATCCGGAGCTACGAGCTGGAGAAGCGCTACCTACGCCCCGACGGTCAGACCGTGCACGTCCTGCTCAGCGTGTCCCTGCTCCACAGGGACGGCGAACCCCCTCGACGAGGTCCTGGCCGCAGCGTGCCAGACCGCCCAGCGCCACGGTGACCAGGTGGCCGTGCTCATGATCGACATCGATCACTTCAAGCAGGTGGATGACCGCCTGAGCCGTTCAGCTTCCTCCGCTGCCCCGGTGGTCCTGCAGGAAGGCGAGGTCGGCGTCGACCATCATCGTGACGAGATCGCGGAACGTCGTGCGCAGCTCCCAGCCGAGCTCGGTGCGGGCCTTGGTGGGGTCGCCGACGAGCAGGTCCACCTCGGCCGGGCGCATGAAGCGCTCGTCCTGCACGACGTGGTCGCGGTAGTCGAGCCCGACGTGGCTGAAGGCCACCTCGCAGAACTCGCGGACCTCGTGGGTCTCTCCCGTGGCGACGACGTAGTCGCCGGGCCCGTCCTGTTGGAGCATGCGCCACATCGCCTCGACGTAGTCGCCGGCGAAGCCCCAGTCCCGCTGGGCGTCGAGGTTCCCGAGGCGCAGCTCCGTCGCCAGGCCGAGCTTGATCTTGGCGGCGTGGTGGGAGATCTTCCGGGTGACGAACTCGAGTCCCCGCCTCGGCCCCTCGTGGTTGAAGAGGATCCCCGAGGAGGCGTGGAGGTCGTAGCTCTCCCGGTAGTTGATCGTGATCCAGTGGCCGTAGAGCTTCGCCACGCCGTACGGGGAGCGTGGGTAGAACGGCGTCGTCTCCGACTGCGGGACCGCCTGCACCTTTCCGAACATCTCGCTCGAGCTCGCCTGGTAGAAGCGGATCCCGGGGTCGACGATGCGGATGGCGTCGAGTATGCGGGTCACGCCGAGGGCGGTGGTCTCCCCGGTGAGGACGGGTTGGCCGAAGCTCGTCTGCACGAAGCTCTGGGCGGCGAGGTTGTAGACCTCCTCGGGCCGGTGCTCCCGGAGCATGTTGATCATGGAGACCTCGTCGAGCAGGTCCCCCTGGGCGAAGTCGATCCGCTCCTGGATGTGGGCGATCCGCTCGTAGTTCACGGTGCTGCTGCGGCGCACCATGCCGACGACCTCGTA
>JBBDQT010000106.1:0-6848 GCA_040905815.1 Acidimicrobiales bacterium
CGCAGGTGCTGGGCCCGCATGGCCACGGTGCGGGCCCACGAGTCGGTGACGAGCTGGGCGTGAGGGCCGCCGTACACGGCGACGACGGTCGGGAAGGGGCCGCCTCCGTCGGGCTGGTAGAGCGCGGCGTGGAGCGTCTCGTCGTCGCTCGTGGTGACGGTGGTCAGCTCGGGTGGGACGAGGCCGAGCTCGGCGACGCGGGGATCCACCTCGTCGAACACAGTCTGCAGGACCGTGCCGGCATCGAGTGACCGCAGCGTGACCGTGGGCGGCCGCTCGATGCTGTGGTGGACGTCGACGAAGCGGGTGCAGCCGTGGTCGGCGGTGACGGCGTGGGTCCCTACGGCCTCCGTCACCCGGACGCACTCGCCGCCGAAGAGGTGCACACGGTAGAGGTGGCGCTCCGTCGGCCCGTCGGCGGTGCCGGTGAACCACACGTGCGGGTCCGGCACCTCGGCGGCGACGCCGACGACGTCGTCGACCATCCAGTCCCCCGACGTCACCACCTGCTCGAGCGACCCGTCGGCGGCCCGGACCTCGAGGTGGCGGAAGCCGGTCCGCTCCGAGGCCCAGAGGAAGCCGCCCCCCGGCAGGGACCGGAAGCAGTCGTGGACGTTGACCCAGACGTCGCTCTCCTCGACGAGCAGCGACGTCGCTGCGCCCGTCGCCGGGTCGACCCGGAACAGCTCGAGGCGCGCCTGGGGCCGGTCGAGCACCTGGACAGCGAGCGTGCCGTCGTCGAACCAGTCGATCCGCGCGAGGTAGCCCTCGGCGAGGCCCGGCAGGTCCGCCCACGCCGGCTCCGCCGGATCCTCGCCGTCGCCTGGCACGTCGACCACCGCGATCCGCACGTGTGCGTTCTCCGCGCCGGCGAAGGGGTAGCGGTGATCCTCCTCGGCGCCGGCGCCGACGGCGTCGGACCCCTGGTGCACGATCCGGTAGACGGGGATGTGGGTCTCGTCGACCTCGACGTAGGCGATGCGCGAGCCATCGGGTGACCACCACCAACCCCGGGCGCGGTCGAGCTCCTCCTGGGCGACGAACTCGGCGAGGCCGTTCGTCCGGCCCGTCCCCCGAGCGCCCTCGGTGACCTGCCGGGACGGGCCGGTCCCGTCGGCGGGCACCACGTGCACCTCACCGTCGAGGACGTAGCCGAGGAGCGTCCCGTCGGGCGACAGGCACGGGTCGAGCACAGGATGGTCGAGGCCGGCGAGCAGCGTGCGCCGGGCCGCACCGGGAGCGGCGCCGTCGATGACCTCGACCCCGTCTGGGCCCGGCACGATCAGCCGGTCTGCCTCCTCGGCCCACTCGTAGCGGGTCACGCCGATCCCGAGCTCCCGTTGGCGCTCCCGGCGGAGCTTCTCCTCGAGCGACAGGTCCTCCTCGGTGGCGCCACCGCCGGCGCCGGCGAGCACGGACGTCTCACCGGTCTCGACGTCCATCGCCCACAGCTCCCGGCGCAGGCTGCGCTCGGGGCTGTGCAGGTAGGTGACGTGGCAGTCGTCGGGGCTGAAGGCGAGGGCGCCCGGCTGCACCATGCCCGGCAGCGGGTAGCGGGCGACGTCCTCGAGCGGGACGGACGGGACGCACACGGGCTAGCCGAGCTTCGCGCGGAGGAACTCCAGCGTGCGGGTCCAGGCGAGGTCGGCCGCGGTCGCGTCGTAGACCTCGGGCCGGGCCTCGTTGAAGAAGGCGTGGTCGACACCCGGGTAGACGTACAGCTCGACGTCCTTGCCGAGGTCCTTCAGCTGGGTCTCGAGCTCGGCGGCCTTGTCGGGCCCGAAGAAAGCGTCCTCTTCGGCGTAGTGGCCGCGCACGGAGGCCTGCAGCGCGGACCAGTCGGGTTGGGCGTCGGGCCAGGGGATCAGGCCGTACCAGGGCACGCACGCCTTGACCGCATCCGGTCGCTGCGTGGCGAGCACGAGGGCGAGGCCGCCACCCATGCAGAACCCGGTCACGCCCACACCGTCACCGCGGACCTTGTCGGAGGCGAGGAGGAAGTCGACGGCCCCGCCCATGTCCTTTCCCGCCCTGGCCATGTCCATGGCCATCATCTCCTTGCCCGCCTCGTCGGGCTCGGTGGTGGTGCGCCCGTGGAAGAGGTCTGGGGCGATGGCGGTGAAACCCTCAGCCGCGAAGCGGTCACACACGTCCTTGATGTGGGGGACGAGGCCCCACCACTCCTGGATCACGACCAGGCCGATGCCGGCGCCCTGCTCCGGCGCCGCGAGGTAGCCGGTGCCGGTCGTGCCGTTGCTCGGGAACTCCACCATGTCGCCCATGCGGCGACCCTAGCGAGCGATGCCGGGCCGGTCGGTGCGCAGGAGCTCCGGCGCGACCGGTGCGTCTGCCCGCACGGCGAGCTCGGTGCCGGTCGCCTGACCGACCGGACCCACCACGACGTCGATCAGGTCGAGAGGGACGACCTCGACGTCGGCGTCCCACGGATCCCCGCGCTCGGCGACGCGGGCGGTGAGCCCGTCCCAGAGAGGGCCGGGGAGCGCCCGTCCGGCGCCGACCACGACCCAGACGGGAACGCCGGCGTGGCGTGCCACGGCCGCCGCCGCCCGGGCGCCGGGTACGGAGAGGAAGGCGTCAGGTCCGCTGGCAAGCGCCTCGAGCAGGACGAGGTCGCCGGACAGGACGGCAGCGGCTGCACCGGACTCGGGCACCTCGCTCACCTCGACGTCCCGGAGGGCGAGACGGCGGACGAGCTGGCGGCCCTCACCGAGGACGTCCACCACCCGCACCACCAGGTCACCACGAGGCGGCAGGGCGCGGGCGGCGATCTCCGGCCAGCCGAGCACGGTCACGACCGCGTCGTCGGGCAGCAGCTGGACGACGTGGCTCGCGGTGAGGTCGTCGTCGACCTCGGCGAGGCAGCGCCACGCCTCCTTCCTGGGGTCGCCGGCCAGGAGGACCCGTGCGCACATGGTCCACAGCGGGCCGGCAGCCGGGTGCCGGTCGACGAGGCGCTTGCAGGCCAGGACGAGGCCGCCAGGGTCATCTCCCAGGTTCCCGAGGGCCGCGGCTGCCTCCTGGGCGAGCACGCCGTGTTCGACGGAACCGGCGCGGGCGACGTGGCGGAGCCGCTCGATCGGGTGCACGGTCGGACGATACCGGCGCCGGCCACGTCGCACGGCCAGGAGTCGTGAGGCGACGGGATGGCGTACTACCTTTCCTCGCCGTGGTCACCGAGGCGCCGTCCGACCTGACGCTGACGACGCTCGACGGCCAGAGCCACACCCTGCTCGAGTGGCTGACCACGTTCCACCTCGTGGCCGTGGTGCTCGACCCGTTCACCTCGGAGAGCGCCTGGCTGCTGCCCAGCGTGGCCCGGATCCTGCGCACCTACGACGAGGCGGACTGCCGGGTCGCGGTGCTCGTGACGTGCACCGCCGAGGAGGCGCACCAGTTCCTCGGCCCCTACGCGAAGGAGTTCCTGACCTTCGCCGACCCCGACCGCGCCGTCGTGAAGGGCCTCGAGGTGGAGCGGCTCCCGGCGCTCGTGCACATCCGCCAGGACCTCAGCATCGCCGGCATGGCCGAGGGCTGGCGCCCGGCGGAGTGGCGGGAGATCACCGAGAACCTCTCGCGCGCCATGAGCTGGAGCCGTCCGACGATCCCCGGCCCCCGTGACCCGGGTGCCTACGAGGGGACCCCGGCGCTCGGCTGACAGGTTTGGGCGGACAGGGTTGCTGGTCACCTCGTGCGGGCAGATCCGGACCGATGCCTCCCACCCCCGTTCCTTCGGGGACCGGCGCCCGCCAGCGCGGTCCCAACCCGTCCATCTGGACGACCACGACACCCGTCCAGAGCACGTTCCCGCCGCTGACCGACGACCTCGACGTCGACGTCTGCGTCGTCGGGGGCGGGATCACCGGCCTGACGACCGCCGTCATGCTCCACGACGCCGGCGTCCGGGTCGCGCTGCTCGAGGGTCGGGAGCTGGCGACCGGCACCACCGGCTTCACCACCGCCAAGGTGACATCTCTCCACGGGCTCGCCTACACCGGGCTGCTCAAGACGGTGGGAGAGGACCTGGCGCTGCTCTACGGGGAGGCGAACGAGGCCGCCATCGAGATCATCCGCTCCCTCATCGACCGCTTCGGCATCGAGTGCAGGGCGAGCGACCGGCCCGCCTACACGTACACGACCGAGGCGCAGAAGGTCGAGAAGGTGCGCGAGGAGGCTGCGGTCGCCGACCGGCTCGGGCTGCCGGCGTCGTTCACCGAGGAGACCGAGCTCCCCTACCCGGTGCTCGGCGCGGTCCGCTTCGAGCGCCAGCTCGCGTTCCACCCCCGGGACTACTGCCTTGGCCTCGGCGAAGCGCTCCGTGCGGCCGGCGTGCCGGTGTTCGAGCGGACGTGGGTGCACGACGTCGCTGAGGACGGCGACCGGGTCGTGGTCACCGCCGAGGGCGGCAACGTGACCGCGGACGACGTCGTCATCGCCACGCTGCTGCCCTTCGTCGACGCCGGCGGCTACTTCGCCAAGGCGCACCCGGTCCGCTCGTACGCGCTGGCCGCTCGGGTCGACGGCCCGATCCCCCAGGGCATGTACCTCGGCTCCGACTCGCCGAGCAGGACGATCCGGAGCATCCCCCTCGAGGACGGTTCCGAGGGGCTCCTGCTGGGCGGCCGGAGCCACAAGGTCGGACAAGGCGGGCCGACCAGGCAGCACTACGAGGAGCTGGAGACGTGGGCGCGCGCGCAGTTCGACGTGAAGTCGATCGAGACCCGGTGGTCGTCCCACGACTACGTGACGGTCGACCAGGTGCCCTACGTCGGTCGGTCAGCCCGCCGCAAGCACACGTGGGTCGCGACCGGCTTCAAGAAGTGGGGGCTCACGAACGGCACCGCTGCCGCCGCGCTGCTCTCGACCGAGCTGACCGGGGGATCCTCACCGTGGACACCGCTCTACGACGCGACGCGCGTGAACCCGACGAAGGAGTCGGTGCAGGAGCTCGTGAAGGAGAACGTCAACGTCGGGAAGCGCTTCGTGGTCGACCACGTGCGCCGCCTGACCGCGAAGTCGGTCGACCACCTGGCGCCCGGCGACGGCGGCATCGTCGACCTCGATGGCGACAAGGTGGCCGCGTACAGGGATCCGGAGGGCACCGTCCACGCCGTGTCCGCCATCTGCCGCCACATCGGTTGCACGGTCGACTGGAACGACGCCGAGCGGTCCTGGGACTGCCCGTGCCACGGCTCCCGCTACGACACCGACGGTAAGGTCATCTGCGGACCCACCACCGAAGCACTCACCCCGGTGACGGTCGAGACGAACGCACCGGAGGCACCGTGAGCGACGACGCGAGCGACGGCGAGCACGGCAACCAGGCGCCCAGCGCGCCGGGCGCCCCCGACGAGCGGACCCACGACCCCGAGACGGTCCCCCTCGACGTGGACGAGGGGGACGACGTCGTCATCCGCCAGCAGAACGTCGGCAAGGGCGAGGAGCACGGCGGCGGCGAGTTCCCCGACCCGGACGCGCCGGCCCAAGAACCCGCCCCCGGCAGCTGACTACTTGGTGGTCCCCCCCTTGGTGAGGGCGAGCACGTCGAGCGCCTTGTCGAGCTCGGCGTCGGTCATCCAGCCTCGCTCGAGCACGAGCTCGCGGATCGAGCGACCGGTCCTCGTCGACTCCTTGATCACCTCGGCCGCCTTCTCGTAGCCGACGTAGGGGTTCAGCGACGTCCCGATCGACGGTGACGACTCCGCATACGCCTTGCAGCGCTCCACGTCGGCCTCGATGCCGGCGACGGTGCGGTCGGCGAAGACGCGGCTCACGTTGGAGAGGAGGCGGATCGACTCCAGGATGTTGCGGGCGATCACCGGCAGCATGACGTTGAGCTCGAGGTTTCCGGCGGCGCCGCCGAACGCGACGGCTGCGTCGTTGCCGATGACCTGGCTCACGACCTGGCAGACCGCCTCGGGGATCACCGGGTTCACCTTGCCGGGCATGATCGACGAGCCGGGCTGGAGGTCGGGGATGCGGATCTCGGCGAGGCCGGTGCGGGGTCCGCTCGCCATCCACCGCAGGTCGTTCGCGCACTTGTAGAGCGACACCGCGATCGTGCGGAGCACGCCTGACGCCTCCACCAGCGCGTCACGGGAGGCCTGGGCCTCGAAGTGGTCCCGCGCCTCGGTGAGGGGCAGGCCGAACGAGTCGGCGAGGATGCCGATGGTGCCCTTGGCGAACGTCTTCGGGGCGTTGATCCCCGTGCCCACCGCGGTGCCGCCGAGGGGCAGCTCGCCGACCCGTGGGAGCACCCCCTCGAGGCGCTCGATGCCGATCTCGACGGCGGTGGCGTAGCCGCCGAACTCCTGGCCGAGGGTGACGGGGGTTGCGTCCATGAGGTGGGTGCGGCCCGACTTCACGACCGTCTTGAACTCGCGGGACTTCTTCCGCAGGGCTTTGGCCAGGTGCTCGAGGGCGGGGATGAGGTCGTCCTGGATCCCCTGGGCCGCGGCGACATGGATGGCGGAGGGGAACACGTCGTTGCTCGACTGGCTCGCGTTGACCTCGTCGTTCGGCTTGACCGGGCGGCCGAGCTTCTCCGAGGCGAGGGTGGCGAGGACCTCGTTGGTGTTCATGTTCGACGACGTGCCCGAGCCGGTCTGGTAGACGTCGACCGGGAACTCCGCGTCCCACCGTCCGGACGCGACCTCGGCGGCGGCATCGGCGATGGCCTTGGCGATGTCCTTGTCGATGACCTTCAGCCGGCCGTTCGTCTGGGCTGCCGCCCCCTTGATGGCGGCGAGGGCGGCGATGAGCGACCGGTCGATCGTCAGGCCGGAGATCGGGAAGTTCTCGACCGCGCGCTGGGTCTGTGCCGCCCACTT
>JBBDQT010000107.1:0-1137 GCA_040905815.1 Acidimicrobiales bacterium
CCACGCCGTGCTGGCGGAGCTGTGCCGGGCGATGCTCCGGGAAGACGCGGGGTTCCACTGGTTCCAGTCCGTCGACGCCGCCGCCGCCCAACACCGCGCTTGGCCGTCGGGCTCACCAGAGGCAGGCCTCGTGCTCGTCGGTGCCGCCCGCTGGCTCGCCGCCCACACGCCCACCGTGCGCCGGCTCGATCAGGTCGTGTCCATCAGCCGTCGCCTCCTCCGGGGCGAGCCCGTCTACGAAGACCCCGACGCCGCGGTGAGGTGAGCGATGCCGCGGTGAGGTGACCTCCCGGTCGACGCAGGACCGGATATGGGAGGGTGGCGCATGGCAGATCGGGCGATGATCCAGCGGGCCTACACGACCGTCCTGCAGCAGTTCGTCGACATCGGTCGGGCGCCGCACTACAGCGAGCTGGCCGACCGGCTCGGCATCGACATCAACGTCGCGCGCGAGCTGCTCAGGGAGACGGCGACCACCGCGTCGCCCGTCGGTGGGTCATGGCTCTCGCAAGACACCGACAACGTCGAGTCCTGGGCGCCGTTCAGCAACGTCCCGACCCATTACCTGGTCTCCGTCGACGGTGTTCAGAAGTGGTACGGGCAATGAGGGATGGAGGTGCTGGCCGTGCGCTGGCTCTTCCCGGGACAAGAGGTCCAGATCGACTCGCGGTGCCTGGACTGCGGGGATCCGATCCGCGTCCGGATGCGCGACGAGGCGATCCTCGAGGTCACACCTGACACGGCCGTCGGGTACATGACGAGCCCGTTCTCCCGCTCACGGATGGGGTCGGCTCCGTTCAATTGAAGTCGGATGAACCTCTTCCGGTCGGAAGAGCACGTCCGGCGGTGGCCGCTGTACTTCCGGCAGGTCGAGGACTACGTCATGCCGGTCTCCGACTGGGCGACGGTGTTCAGCGCCTCGCTCTTCCGAAGACGGATCGAGCCCGACTACCTCGACCACGTCGAGGAGTACGTCGACGGCTACCGTAAGGCGCTGCGCGCCCTCGGCAAGTCGCTCCCCACCCCCGACCGGGTCCTGACGACGATCGTGTTCACCGACATCGTCGACTCGACGCAAAGAGCCGCAGCCGCGGGAGACCGGGAGTGGCGAGCGCTGCTGGAACGCCACGACGAGGT
>JBBDQT010000108.1:0-6689 GCA_040905815.1 Acidimicrobiales bacterium
CCGACACGGGGGAGCAGGCGCTCGAGATCTGCGACATGTTGATCCGCTCCGGCGCCCTCGACGTCGTCGTGATCGACTCCGTCGCCGCCCTCACCCCCCGGGCCGAGATCGAGGGGGAGATGGGCGACAGCCACGTCGGCCTCCAAGCCCGGCTCATGTCCCAGGCCCTGCGCAAGCTCACCGCCAACCTCAACAAGTCCAACACGATCTGCATCTTCATCAACCAGCTGCGTGAAAAGATAGGGATCATGTTCGGGAGCCCGGAGACCACGCCGGGGGGGCGGGCGCTGAAGTTCTACAGCTCGGTGCGGCTTGACATCCGCCGGATCGAGTCGTTGAAGGACGGCGTCGAGGTCGTCGGCAACCGGACCCGGGTCAAGGTGGTCAAGAACAAGGTGGCCCCGCCGTTCAAGCAGGCCGAGTTCGACATCATGTACGGCAAGGGCATCAGTCGTGAGGGCTCGGTGCTCGACATCGCCGTCGACCTCGGCATCGCCAAGAAGTCGGGTGCTTGGTACACCTACGAGGGCGAGCAGCTCGGCCAGGGCCGGGAGAACGCGAAGACGTTCCTGGCCGAGAGCCCCGAGCTCATGATGGAGATCGACGAGAAGATCCGCCGCCAGGTCGGTGTCGGCCTCGGGGACGAGGAGCTCCCTGCCGAGGCGGACGCCGACGAGGACGAGCTCGACCCTGACGACCTCCCGATCACCCTGGACTGACTGACCGCGCCACAGGGCAACGGGCACAGGCCCGCTGCTCGCGCCCTACCGAGCGGGGCTGAGCGAGGTGAGCGGGCGGGCGAAGCTCAGCTCGTGGCCGTCGGGGTCGCGCAGGTGGAAGTAGCGCTCGCCCCAGGGCGCGTCCTCGGGCTCGGTGACCGGTTCGAGGCCCGCGGCCACGGCGCGGGCGTGCATCGCGTCCACGTCGTCGACCCAGAAGACGATCCGGCCCCAGCCGGGGCCGAAGGGCCCGCCCTCACCAACGCCGAGCTGGAGGTTGAGGAAGCCGCTGCCGACCCGGAGGCTCGTGAACGGCGCGCCCGCACCTCCGTAGAGGACCCTGAAGCCGAGGGCCTCGTAGAAGGCGACCGACGCCGCCATGTCCGTCGTGACCAGCGTCACCGCGCTGATCCGCTCGACGGGCTCCCGTGGGTCGTCCACGCCCACCAGACTGGTCGCGGCCCGGCGGACGGGCAACGGGCGCCGGGCAGGTCCCCGATCGCGTCGCTCGATGTGTCCGGCGAAATGAGGCGTTCTCGGCAGGAAGGACGCTTCGCGGCGTCGAAACGTCACTGCAGTGGTCGAGCCGCGGGAGACCCCCGAGGGTCACGTCGACATCTTGAAGGTCTCCAGCCGTTCCAGCCCGAACGCCGTCGCGGGCGCGATGGCCGGGATCATCCGGCGCGCCGGCTGCGTCGAGGTGCAGGTGGTGGGCGCCGGTTCCCTGAACCAGGCGATCAAGGCCCTCGCCATCGCCTGCGGCTACGTCGCGCCCGCCGGGCTCGACCTCGTGTGCGTCCCGACGTTCGCCGACATCGAGATCGACGGGGAGCGCCGCACCGCCATCCGGCTCCGCATCGAGGACCGCGAGCGTCGCCTTCCCGATCCCGAGCTCCTCGATCTCGACGCGATCCCCGTGCAGCACCACGTCGCCAGCGTCGACTGAGGCACCGCTCGGGAACACGTAGCCTGGCACCGTGAGCACCGTGAGCACCGTGGCCGAGCCGAGCGACGCGCCTGGTGGGCGCACCTACGCGGTCCGCACGTACGGCTGCCAGATGAACGTGCACGACTCCGAGCGCATCGCGGGGCTGCTGGAGGCCGACGGGCTGATCGAGGTGCCCGACGTCGAGGCGGCCGACGTGGTGGTGCTCAACACCTGCTGCATCCGGGAGAACGCCGACAACAAGCTCTACGGTCACCTGGGAGAGCTCAAGGCGCTGAAGCGAGCGAAGCCCACCATGCAGATCGCCGTCGCCGGCTGCCTCGCGCAGAAGGACCAGGACGCCATCCAGCGGCGAGCGCCCTTCGTCGACGTCGTCTTCGGCACCCACAACGTCGGACGCGCGGTCGACCTGCTGCACGAGGCCGCAGGCAGTGGACCGGTCATGGAGATCCTCGCCGAGTCCGAGGCGTTCCCCTCCGCCTTGCCGGTGCGGCGCGACCTCGCCCACTCGGCCTGGGTCACCATCCAGATCGGCTGCGACAACGCCTGCGCGTTCTGCATCGTCCCCTCGGTGCGCGGCGTGGAGATCAGTCGCCCCTTCGACGAGGTGGTGGCAGAGGTCAACCAGCTCGCGGAGGCCGGCACGCTCGAGGTCACCCTCCTCGGCCAGAACGTGAACTCCTATGGCCGTGATCTCACCCTCGCTGCCCGCAAGGCGGGTGGCACCGACCGGATCCGACCGCTGTTCGCCGAGCTCCTGCGGGCGGTCGCCGCGGTCGAGGGGATCAGCCGGGTCCGCTACACCAGCCCGCACCCGAAGGACCTCCGACCGGAGACGATCGCTGCCATGGCCGAGTCCCCGGCGGTGTGCGAGCACCTCCACCTGCCGCTGCAGAGCGGCAGCGACGCCACGCTCGCCGCCATGCACCGGGGCTACACCGCTGAGCGCTACCTCGAGCGCCTCGACGCCGCCCGTGCCGCCATCCCCGACCTCGCCGTCACCACCGACCTGATCGTCGGCTTCCCTGGTGAGACCGACGACGACTTCGAGCGAA
This sequence comes from Acidimicrobiales bacterium, assembly GCA_040905815.1. Taxonomy (GTDB): domain Bacteria; phylum Actinomycetota; class Acidimicrobiia; order Acidimicrobiales; family CADCSY01; genus CADCSY01. The sequence continues at coordinate 2,721 of JBBDQT010000108.1, forward strand.
GCCTCGAGTTCGTGGCCGAGGCGGAGTACGACAGCGCCTACACGTTCATCTTCAGCCCCCGACCCGGCACGGAGGCGTTCGAGATGGCCGATGCCTTCGTCCCCGCAGAGGTGGTCTCCGAGCGCTTCGAGCGGCTGCGGGTCGTCGTGGAGCGCAGCGCGCTCGCCAGGCACCGCGCCCGCATCGGCCGCACCGAGGAGGTCGTGGTCGAGGGTCCGTCCCGCAAGGACGAGTCGGTCCTCACCGGGCGGACCCGCCAGAACAAGCTCGTCCACTTCTCGTCGCCGGCGCCCCTCGGTGCCGGCACCGTCGCCTCCGTCGCCGTCACGGGCGCCGCCCCGCACCACCTGGGCGGCTACCTCGTCGAGGTCACATCTCGCCCCCGGCACAAGACGCGCATCCCCGTCACCGCCGGGTAGCCGAGCGGCATGCCCGCCTTCGTCCTCGTCCACAGCCCCCTCGTCGGCCCGGCGACGTGGACAGGGGTCGCGGAGGTGCTCAGGGCCAGAGGCGATGACGTGGTCGTGCCGTCGCTCGTCGCCGCCACCACGACGGGACCGCCGTTCGCCGCTCCGGCCGTCGAGGCGGTTGCCGCAGCGGTCGATGCCGCCGGCGTCGAGGGTCCGCTCGTCGTCGCCGCTCACAGCGGCGCAGGTCCGCTGCTCCCGGCGATCGGCGAGGCGCTCGGGGCGCGCGTCGTGTGCCACCTCCTCGTCGACGCAGCCCTCCCGATGCCCGGCCGGGCCCGCATCTCCGAGCTTCACCCGTCGTTCCGTGGGCTCCTCACCGGTCTCGTCCGGCCCGACGGCACGCTCCCTCCGTGGCACGAGTGGTGGGGCCGGGGAGCGATCGACGGTTTCGTCCCCGATCCCGACCGGCGGGCGCAGGTGGTGGCCGAGCTCTCGCCGATCCCCTACGCCCTCTTCGAGGAGCCGCTCCCGGTCGTGCCGGGCTGGCCTGCAGCCCCCTGCGCGTACCTCCGGCTCAGCGAGACCTACGCCGTGGAGGAGGCGGCGGCGTCGGGGATGGGCTGGCCGGTGACCAGCGTCCACGGCTCCCACCTCGAGCTCGTGAGTGCCCCGGCGCGGGTCGCCGTCGCCATGCTCGACCTGGTCGCACGGGTGCTCCCGACCTGAGGCGACGCCGGCTCATCGACGACCGGGCTGCTGGTGCCGGCAACACGGACCAGGTGGAGGTCGGGCATCCTGGTGGGGTGGACGGGCTCGCTCCTCAGACGTGCGACGATTGCGGATTCGATGCGTCGGACTGGCGCGTCCGCGACGCCGTGACGCTGTTCGACGCGTTGGCGGACCCGTGGTGGCGTCTCGCCACCCGCGACACCCCGGCGTCTGCGCTCGCCGACCGCCCGGCTCCAGGTTCGTGGTCCGCCCTCGAGTACGGCGTCCACACAGCGTCCATGTTGTCGGCGGCTCGCCAGCAGCTCGAACAGATCCTGGGCACCGACGGCGTGGAGGTGGCCCCGCCCGCACGTGCCGTCGACGCCAGCGCGGGTGCGGGGCCTGCCGTGCTCGACCCGACCGAGGTGCTCGTCGCGATCAGCGAGGAGGGCCGCGCGCTCGCGGCGCTGGCGCGCCGTGCTGCACAGGGGGCTTGGGACCATCACGGTCGGCTGCCCGGCTCGACCGTCCAGGCCCGCGCCGTGCTCCTCGACACCGTCCACGACGCGACTCACCACCAGATGGACGTCAGCCGGGGTCTGGCGGCGGTCGGCGCGGGGACGCCAGCGGGCGCCGGACGGATCGCGCAGGTGAGCACATCGACCGGTGGGGTCCCCAAGCTCGCCGTGCCCCGCGCCGAGGTCGGACGCCGAGGCGTCGCAGGGGACCGCCAGGAGGACGCCAAGCACCATGGCCGGCCGTTCCAGGCGCTGTGCGTGTGGTCGGGCGAGGTCATCGCCGGCCTCGCCGCCGAGGGCCACACGATCGGTCCCGGAGCAGCCGGCGAGAACGTGACCGTCGAGGGCGTCGACTGGGCCACGCTCCGCCCGGGCTCCATGCTGCGCGTCGGCACGGCGCTCGCCGAGCTCTCGTTCCCGGCGGTCCCCTGCAAGAAGCAGTCCCGGTGGTTCACCGACGGTGATTTCTCCCGCCTCGCCCACGAGGTCCGCCCCGAGGGCGTCCGCTGGTACGCCTGGGTGCGCGAGCCGGGCGAGGTCGCCGTGGACGACGAGGTCATCGTGCAGCCACGGCTGTGAGCGAGGTCGGTGGCCGTGCGCCGTCGCCGGGCGTCACCGCCCTCGTGGGCCCCACCGCCTCCGGGAAGTCGGCGCTGGCGCACGCGGCGGCGCGGGCAGCCGGCGACGTCGAGATCGTCACCGTCGACTCCATGCAGGTGTACCGGGGGATGGACATCGGCACGGCAAAGCCGACGGCCGCCGAACGGTCCGAGGTCTGCTACCACCTGCTCGACCTCGCCGAACCCGATGAGGACTTCTCCCTCGGCCGCTTCCTCGAGGCCGCCCGCGCCGCCATGGCCGACATCGCCGGGCGAGGTCAGCGGGCGCTGCTCGTCGGCGGCACCGGGCTGTACGTGCGGGCGCTCGTCGACGACCTCGAGATCCCCGGCGTGCACCCCGATGCGCGTGGAGAGATCGAGGCCGAGCCGGACACCGCCGCCCTCCACGCCCGCCTCGTCGAGCTCGACCCCGTCGCCGCCGCCCGCATGGAGTCCACCAACCGCCGGCGGGTCATCCGAGCGCTCGAGGTGACGCTCGGCAGCGGTCGACCGTTCTCCTCGTTCGGGCCGGGGCTCGAGGTGTACCCGAGCTCGCCCGTCCACCAGGTCGGACTACGGATCCCGGCCGACGTGCTCGACCGGCGCATCGCCGAGCGAGTCGACGCCATGGTGGCCGCCGGCCTCGTCGAGGAGGTATCCCGCCTGGCGGCCAGGCCGGGCGGCCCGTCGCGCACCGCCCGTCAGGCGCTCGGCTACGCCGAGGTGCTCGACCACCTCGAGGGTGGGTGCTCGCTGGACGAGGCTGTCGCCGAGATCGTCCGCCGCACCCGTCGCTTCGCTCGCCGCCAGGTGCGGTGGTTCCGGCGCGATCCGCGGATCCGCTGGGTAGAGACGACCGGGAACCCGCTTCCCGCCCCCGCCACCGTGCTGGGAGACTCCACCTGATGCACCTCGCCAAGCTGCACGGTCTCGGCAACGACTTCCTCGTGCTGGTCGACCTCGACGATGCAACGCCGATCGACGCCGGCCTCGCCGCGGCGCTCTGCGACCGCAGGCGCGGCATCGGGGCCGACGGGCTCATCCGCGTGACGCCGGGGACCGACGGCGCCGACCTCACCATGGCCCTGCGCAACGCCGACGGCAGCGTGGCCGAGATGAGCGGCAACGGCGTCCGCTGCCTGGCACTCGCGGTGGCCCGCCACCGCGGCGTCGACGAGCTCCACCTCACCGTCGCCACCGGCGGCGGCGTGCGCGCCGTGTCGCTGCGGGCCGGACCCCTCGGCACGTCCCAGGTCGACGTCGACATGGGCAAGGTCCGTCCCGGCCCCGAGCCCGACACCGGGTGGCTGTCGCTGCCGGTCACCGCCCGGCTGCTCCAGGGTCCCGAGAGTGAGCATCCGGGTCTCTCCACCCTCGACCTCGGCAACCCCCACCTCGTGGTCCTCGTCGACGACCCTTCCGCCGTGGACCTCGCCGACGCCGGCCCCGTCACCGAGCGGCAGTTCGCGCAAGGGATCAACGTCGGGTTCGTGGCCCTCTCCGCGGGAGAGCTGGATGCGCTCGACCTGCGGGTGTGGGAGCGGGGCGCCGGCATCACCGAGGCGTGCGGCACCGGCGCCGCCGCCGCCGCCCACGCCGTCCACGAGTGGGGCCTGGTCGGGGAGCGGGTCACGGTGCACCTCCCCGGAGGCGACGTCGAGGTCGTGCTCGGCGACACGGTCACCCTGTCGGGTCCCGCCGTCCACGTCGCCGACTGCGTCGTCGACGACGACA